>DASUXW010000173.1:0-38513 GCA_036377715.1 Gemmatimonadales bacterium
AGAGCGTGTCGTGCATGTCCATCGCCGGGTGGTCGGGCGGGAAGTTGAGCGCGAGGAAGTTGTACCACTCGGTCTCGACCTCGGGGCCAACGGCCACGGCGAATCCGAGCTCGCGGAAGATGCCGACGATCTCGTCCACCACCCGGGTGACCGGATGCTCGGCGCCCGCCCAGCGCCGGCGGCCGGGCATGGTGAGATCGAGGCCCGCGGCGTCGCGGCGGCGGCGCTCCGCCTCGAGCGCCTCGGTGCGCGCGGCGAACGCCGCCTCGAAGCGTGCCTTGAGCGCGTTGACGGCGGCGCCGTAGCGCCGCCGCTCCTCGACCGGGAGCGAGGCCACGGCCTTGAGCGCGGCGGTGAGCGCGCCGCTCTTCCTGCCGAGCACGGCGACCTGCTCGGCCTCGAGCGCGGCGGCATCGAGCGTGGGCACCGCCACGAGCCGGGGCAGGAGCGCGTCGAGGTCGGGATAGCCGCTGGTGTCACTCATGGATGGCCCAAGATCGTCGTCGGTCTCCGAATGACAAGTCCTCTCGCATCGCTGGATGCGCACCAAGCGCGAATGGGGCCGCCCGCCGAGCGCGAACGGCCCCATTCGGGCGAAGGAACGGCGCACCTCGGGGCGCGCCGGTGCGGCCCAGCTCGCTACTGGTTGTTCCTGGCCACCTCGGCCAGGCGCCCGAAGGCGTCGGCGTCGCGCACGGCCAGATCGGCCAGGATCTTCCGGTTGATCTCGACCCCGCCGCGCTTGAGCCCGGCGACAAGCCGGCTGTAGCTCAGCCCGTGCACGCGCGCCGCCGCGTTGATCCGGGTGATCCAGAGCGCGCGAAAGTCGGACTTCTTCTTGCGCCGGTCGCGGTAGGCGTACCGCATCCCGCGCTCGGTGGTCTCCTTGGCCGACTTGTACAGCTTGCTCCGGGCGCCGCGGGCGCCCTTGGCGGCCTCCATGACCTTTTTCTTCCGGGCGTGGTGGGCGACACCACTCTTGACGCGAGGCATGGTCGCTCCTTAGGCCTGCAGAAGGCGGTTGACCCGCGGGAAATCGGCCGAGCTCACGAGATCACTCTTGGTGAGCCGGTTCTTCCGCTTCCGGGTCTTCTTGGTCAGGATATGGCTGTGGTTGGCGTGCCAGCGCTTCAGTTTCCCGGTCCCGGTCTTCTTGAAGCGCTTCATCGCCGCGCGCTTGGTCTTCTGCTTGGGCATGGTACTCCCGTTGGTCGCGACGGAGAGGACGGAGACGACGGAGAGGACGGAGCGGTCGCTCCATGCACCCAAACCCTCCGATTTCCGCTGCCCCTCTCCGTCCTCTCCGTCGTCTCCGTCCGCCTCCCTACCTCGGGGCAATGACCATCGTCATATTGCGCCCTTCCAGCTTCGCGTCGCTCTCGACCTTGCCGACGTCGGCGAGACTGGCCGCTACCCGGTCCAGCACCGCTTTGCCCAGATCGAGGTGGGCGATCTGCCGGCCGCGGAACATCATCGTCACCTTGACCTTGTTCCCGTCGCCCAGGAACTCGCGGGCGTGGCGGGTCTTGAAGTCGAAATCGTGATCGTCAATGCCCGGCCGGTACTTCACTTCCTTCAACTGAATGACGTGCTGCTTCTTCTTGGCCGCCCGCGCCGCCTTGGCCTCTTCGAACTTGAACTTGCCGTAGTCCATGATCTTGACCACGGGGGGGCGCGCGGTGGGCGCCACTTCCACGAGGTCCAGCCCGCGTTCCTGGGCCGCGGCGAGCGCCTCCTCGATGGGCAGGACGCCCAACTGCTCGCCATTGGCCGTGATCACCCGCACCGGGCTGATGCGGATCATGCGGTTGACGCGAACTCGCTTTTCGCGGTCGATCGATGACAGTGGGCGACGCCTCCAGGCCGGAAATAGGAACGGGCACCCTCACGAAAGTCCGGGTGCCCGAGACGCCGAATGCCGGGGCGGCCCCTTGGCCGGCCGGCGGCGGTACTGCCGGGAACCCCGGTGCGCTGCGGCATCGGGCCGGCAGGCGGAGGGTGGGGGAGTCTCCTCCCCGCTTGGCGAACGGCGGAAGGTAGTGGGAGCGGGAGGGGGTGTCAACTCGGCAGTCGTCAGTCGTGAGTCGTCAGCCGTCAGAAGGGGAGCTGAGGACTGACGACTCACGACTGACGAGCAGCTCCTCGCGCAGTTCGACCCCTTTTCCCGCGGCCACCGGCACCCCTGACGCCACCACCGGATCGTGCTCGAAGACGAGGCGCCAGCCGCCTTGGACCGCATCGCGGAGCAAGGCGCGCTTGCTCTCGAGGGTCCGCAGCGGCTCGAGGTCGTAGCCCATGATCCAGGGAAGCGGGAGATGCGCGGTCGTGGGGATCAGGTCGGCGATGAAGGCGGCCGTTTCACCCTTGTCGCGCACCAGGATGGCCTGGTGCCAGGGGACGTGGCCGGGGGTGAGGCGCGCCGAGATGCCCGGGAGGATCTCGCCGTCGCCCTCGAGGAGCTGCCACATCCCCGCCGCCGCCACCGGCTCGAAGTTGTGCGGGAGATAGCTCGCGCGGGTGCGCTCGTTGGTCTGCCGGGCGAACTCCAGCTCGCCGCGCTGGACCACGTAGGTGGCGTTGGGGAAGGTGGGGCGGACGTGGCGGCGCGGGTCGTTCTCCAGCTCGGGGTCGAGCGTGGTGTTGCCGCCGGCGTGGTCGAAGTGGAGGTGCGTGTTGATGACCCACCGCACGTCGCGCGGCAGGAAGCCGGCGGTGCCGAGCGCGTCCTCGAGCTGGGTGGCGCCCTCGAGGCCGGTGTTCGCCACGCCGTAGATCTCGAGGAACCGCGCGTCCTCCTTGTTGCCCAGCGCGGTATCGATCAGCACCGGCCCGTCCGGGTGCTCCACCAGCAGACACCGCATGGCGAGCGGAATGCGGCGCCGCTCGTCCGATGGCACCCGCTTGCTCCAGAGGGGCCAGGGGACGACGCCGAACATCGCGCCGCCGTCGAGCCACTGGGTGCCGCCCTCGAGCAGGTGACAGCGCAGGCCGCCGACCGTAAAGCTGCGGGCGAGCGTCATGCCGGCCCCTCGGCGACGCTGTCGGCCCGCGGCTCGGAGGGTGCGGCGCGCCGCTTCCTGCGCCCCGCACCGGTGCGCCGCTGGGCGATGGCGGCCAGGTCCTGCAGGGTGGCCGCGCCCTCCTCGCGCGCGAGGCGAAGCAGCCGCTGGAGCAGATCGGCCGTCACCAGGGCGTCGCCGGCGGCGCGATGCCGCGCGGCGTTCTCGAACCCGAAGTGCTGCGACAGGTTGTCGAGCCCGCACGACCGCACCCCTTTCACCAGCCGGCGCGCGAGCCGCACGGTGCAGAGCAACGGCCCGTCGAGTGCCACCGCGCGGGCGCGCCTCAGCTCGGCGCTCACGAACCCCCAGTCGAACCGCGCGTTGTGCGCCACGAAGATCCGGCCGGCCAGGGCCGCGAGCACCTGGTCGGCCACGGCGTCGAACGACGGAGCCTCACGGACCATTTCGTTGGTGATACGGGTGATCGCGCAGATCGCCGGCGGAATGGGCCGGCCCGGGTTGATGAGCGACTCGAACACGACCTCGCGCCGCGACCCGTGGACGACGACCACCGCGATCTCGGTGATCCGGTCGCTGACGCCGGGCCGCATCCCTGTGGTCTCCACGTCCACCACGGCGAAGGCGCAGTCGTCGAGCAGGGGCGACCCCTGGGCCTCGGGCACCAGTCCCCAGCGCCCGTCGGCCAGCCGGCGGACCCTCGGGTCGGCGCCGAGCAGCGCGATGGCGACGCGCTCGCACACGGCCTCGGAAGCGCCGGGCAGGCCCAGCACGTGGTGGCAGAGCGCCGCCGCGGGGTACGGACCCTGGCGCAGCTCCTCGAGCACCCGGCCGATGAGGGTGCCCTCCGGGTGCGAGCTGGTGCCGATCACAGCGGTGCCCGGCGCAGCGGGAGCGACATGCAGCGCGGGCCCCCGCCGCCCCGTGCCAGCTCCGTCCCCTCGATCGTGATCACGGTGCGATGCTTCGCGTCGCTCCAGTCGTCGAAAGCGAGGAAGTTCACCGCCGGCACCGCCCGGAAGCCCGCGGCCTGCAGCTCGCAGAGCGTCTGATCGTTCCGCCGGTAGCTCACGATCGTGCCCGGGCGCACCGCCAGGAAGTTGCAGGCCGAGCTCCACTGCTCCCGTTCCTGGCTGGTGCGATGCTGGCCGCCCGCGAAGACCGCCTCGAGGGGCAGGTCCACCTCGCGCAGCGCCGCGAAGAAGTCGGGGCGCTCGCGCACCCCGTCCTCACCTTTCCGGCGGTGCAGCACCGCCAGGCGCTCGGGCCCCACGAAGAACGGCGGGTAGATGACGCACAGCTCGCGGTCCACCTGGGTGAAGATCATGTCGAGGTGAATGGCCGTGGGCGCCTTGGGCATCACGACCACGATCACGTCGGTGACGGCGCCGTGACTGAAGACCGTGTCGCACAGCTCGTCGAGCGCCGCGGGCGAGCTCCGCTCGCTGAAGCCGACGACCAGCAGGTCGGGCCGCAGATAATGGACGTCCCCGCCCTCGAGGGTGTAGTTGTTCCGCCGCTCTTCCGAGCCGTCGTACAGCAGCCCCTCGTTGGCCAGCTCGGGATGGAACGTGAACAGCGCCTTGATGAGCAGCTCCTCGGTCCAGCGGACGTCGTAGCGCATCGCGCCCACCACGACCCGGCGCCCGATCACCATCCCGATGTCGCGCGGAAAGAAGAGGTTCGGGAGCGGCGGGAAGGCGAACCCTTCCTCATTGAGCGCCGTCGCGATCGGCCCGCTCTCCTCCCGCGTGCCCTCGATCAGCATGTCCACGATCTGGGCCGGTGGAAGCGTGCCGAGTCGCTGTGCCAGCGCGTCGGACGAGAGCACGTCCCTGGTCTTGGTGATCAGGAACTCGCGCGCTTCCGGCTGCGCCAGGATCTCGGCCAGGAGCTCCCGCACCTGAAATACGCGCGCGAACCGCCGCAGCACCGACACGAATTGCCGGTGCTCCCGCTGCGCGATCTCGAGATCGATGATGTCGTCGTAGAGATAGTCTTCGCGGTTCCCCGGCGTCACCGCCTCGAGCTCGCGGCCGGGGGTGTGGACCAGAACCGTGTGGAGAGGGCCGATTTCGGAGGTGACGTCGACGGGCATGGGAGAAAGTAGCGGGGGCGGACGTCTTCCGTCACTCCCCGTGATATCCCGCCCCCCGAAGCACCTGCCCCGGCAGCGCTCCCGTCGCCTGCCCATCGGCGATGACCGGGATCCCGTTCACCAGGACCCAGCGCATGCCTTCCGAGAGCTGGTTGGGATCGGCAAAGGTGGCGCGGTCGCGCACGCTGTCGGGGTCGAACACGACCACGTCGGCCCACATGCCGACTTTGAGGACGCCCCGATCGCCCAGGCGCATCCGCTGGGCGGGGAGCGAGCTGAACTTGCGAATGGCCTCTTCCAGCGTGAGCCGATGCTGCTCGCGGACGTACTTGCGGAGGATCCGGGGAAAGGTGCCGTAGGCCCGCGGGTGCGGGTGCAGCCGGCCCAGCAGTCCGTCGGGCGCCGTGCCCTGCGAGTCGTTGTCGATGGAGACCCACGGCTGCTCGAGCGCGAGTGCTACGTCCCGCTCCGACATGCCGAAGACCGCCACCGACGTCGCGGCCTCGTCCTCGACCAGCAGATCGAGCAGCGTCTCCAGCGGGTCGGTGCGGCGCATCGCCGCCACCTCGGCGAGCGTCTTGCCGAGGTACGGCTCCAGCGCGGGGTTGCGGACCACGCCGATGATGACCGCCTGCGGACCAGGAATCTCCTGCCACTCATTGTCCCAGGTGGTGCTGGGTGTGAGCATGTCGCGGCGGATGCGGCGCCGGGTGGCCGGATCCCGGAGCCGCTGGAGCAGGCTCGCGGTGCCGCCATCGTGGGCCCAGGGCGGCACGAACGCCGACATCGAGTTGAACCACGCGGGATAGGCGTAGGTGTCGGCCGCGACGTCGATGCCCGCCCGCCGGGCCGAGTCGATGCGCGCCACCACGTGCGGCATCCGGCCCCAGTTCCGTTTCCCGGCCACCTTGAGGTGCCAGATCTCGACCGGGATCCTCGCCTCCCGGCCGATGCGGAAGGTCTCGTCGAGGGCGGCATCGATCCGGTCGCCTTCGGAGCGCATGTGGGTGGCGTACACCCCGCCGAGCTTCGCCGCCTCGGCGGCGAGCGCGATCAGCTCCTCCGTCGAGGCGTACGGCGCCGGTGGGTACTGGAGCGCCGTGGAGACCCCGACCGCGCCGTCGTGCATCGCATCCCGCACGAGGGTCTTCATGCGCTCGAGCTCCTCGCTGCTGGGCGTGCGGTTGCTGTCGCCCAGGACCATCATCCGTACCTGGGTCGCGCCGACGTAGCTCGCCAGGTTGATCCCGATCCCCTGGCGCTCCAGCCGGGCGAAGTATTCGCCGAGCGTGCGCCAGTCGGGGGTGATGCCGTAGTGCTCGTAGTCCGCGCGGTCGGCGGCGATGATCGAATCGTCGAGCGGCGCTGCCGAGCCGCCTTCACCGGTGATCTCGGTGGTGATGCCCTGGAAGATCTTGGAGGGGAGACTCGGCTCGATCAGGATGCTCAGCTCCGACTGGCCGAGCATGTCGATGAAGCCCGGGGCCACCACCAGCCCAGCTGCATCCACCGTCTGCCGCGCCGCCGCACCGTCGAGCCACCCGATCGCCGCGATGCGCCCCGCCCGAATCCCGACATCCCCCGCATACCATGGCGAGCCGGTGCCGTCGATGATCCGCCCGTTCCGGATCACAACATCGAGGACATCGTCCTGCGCCCACAGCCGGCCGGGCGCGGCGGAGAGGAGGACCAGGGCGGCGACGTGGGCCAGGGCGCGCATCGGTTGGAATCCTGGGTCGGTGGTTCGGGCGCTGGAGAAGACCGGTCGGCCAGCATGGCCGACCGCAGGCACCGCTCGGCAGCTGCACCACGGAAGCACGGAAGGCACGGAGGTTACACGGAACGACTCGGGTTCGGGAAGGTTCCTCGGATCCGGACAACAACAAAGTTGTTGTGGGCTCCGCTCACCGATCCGTTCCGACAGCCCTTCCGTGTCGCTTTCGTGCCTTCCGTGCTTCCGTGGTGAAACACGCACCGCGGCGACGCTGCGGTAACCGTCAGCGATTCGCGAGCGCGTAGCTGAGCGTTTCGAGCTCCAGCGCGAGGTTGACGTTCTTGACCACCACGTCGTCCGGCACCACGAGCTGGATGGGCGCGAAGTTGAGGATGGCCTTGACGCCCAGTTTCACCAGGCGGTCGGTGACGGGCTGCGCCGCGTCGCCCGGTGTCACGAGCACGGCCATGTCGAGGGGCCGGCGCTCGAAGTCGCGCTCGAGCTGGTCGATGTGCTCGATGACCAGCCCGTTCCACTGCCGCCCGATCTTGGCCGGATCGCTGTCGTAGATCGCCACGATGTCGAACCCGCGCTGCCGGAACCCGCGGTACTGCACCAGGGCGCTTCCGATCTTGCCCGCCCCGATCATCCCCACCCGGTATCGCCGGCCGAGTCCCAGAATGTCTCGCAGCCGGTCGGCCAGCTCCGGCACCGGATAGCCCAGCCCCCGCTTGCCGAACGACCCGAAGAACGAGAGATCCTTCCGCACCTGCGCCGAGGTGGTGCTGCCTCGCGAGGCGAGCGCGCCGGAGCTGACGGTGGCGATGCCCTGTCCCTCGAACTCCTCGAGAAAGCGCAGGTAGAGCGACAGGCGCCGGACCGTGGACTCCGCGACCTTACGCATGACGGGCATTATTGTGAAACATTTCACAAAGCTACCGCGCCGGCCACCCCGCGTCAACGAGTCCGCCAAGCAGCCGCGCGAACTCCGCGGGGGCGAGCACCTCGGGCCGGGCCGTCGCCTCGAGCCCGGCGCGTGCGAGCAGAGTCGCCACCTCCTCCGCGCGCCACCCGGTGACCTCGCGCAGCCCGCGGGCGAGCTGCTTCCGGCGAAATCCGAACAGCGCCACCACCAGCCGGCGGAGTCTCCCCTGCATTTCCGCCGGCACCAGCAACGCTTCCAGCGGCGTCAGTCGCAACACCGCCGAATCCACCTGGGGGCGCGGCTGAAACGCGCCCGCCGGCACCGTGAACAGCCGCTCCGCCCGTGCGACCGATTGGACGCCGACGCTGAGGGCACCGTACTCCGGCGTGCCCGGCCGCGCCGTCACCCGATCCGCGACCTCCTTCTGGACCAGGAACACGATGCGCGTGGGCAGCGGCGGCTCCAGCGCCTTGTCGATCAGCGGCGACGTGATGTTGTAGGGAATGTTGCCCGCGACCAGGAAATGCGGGCCGGCCAGCGCGTGCCAGTCGGCCTCGAGCGCATCGTCTTCAACCACCGTGACCCCGGGAAAGCGCTCGCGCAGCGCCGGGACCAGCTCCCGGTCCTTCTCGACCGCCACGACCCGCCCCGCCCGCTCGGCCAGCGCGCCCGTGAGCCCGCCGTGGCCCGGGCCGATCTCCAGGACCGTGTCGTCGGGGCCGGCGCCGAGCGCGTCGGCGATGCGGCCGAGCAGACGGGGATCGGTGAGAAAGTGCTGGCCGAGCCGCCGCTTGGCCCGCGGCACGCTAGATCCTGAGCACCAGGAGGGTCCGGTCGTCCACCGGCCGCGCGCCGAAGGCCTCGGCCTCGGCGAGCACGGCGCTCACGATCTGCTCCGGCCGCTCCGTCCGATGCGCGCACACCTGCGCCAGCAGCCGCGCCTCGCCGAACGGCTGCCCCGCCTCGTTCTTCGCATCGACGAGCCCGTCGGTCCACAGCACCAGCAGATCGTGCCCCACCGTCCACGGCGTCTGCCGCCGCTCCATCGCGTTCGCCGAGGCGAGCCCGAGCGGCGGCGCCGTGGCCTCGAGCCGCTCGGGCTCGCCGAACCGCGGCACGCGAAAGGCGTAGGGATGCCCCGCGTTGGCGTACGACAGCCGCCCGGCGAGTGGATCGATCACGCCGTAGAACACGCTGAAGTACATCTCGGTGGTGGCGAGCTCGGTCGAGAGGCTGTCGAGCAGCGCGCCGAGCGTCTCGTCGGGCGTGACGGCTGCGGCCGCATGGATGCCGGCCGCCGACATCACGAGCGCCATTACGAGCGCCGCCGAGAAGCCGTGCGACGCTACGTCGCCCAGCATCACGCCGACGCGGCCACGGCCTAGCCGGGTGAACGTGTAGAAGTCGCCGCCCACCGAGTCGGCCGGGAAGCAGCGGGCCGCCACGTCGGCGTCGCCCTGGAGCACGGCGGGTGACGGCAGCAGCCGGAGCTGGAGGTCGTGGGCCAGCTCCAGCTCGTGGCGGAGCCGCTGCTGGCGTCGGTCGCGCTCCACCAGCCGCGCGTTCTCGACCGCGGCGCCGATCTGGTTGGCCACGGCGGTCACGAGCTTCCGGTCGCCCAGGGTGAACCGGTCGCCGCCCAGGCGGTCGGTGAGGTTGATGACGCCGACGCAGCGGAGCGGCGAGCCGGGCGCGCCGTAGCAGATGGGCACGCTCAGGAACGCCTGGCCGCGATAGCCGCGCGGCTCGCCGCAGTCGGCGGCGCCGCCGCCGGGCTCGGCGGGATCGTAGGCCACCACTCGTCCCTCGCGATACACCCGGGCCGCTACCGAGCACTCGTCGTCCACCCGCACCGGCTCGAGCCCGTCCACGCCGAAACCGCGCGCGGCGACGGTCCGGAGCACGCCGGCCGCCTCGTCGAAGACCATGATGGAGGCCCGCCGCGCACCCACCACGCTGCTCACCTCCTCGGCGATGATCCGGGCGGCCTCGTCGAGCTGCACCGTCTGGCCCAGGATCTCGCTGATGGCGTAGAGCAGATCGATCTCTTCGTAGCGGCTGGTCAGCTCGTCGGCGAGAAACGCGCGCTGCCGCTCGGCATCGAGCTGCGCGCCGGCCACCGGCAGCACGCGTGCGGCCGTGCGCTCGAGCGTCTCCTCAGGCAGGTCGCCCACCTCGAGCCAGTACCCCTCCGTCTCGTCGAGCGGCTCGAGCCACACCGTGCCCCACGGCGTACGCGCGAGCCCGATTCCTCCGGGCGCGCGGGGGACCGCACCCGGATCGGAGCCGGCGGCCAGGTGCATGGCATGACCGTCGAAGCGCCAGAGGCGCACCCGTCCGCCGACGAGTGCGCCCAGGCCCTCGAGCACGAGATCGAGCCGTCCTAGAGACGGCGCAGCGTCATGCAGATGGAGTTTCCCTGCTCGTTGAACTGGACCGAATCGACGAGCTTGCGGATGAGATACAGCCCCCGGCCGTCGCCCCGGGCGAGGCGGTCGGGAAGGATCGGTTCGGGGACGAGGGCCGGATCGAACCCGCAGCCCTCATCGGTCACCACCAGCCGGATGATCTCCGTGTGCAGCTCGGCCCGGATGTCGACCCACTTGCGGCAGTCCTCGCCGTTGCCGCGCACCACCGCGTTGCTCAGCGCCTCGGACAGGACCACCCGCAGCCGGAACCGCGTCTGTGCGCCGGCCCCATGCCCCGCCAGACAGTGGCGCGTGACGAGCTCGACGGCCTCTTCGATGCACCCGACGTCGCTCGGCAGCCGCAGGGTGACGAGCGTGACGGCACCCCCGGCGTCCTCGGCCGGCGAGCGGCGGACGCAGAGGCGAAGCGGCGACGGCATGGCGGCGGCTAGAAGCTCGCGAGGGCCTGCTGGGGCGTCTCGGCGATGGCGAAGAGCGTGTCGAGCTTGGTCAGCTCGAACAGCGAGCGGAGGTCTTCGTTGAGACCCGAAAGCCGGAGCTCGCCGCCGGCCTCGCGAATGCGCTTGTTGATGGACACCAGCGCACCGAGGCCGGAGGAGTCGATGTAGCCGGTCCGCGAGAAGTCGATCAGGAGCCGGCGCGCACCGGCATCCAGCGACCGCTGGATGAGGTCCTTCAATTCCTGCCGGTTGCCCACGATCAACTGGCCCTCGACCCGCACCACCTCCACTCCGCTCGCGTCCCTGGTCTGGCTGAATTCCATCGGCATTCTCCGGGCCTGGCTCGTTTGCATGTGGATCGCTCGCGCGGCGCGACCTTCGACCCCCGCCGCCGCGTCACTCGCACTGCAGTGACACCATCGCCGCCACCTCGACAATATCATCGGCCGTCGCTCCCCGCGACAGGTCGGCCATGGGGCGCGCGAGGCCCTGCAGCATGGGCCCGAGCGCGATCGCGCCGGCGAGACGCTGGGTCAGCTTGTAGGCGATGTTGCCCGCGTCGAGGTCGGGAAAGACCAGCACGTTGGCGCTCCCCGCCACCGGCGAGCCCGGCGCCTTGCGCTCGCTCACGTCGGGCACGAGCGCGGCGTCGGCCTGCAGCTCACCATCGCTCACCACGTCCGGAGCGAGGGATCGGAACCGGTCCGCCGCCTCCTGCACTCTCTCTACGGCCGGCCCTCCGGCGCTGCCCCTGGTGCTGTAGGACAGGAAGGCGACGCGCGGCGAATCGCCCACCAGCCGGCTTCGGTCGCGCGCGGCGGCCAGGCCGATCTGCGCGAGCTGCTCGGCGCTGGGCTCGGGAACCACGGCGCAGTCGGTGTAGGTCAGCACGCGGTCGTCCGGCAAGACCATGTAGAAGGCCGAGCTCACCAGCTCGACCCCGGGCGCGGGTCCGATGGCCCACAGCGCCGCACGGATGGTATCGCGCGTGGGGCACACCGCACCGGCCACCGCGGCATCTGCTTCTCCCAGCGCAACCAGCGCCGCCCCGAAGTTGACCGGCATGGCGGCGAGGTCGAGGGCGTGGACCCCGTCCGTCACCCGTTCGGGCCGCCGGTCGCGCAGGTACTGCGCGATCTGCGGGAGCCGCGGGTCGGCGGCCGGGTCCAGGCCGCCGCCACCCACCAGCACCGGATCGGCGATCCGGTCCCGGCGAAGCCGCGCGGCGGCCTCGCGCACCCGCGGGTCGTCGCCTTCGCACAGGACCACGCGTCGTGGTCGCGCCGCCGCGCGCTCCAGCAGCGAGTGCCGGAAGCTCATCTGCCGTACCGCCGGGCCAAGGCCTTCGCCACCGCCGGCGAGACCAGCGCGCTCACGTCGCCCCCGTACCGCGCCACCTCGCGGACCAGGCTCGAGCTCAGGTAGGTGAGGGCGAGGGCCGGCACGAGGAAGACCGTCTCGAGGGACGGATGGAGCTGCCGATTCATCAGCGCCATCTGGAACTCGTATTCGAAGTCGCTCACCGCCCGGAGTCCGCGCACCACCATGGTGGCGCCGATCCGCCGGGCGGATTCCACCAGCAGCCCCTCAAAGGCCTCGAACGAGACCCGGGGCTCGTCGCCCACCGTGGCGCGGAGCATCTCCAGCCGCTCCTCGACGGAGAACAGCGGCTGCTTGTTCGGATTGACGGCCACCGCCACGACCACCCGGTCGGCCAGGGTGAGGCTCCGGCGGATGAGGTCCTCGTGGCCCTTCGTCGGCGGATCGAACGAGCCGGGATAGATCGCGATGCGTGTCATGGGGCGTGGCAGAAGGTGAGGGCGGTGTCGCCGTACTCACGGGTGCTGTCGCCATCCAGCCGCTCGCCGGCGGGGTGCTCGACGGAAAGAATGCGCGCGAACGGGGTGCGGCGGAAGAGCGTTACCAGCCGGGCGGCATCGTCGCGGGTGTATGGAGGGTCGGCAAAGGCCAGGTCGAAGGCCCCCGCCTCGAGCCGCCCGGCATACCGCAGCGCGTCGCCCCGGCGCACGGTGGTCCGCGGCCCCACGCCGAGCGCCGCGATGTTGGCCTCGAGGGCCCGCAGCGACGCCGGGTTGAGCTCCACGAAGACCGCCGACTCGGCCCCACGCGAGAGCGCCTCGAGCCCCAGGGCACCGCTCCCCGCGTACAGGTCGAGCACCCGCGCGCCTGCCAGCTCGTTTCCGAGGATGCTCATCCAGGCCTCGCGCACACGATCGGCCGTGGGCCGCACGCGCGAATCCCTCGGCACGGCGAGCCGGCGCCCGCCGAGCCGGCCGGCGACGATGCGCATCAGACGGGCGGACGGGCGGACGGACGGACGGGCAGTGACTGCACACCGGAGCGGTGTGCCGTTTCCGCCCGTCCGTCCGTCTGTCCGTCTGCCCGTCCGCCGCCCTCATGCGGCCCCACCGCGCACAGCCGTGCCTGGAGCGTCACGTTGCCGTTCCACTCGTTGGTGTCGAGCCGGAAGGCCGCATCGACCAACCCGTCGCCCAGCCAGGGGACGCGGTCGGCCCACTGGAAGCCGATGGCGGCCAGGCGGGTGGTGCCATCGTCGAGGGTGGCCTTGAGGTGGCCGTTGCCCACCCGGCTGCGGCCGGTGAGACGCACACCGCGCACGCCGAAGACCGGACTGGCGTTGCCCGCGCCGCAGGGCTCGAGGTGCCGGCACAGCCGCTCGAGCTCGGCGGTGGCCTCGTGCAGCCCGAGCTCGAGATCCACCCGCTGCTCGGGACCGAGATCGTCGGGACCGAGCTGCCCGCGCGCGAACTCGGCGAAGCGGTCGCGGAATGCATCGAGCCGGTCGCGCCGGATGGTGAGGCCCGCGGCCATCTGGTGGCCGCCGTAGCGCTCGAGCAGATCGCCGCAGGCGAGGAGGGCCGCGTGGAGATCGAAGCGCGAGATGCTCCGCCCGGACCCCTTGCCCACATCGCCGTCGAAGGCAATGAGAAACGCCGGCCGGCCGTATCGCTCCACCACGCGCGAGGCGACGATGCCGACGACGCCAGGGTGCCAGCCGTCGCCCGCGAGGACCAGCGCCGCGTGGCGCTCGGGATCGCCGGTCTGCTCCACCTGGGCCAGCGCCTCCTCGAGCATGCGGCGATCGAGCACCTGCCGCTCCACGTTGAGGGCCTCGAGCCGGCGGGCCAGCTCGGCGGCTTCCGCCGGGTCGTCGGTGAGGAGCAGCCGGAGCCCGTCGGCCGCGTCGCCGATCCGGCCGGCCGCATTGAGCCGCGGGCCCAGAATGTATCCCAGGTGGGCCGCCCGAACCTCGCGGCCACCGAGCCCGCTGGCCTCGATCAGCGCGCGCAGTCCGGGCCAGCGGCTGTCGCGCAGCAGCTTGAGGCCCAGCCGCACCAGCACGCGGTTCTCGCCGGCGAGCGGCACCACATCAGCCACGGTGGCCAGCGCGACGTAGTCGAGCAGGTGGTACGGCAGATTGGGTGAGAGGCCCAGCGCGGGAACCAGCGCCTGGACCAGCTTGAACGCGATCCCGGTACCGCAGAGCATGTGCGCACCGCTGGTATCGTCGGGCCGCTGCGGATCGACCACGGCGAGGGCGGGCGGAAGCTCCGGGCCCGGCAGGTGGTGATCGGTGACCACGACGCCGATCCCCGCGGCCCGTGCGGCGCGGACGGTCTCGACCGCGGTGATCCCGCAGTCGCAGGTCACGACCAGCGAGGCGCCGATCCGCTGCGCGGCGGCGAGCCCGGCCGGGCCGAAATCGTAGCCGTCGCGCAGGCGGTGGGGGACGAACGCGGTGACGGCGGCGCCGGCGGCGCGGAGCGCCCGCGTGAGCAGCGCGGTGGCGCACTGCCCGTCCACGTCGTAGTCGCCGTGCACGAGGATGCTCCCACCGGCCCGCACGGTGGCGGCGATCGCTTCGACGGCCTCGGCCATCCCTGCGAGCGTGCCCGGGTCGGAGAGGTGCGCGAGCGCCGGCTTGAGAAACCGCCGGGCCAGCTCTTCGCTGTGCTGGCCGCGCTGTACCAGTAGCGCCGCGAGCGCCGTGGGCAGCCCCAGCCGGGTGGCGAGGCTCGTCACGAGATCGGAGTCGGGCCGCGGGGCCACCACCCAGCGCAGCGGCGGAGCCGGGAAGACGCTCACCATGGGACGTTAGCCCCAGGCCGCCGGATCACGCCGACCCTGCCGCCTCGGAGGGGTACAGGATCGCGCCGCATCCTTCGCAGCCATCCACGATGGCGCCGCTCCGGATTTGGCTCCGCCGGTTGAGGGGCACGGAGGTGTGGCATGCGCCGCAGGTGCCACCGATGAGCGGGACGACCACATCGCGCGAGTGGCGGGAGCGCTTGAGCCGGTCGTAGCGGGTGCGGAGCGGCTTGTCCAGCTGGTCGGCGCTCGCCTCGCGCGCGCGGGCCGCGGCGTCCCGCTCGGCCTCGAGCGCGCGGCGCCGCTCCTCGAGCCTCGCCCGCTCCGCCGACTGGTCCGACTCGACGGCGGCGACCTTCGACTCCTCGTCGGTCACCTTGCGCTCGAGCCCGGTGACCGCTTCCGCGCTCCGCACCCACTCGTTCTCCTCCTTGGCCATCACCGACCGGGCGAGCTCGAGCTCGGCCATGAGGGTCGAGGCTTCCTTCGGGTTGCGGACCGATTCGAGGCGCTGCACCCGGCGCTCCTGCAGCACGCGGTAGCTCTCCACCCTCGCCTCCAGCTCGTCGCGCCGGCGCGAGCCGTCGGTCGCCGCGCGCCGGGCCGCGTCCAGCCCGTCGCGAGCGCGCTGGATCGCCTCGTCGAGGACGGCCACCTCGCGATCCAGCTCCTCCAGTCGTCGCTCCACCTCCGCCACCGCCCCATCCTTGGCCTGCAGGTCCAACAGCTTCACCAGGTCAGCGTGCATCGGCATCGCCTCGTCGAATGGTGCGTTTGAGCAGTTCCTCCGGCAGCCGCGCGGCGATCTCCCGCGTGAGCCGGTCGCGCTCGCGCAGGAACGCGTCGAAGTCGTCGGCGGTCATGGCGCGCTCGCGCTCCCGCAGGCGGCGATTGAGCGCGTCGCGCTGGCGGCGGAGGGGCCGGACCTCGAGCGTCCGGCAGGCGTCCACGTAGGTCCGGTCGGGATCGGGAGCGCCGTATTTGGGCTCGATGCTGTCGAGCCAGGCGTACGCCCGCCGCGCGCCCGGGGAAAGCTGCTCCAAGAATAGGGCGGACCCGGCGGTTTCGGGACTCCGACGCATTGCCTCGTAGACTTCGCGCAGCTCGGCCGTCTCGAACCACTCCACCGGCACCTCGGCGGCCGCACGGTCAAGCCAGCCGCGATCCTTGATCAACACGCGAAGGAGGTCACGCTCGGCGGCGTCTACCCGGCGCGCGCGTCGGGGCGGGGCCGGCGGCGTCGGGGGCTGCCCGGGTGTCGGCCGCGCAGCAGGGACCGAAGACGGCTCGGGCCGCGCGGCGAGCTGATGCAGCAGGGTCTCCCGGCTGACCCCGGTGCGGCGCGAGACCTCGTTGAGGTAGAGGTCGCGCGTGATCGGGTCGGCCGCGGCGCGAATGGTGGGCAGCAGCCGGTCGAGCGCCTCGCGCTGGTGGTCCACACCCTCGAACCATCCCCGGTGCTCGAGGAGGTGAAGCTTGCGCTCGAGCAGGTCTACCGCGTCGTCCAGAATCGGCGCGAGCGCGGCCGCGCCGCCCCGCCGCACCAGCGTGTCCGGGTCCTCGCCCGCCGGCATCGTGGCCACCTTGACCCGCACGGAGTGGCGCAGCAGCTCGTCGCCCGCGCGGAAGGTGGCGCGCAGACCAGCCTGGTCGCTGTCGTAGAGCAGCGTGGCGCTGGCGGTGAACCGGCGCAGGAGGGTGGCCTGGTCGGGCGTGAGCGCCGTACCCAGCGGCGCCACCACGTGCTCGATCCCGGCGAGCACCAGCCGGAGCACGTCGAAGTAGCCCTCGACCAGGATCACGAGCTCCTCGCGACGGATGGCGCCCTTGGCCTGGTGCAGGTTGTAGAGCTGGCGCCCCTTGTGGAAAATCGCGCTCTCGGGTGAGTTGAGATACTTGGGCTCGCCCGGGCCGAGCAGGCGTCCGCCGAATCCCGCGACCCGGCTGCGCAGATCGTGGATCGGAAACATCAGCCGGCTGCGGAACCGGGCCACCACGCTGCCGTCGTCGCGCACCGCGGCGAGGCCCGCCTCCACCTGCACCGTGGTCTCGATCCCCAGCTCGCCCATGTGGGCCAGGAAGGCCCTACCGGGCGGGGCGAATCCCAGCCCGAGCACCGCCGCCGTTTCGAGCGGCACCTCGCGCGACTCGAGATACTCCCGCGCCGCCGCTGCCTCCCTGGCCTCGGCGAGCTGGCGGGTGAACCAGTCCTGCGCCACCGCGACCGCGCCGAAGAGCGGCTCGAGCGGGTCGGGCCCGGTGCGCTCGGCCCGCTCGGGCACCACGATGCCCAGGCGGCGGGCGACTTCCCGCACGGCAGTCGGATAATCCATGCCCGCCCGCTTCATGAACCACGAGAACACGTCCCCGCCCTCGTGGCAGACGAAGCAGTAGTAGCGGCCTTTTTTCGGAATGACGGCGAAGTTGCGGTGGGTGCCGCCGTGGAACGGGCAGGGCCCGCGGTAATCGGCCCCGGTGCGCTTGAGCTGTACCGTCTCCCCGATGATCCCGACCAGGTCGGCGCCGTCGCGGACCTGCTCGACGATCTCGTCGGGGATCATGCTCACGCGGAGAACTCCACGATCGTGACCCCGGTCCCGCCCTGGTTGCGCGGCGCGAAGCCGAAGCGCGCGACCCGCCGGTCGCCGGCCACGACTCGCCGCACCCGCTCCCGCACGACCCCGGTGCCCATGCCATGAATGATGCGCAGATACGGCTGCTCCGCCAGCACCGCGGCGTCTACGGCGGCCACCGTGGCCATCTCGGCCTCGTCGCCGGTGAGGCCCCGGAGGTCGATCTCCAGGGGCGACGGAGGGGAGGACGGAGAGGACGGTGACGACGAAGAGGACGGAGCGGGCTTGGCCGACGAGGCCCGGGTGGCCTGGGAAACGTCCGCCACCATCTTCATGGCGCCCACGGCGACGACGAGCTTGCCGTCGGAGCGGACCTCGAGCACCTCCCCCGCCCCGCCCGTGGCGAGCCGTACCCGGTCGCCCACCCCGATCCCGCTGTCCCGCTCCGTCGTCTCGGTCCTCTCCGCCGTCTCCGCCATCTCCTCCTGGATTCCCTCCTCCACCATCCGCCGCGCCTCCTTCGCCGCGGCATCGTCGGCCGCGTGGCGCGCCAGGCCCAGCGCCTCCTCCACCCGCTGGCGGGCCTCGAGCAGGAACGTGCGGGCCTGCTGCCGCGCGGCGCGCTGCGCCTCCTTTTCGCGGCGCCGGAGCTCGGCGTCGCGCGCCGTCTGCGTTTCCTGCTGAGCGGCGAGGCGCGCCTGCAGGGCATCCAGCTCCACCGCGCGATCCGCCGTCTCCGCCTGCGCCGCCGCCAGCTCGCGCTGCCGTTCCTCGACCTCGGCGAGCAGCGCGTCCAGGCTCCGCTCCGCATCCGGCACGCGGGCCTCGGCATCGGCCAGGATCCCGGGCGAGACGCCCAGCCGACGCGCGATGGCGAGCCCGTACGAGCGGCCGGGGACACCCTTCAGGAAGCGGTAGGTCGGCGTGAGCGTGGCCGCGTCGAACTGGAGCGACGCGTTCACGACCCCGGGAGTGTGGCTCGCCACGTCCTTGAGCGAGCCGAGGTGCGTGGTCGCAAGGGTGAGCGTGCCGCGCCCGGTGAGCGACACCAGCACCGCCGCCGCGAGCGCCGCGCCTTCGGCCGGATCGGTCCCGCTGCCCACCTCGTCGAGCAGGACGAGCGTGGCGTCGTCGGCCTCGTCCAGGACCCGGCGCAGCATGCGAACGTGCGCGCTGAAGGTGGAGAGGCTCGCGGCGATGCTCTGGCGGTCGCCGATGTCGGCGTAGGCGCTCCGGAAGACCGGCAGCCGGCTGCCCGCGCCGAGCGGCGGGACGATCCCGCTCTGGGCCAGCGCGGCGGCGAGACCAACGGCCTTGAGCAGCACGGTCTTGCCGCCCGTGTTCGGCCCGCTCACGAGGAGCGTGCGCTCGGCGGCGGGCAGCTCGAGATCGAACGGCATCACGGGCTCACGGCCGGCGAGCAGCAGGGGATGCCGGCCGTTCACGATGACCAGATCGGCGGGCGCGGGCGCCACCTCGGGCACCTCGCCCGCGACCGCGACGGCGTAGCGCGCACGCGCGACGAGGTCGTCCACTGCGACGCACATCTCAACCAGGTCGCGCAGAACCGGCAGCTCGGGGCGGAGCAGCTCCGTCAGCTCGCGCAGCACGCGGAGCGTCTCCCGCTCCTCCTCCACCTCGGCCTCGCGCAGCGCGTTGCCGAGCTCGATCGCGTCGGCCGGCTCGATGAACAGCGTGCCGGCGCTCCCGCTTTCGTCGTGCACGATTCCGCCGGGCCGGCTCCGGGCATCGCGGCGCACCGGGATCACGTAGCGGCCGCCGCGCACGGTCACCGACGCATCGCCCGGGGCGGCCGACGCGTCGAGGCCTCGCAGAATGCTCTCGAGCTTCCGGATGAGCCGGTGGCGGGCCGCGTGCACCTCGCGCCGGGCCGCGGCCAGGCGCGGGCTCGCCGAGTCGAGCAGCGCCCCCTCGGGATCGAGCGACTGCTCGAGTCGTCGGTCGATGGACTTTTCGGGGAGCGGCCGGAGGAGCCCGGCCGCGAGCGGCGCCTCTTCGCCCACGCGCCGGAGATCGGCGTGAACCGCGCGCGCCGCGGCGACGACCCGCTGCAGCGCCGCGAGCTCCGTACCCTCGAGTACGCTGCCCTCGATCCGGAGCCGGCCCAGCGTGCGGCCCACGTCCGGGATCGCCTCGGCGAGGAGCGAATCGCCCCGGCGGAAGAGCCCCGCGACTTCGCCGGCGCGGGCGAGCTCGCCCGCGATCCAGGCCACGTCCTCACTGGGCCACCGCGCCCGCACGCGCGCGGCCCCGAGCGGGCCCGCCGCGTATGCCGCCACGAGCTCGACCGTGTCGGCGAACTCGATGGTCTCGAGCGCGTCGGCGCAGCGCTCGGGGCGCAAAGGCGACGGGGTGCCGCCCTCGGTTTGGGCCGGCACCCCGGAAGTCGGTACGGACAGCGACTGCGCCATCACCCCGCCTGCAGCTCCTCGCGTACGATCTGGTTGACCACCTTGCCCTCGGCGCGTCCCTTGAACTTCGGGAGCACCTGACCCATCACCTTGCCGACGTCCTTCGCGCCGCCGGCGATGGCGGCACGGACTGCCACCCGAATCTCTTCCGGATCGGCCGCGGGCGGGAGGAACTCCTCCAGCACCCGGATCTGCGCCTGTTCCACGGCCGCCAACTCGGGCCGGTTGGCCGCAGTGTACTGCTCCACCGATTCGCGACGGGTCTTGATCCCCTTCTGCAGGACTTCGAGCACCTCGTCGTTGGCGGCGGGGCGGCGGAGCTCAATCTCGCGATTCTTCAGGTTGGCCAGGATCGTACTCAGCACGAGCGTCCGATCCTTGTCCTGAGCCTTGCGGGCCGCCGTGAGGGCGGCCCGCAAGGCTTCGGCTGCATCAGACCCGGGCGACACGCGGACCGCGGCGGTTCTTGCGGATGGCGGCGTTCATCTTCCGCTTCCGCTTCTCACTCGGCTTCTCGAAGTGGCGGTGCTTGCGCAGATCGGAGAGGATCCCCGCCTTCTCGCACTTCTTCTTGAACCGCTTGAGCGCCCGCTCGAAGCTCTCGTCATCGTGGATGATGACTTCTGGCATTCAGTGTATCACCCCTCTCGGCCCGGAAAGGGCAGTAAAGTCAATAAGCTTCGTAAGTTAAGGGGAGAATGGATGGGAGGCAAGGCGGGCGGACGGGCGGACGGACGGACGGACGGACGGACGGACGGACGGACGGACGGAGGTACAGCAAAAGTAAGAGCATTCCGGTACAGTGTGCCGTGACTCGCTATGCCCTTTCCGTCCGCCCGTCCGCCCGTCCGCCCGTCCGTCATCCCGGCGGCCACGCCATCCTCCTCCCGCCCATCACGTGCAGGTGCAGGTGATCCACGCTCTGGCCTGCGTCCGGGCCAGTGTTGGTCACGATGCGGTAGCCGCGGGGGTCGAGGCCCAGCTCGCTGGCCACTTCGGCGCTCAGCGCGAGCAGGCGACCGAGGAGCGCTTCGCCTTCCTTGCCCTCCGCGTTTCGTACCGCGGGAACGTGGCGGACAGGGATGACCAGGACGTGCACCGGTGCCTTGGGATCGATGTCGTGGAACGCCACCGCGTCCGCGGTGCGCTTCACCACCTTCGCGGGGATCTCGCCCGCCGCGACCTTGCAAAACAGACAGTCAGCCATGGGTGCCTCTCAGTCGCGCGGCGGCTACCGCGGCAGCGGCGGCCACCGCGGCGGTCTCGAAGCGGAGCGTATAGGGGCCGAGCGCGATGGCGCGGGCGCCGGCGGCGAGAACGATGTCCCGCTCCGCGGCGGTCAGTCCACCTTCCGGCCCAATCACAGCCGCGACCGGCTCACAGTGCAAACGTGCCGGCGGGGGATCGCCGGTCGGGTCGGCCAGCCAGAGCTGGCTCGCCGCGGCGAGGGTGGGCAGCTGATCCGGGCCGATCGGCGGCGCGATCTCGGGCTCCCAGGCCGCGCCGCACTGCTTGAGCGCTTCCCGGCCCTGCCGCCTCAGCTTGGCGAGGTGTCCCTCGCGCACCCGCGTAGCCACGGCACCACTCCGCTCCGTCTCGAGCGGCACCACTCGGGTGACGCCGAGCTCCCCCGCCTTCTCCACCAGCCAGCCGAAGCGCTCGCGGTCCCCCGCACCCACGACCAGCGTGAGCGCGGGTGGGCGAGGAACACGCTCCACCGCCTCCACGTCAACGACCCACCGCTTGCCCACCAGCGCAAGTCGGCCGCTGCCGAGGAGCCCTGCCCCGTCGCGCAGCCCGACCGGTTCGCCTGGCCGCGCACGGCGGACTCTCAGGTGATGTGCTTCGTCCTCGTCCAGCTCATGCCGCTGGCCGGCCATGACGCCGGCGGGGACGAACACCGTCATCACGACCGCGCCGCGGCCACCGCCCACCAGCCCGCGTCGGCGGCTTCGTCGCACGTCCGGAAGCCGGCCGCGCCCACGACGCGTCGGAACTCCTCCGCCTCCTGCTCCTCCATCCCCGAAAACACCGCGAGCCCGCCTGGGCGCAGGGCTGCGGTGATGGCCGGGAGAAGACTCGTGTTCACGGTACGGAGAATATTGGAGAGGAGGAGGTCGGCGGGGCCGAGCAGGGGCGCGAGATCGCCCGCATCGCCCTCGACGAACTCGACCCGGTCGGTCACGTCGTTGCGCTCCGCGTTCCGCCGGGCGACCGGGTTGGCCTCGGCGTCGTTCTCGATCCCGATCGCGCGCACCGCGCCGAGCCGGGCGGCCGCGATGGCGAGAATTCCGCTTCCGCTTCCGAGGTCGAGCACCCGGTCGCCCGCGCGGAGGTGGCGCTCGAGCAGGGTGAGCGCCGCCCGGGTGGAACCGTGCTCGCCGCTGCCGAACGCCGACTCGGGGTCGAGCACCACCACCGGGCCGCCCGAGTCGTCGAGCGTTTCCACCCAGGAGGGGACGACGGTCAAACGTCCGAACCGCCGCGCGGCGAGGCCGTCGCGCCAGCGGGTAGTCCAATCCACCGATTCGAGCGGGCGGCGCGAGGTCTCCACCGTGCCGGGCTCGAGCGCGGTCAGCGCCGCGGCCAGCTCGTCGGCCGCGCGCTCGTCCTCCAGCACCGTCACCAACGTGCCGTCGTCCCGCTCCTCGACGGCGTGGCCCGTCCGGGCGACGAGCCACGCGCCGACTCGCTCCCGGGTGGCCGGGGCGGTTCGCACGTCCACGGCCCACCAGGTCATGCGCCCAGCGCTTCCTTGAGCTTGGACCAGAACCCGGGCGAGCGCCGGGGCGGCTCGCCCTCGAGCGCCGCGAGCTCGCGGAACAGCCGCTCCTGCTGCTCGGTGAGCCGCTCGGGGGTCCAGACGTGGATGCGCACGATCAGGTCGCCCTTGCCGCTCTGCCCCAGCACGGGCAGCCCCCTCCCGCGGAGCCGGATTACTGTCTCCGGCTGCGTCCCGGCCTGCACCCGCACCTGCTCGTCGCCGTACGGGGTGGGCACGGTGAACTCGCCGCCCAGCGCGACCTGCGAGAACGAGAGTGGAAGATCGAAGAAGAGATCGTCGCCCTGGCGCTCCCAGCGCTCGTCCTCCTGGATGTCGAGCATCGCGAGCAGGTCGCCCGGTGGCCCGTTGCGCGGGCCCGCCGCGCCCTGCCCACGCAGGGTCAGGTAGTTGTTGCCCGAGACGCCGGCCGGCACCTCGACCGCGACGGTCCGCTCGGCGCGCACGCGGCCCTCGCCCCGGCACACTTCGCACGGCTCGACGATGAGCGACCCCTCGCCGCCGCAGGTGGGACAGGGCGACACCGACACGAACTGCCCGAACATGCTGCGCGCCGCGCGGCGCACCTCGCCGCTCCCGCCGCAGGTGGTACAGGTGGCCGGACGGGTGCCCGGCCGGGCCCCGCTGCCTTCACATTCCGCGCAGCGAGTCGGCGCCTTGAACCGAACCGACTTCTTGACCCCGGCCGCCACGTCGGCGAGCGTGAGCTTGAGGGTGACCCGCACGTCCTGCCCCCGCCGGGGATTGGTCCGCGCGCGGCCGCCACCGAAGAGCGACTCCAGCCCGCCCATGCCCCCGAAGTCGCGCATGAAGATGTTGAGCGCTTCGGCGAGATCCACATGATGGAAGCCGAATCCCCCCGCGCCGGCGCCCACGCCCGCCTTGCCGTAGCGGTCGTAGGCCGCGCGCTTCTGCGGGTCACGGAGCACCTCGTACGCCTCGGTCACCTCCTTGAACCGGGATTCGGCGTCGGGCGACGGGTTCCGGTCGGGATGACATTCCATGGCGAGCTTCCGATAGGCCTTCTTGATCTCGCCCTCGGAGGCGTCGCGCGAGACGCCGAGCAGGTCGTAGAATTCGCTCACTCCAGCAGGTCCTCCACCAAGCGACTGGTGTGCTCCACCAGGCCGATGATCTTGTCGTACGGCATGCGCGTGGGCCCCATCACGCCGATGATGCCCTTGAGATCGCCCGCCTCGTACGAGGCAGTGACGAGCGTGAAGTCGGTGAGTCGGGCGTCGGGGTTCTCGGTGCCGATGGTGATCGAAAGCCCGGTCTGCCGCCGCGTGGCCAACGCCTGCTTGAGCAGGTCCCGCCCCTCCGTGAGGCGGAGCAGCTCGCGCATGCGGAGGTTGGAGGCGAACTCGGGCTGGTCGGCGAGCATCTGGGCGCTCCCGAGCAGCACCGTGTCCTGCTCCCCGGCGAAGATCCCCTCCGCCTCCGCGATGAAGATGTTGAGCAGCTCGCGGCCGCTTCCGGGCTCGCCGGCATCGCGCAGCCGATCGGGGAGCGTAGCGCGGATCTGCCGCAGGGTGTGGCCGGCCAACCGCTCGTTGAGCACTCGGGCGACCTCCTGCACGATCTCCGGACGCACCGCGGCAGGCACCTCGACGAAGATCGTGCGTACGATGCCGCTTCGCAGGTTGAACACCAGCAGCAGCCGCTCGGAGCTGACCGGCAGCAGCTCGAGGCGCTCGAGCACCATCTCCTCGATCGCGGGCGCGACGGCCACGCCGAGCTCCTGGGTCAGCACGCCGAGGACCTGGGCGGCGCGGCGGAGAATCTCGTCCACCGTCGTCCGGGGGCCCGCGATCTGCTCTTCCAGGACGTGCCTGGCCGCCGTGGTAGGTGGGGCGAGCCGCATGATCTCGTTCACGTACACGCGGTACGCGCGGTCGGTCGGGATCCGGCCGGCCGAGGTGTGCGGGTGGAACAGGAACCCCTTCTCCTCCAGCTCGCTCATCGTGTTCCGGATGGTGGCCGGCGACACGCCGAGACCGAACCGGCGGGCGATGGTCTGGCTCCCGGCCGGCTCCGCGGTCTCGATGTAGGTCTGCACCACCGCCTCGAGCACCCGCAGCTCGCGCTCGGTGAGTTGGTCCATGATGGGCATAATGAGGAAATCTATTGACTTACGGGGGGCAGAGGTAGCGCTCGATCGGGCGGACCGGTTGACCCCGCCCGTGTGGGGACCTAGTGTGCGCAGGACATTCCCTGGAGCCGAACCCGTGTCCGTGGAGGACCTATGGCCGGCCGCACCACCGAGCGCACCCACGCCATGGAGCGCTGCATAGAGAACTGCACCAACTGCCACCGCATCTGTCTGGAGACCGCCGCCCGCCATTTCCGGGGGGAAAGCACGCCCAGGCTCGACGAACGCACCGTTCGCCTGCTGCTCGACTGCGCTCAGATCTGCGGCACCAGCGCGGATTTCATGATGCGCGGCTCGGACCTGCACGGCCACACCTGCGGCGCCTGCGCCGCCATCTGCGAGCGCTGCGCGGACGAGTGCGATCGGATGGGCGAGGACCCCTACATGGCCGCCTGCGCGGAGATCTGCCGGCGGTGTGCGGAGTCGTGCCGCGAAATGGCGGCGGCTACCCGCTAGCAGCCCGGGCGAGCGCGTCGAGGCGCAGCCACCCCTCCGCGGTGAGCCGGAGCCGCCCCGGAGGCGTGCACTGCGCCCAGCCCGCGCGGCACCATTCCTCCAGCACACCGCCCGCGAGCCGTTCGAGCGGGAGCCCTTCGGCGGTCCGGAGCCCCAGGTAGATCTCCTCCAGCGCGACCGCCTCGTCGCTCAGCTCCTCGCTTCCAGCAACGATGCTCTCGCCCGCCGCGCTCGCCCGCTCGTAGGCGGTCCACTCGCGCAGGTTCCAGCGGCGGGTGCGCCCGAAGCCGCTGTGCGCCGACGGCCCCAGCCCGATATACGGCGCCCGGCGCCAGTAGGCGCTGTTGTGCCGGGCCCGCCGGCCGCGCCGGGCCGCGTTGGAGACCTCGTAGTGCTCGAAGCCGTGGCCGGCGAGCGCGCGGTGGGCCGCCAGGAACTCCTCGGCGTAGCGCACCTCGTCCACCGGCAGGAACTCGCCCCGCGCGGCCCACCGGGCCAGCGGCGTGTGCGGCTCGAGGGTGAGGCCGTAGAGCGAGAGGTGGGTGGGCTCGAGCTCGAAGGCCCGGGCCAGGTCGGCCGTCCAGTCGCGCTGCAGCGCCGCGGGCAGCCCGAAGATGAGATCGAGTGAGATGTCGTCGATGCCGGCCTGACGGAGCGCCAGCACGGCGGGCGCCACCTGCTCGGCGGCGTGGGTGCGGTGCATCCACTGGAGCACCGCCGGGTCGAACGATTGGACGCCCAGCGAGACCCGATTGACCCCCGCGGCGCCCCAGGCGGCGGCGCGCTCGGCGGTGACATCGTCGGGATTGGCCTCGAGCGTCACCTCGGCCTCGGGGTCGAGAGGACGCCACGTCCGCAAGAGTCTCAGCAGCTCCGCGATGGCGCCCGGCTCCAGCCGTGACGGGGTGCCGCCGCCGAAGTACACCGTCTGCACCGGCCCCGCGTCGGCCCAGACGGGATGCCCTTGCCACTCCTCCCATTCGCGCCCGACCGCTTCAACGAAGCGGCGCGACGGGACCGCGCGCCGGACGGCGATGGCGAAGTCGCAGTAGCTGCACCGCCGGGCGCAGAAGGGGACGTGAACGTACACGTGCACCCCGAAATATGTACCCGACCCAGCCGCGGTCGTGTGTTCAGATGCGTCGAAACCTGCGCCCGGGGAGTTGCTCCACGACCCCGTGCAGCTCGAGCGTGCAGAGCGCCGCGAGCAGCCGGTTAACCGGCCGGCCCGAGCGCTCCACGAGGAGATCGAGCGGCACGGGCTCCGGCTCGAGAGACTCGGCCAGTTCCCGCTCCTCGCCGCCCAGCGTCTCGGGAAGCGGCCGTGGGCCCGCATCGTCGGCGGGCGCGGGCGCGGGGACGGGCCGCGCCTCCGGGTAGTACTGGAACAGGTCCACCGGCTCGAGGTAGGGCGTGGCGCCGTCGCGCACCAGCTGATTGCAGCCGACGGACACGGAGCTGGTAATCGGCCCCGGGACCGCCACGACCTCTCGTCCCTGCTCGAGTGCGCTGCGCGCCGTGATGAGCGCGCCCGAGCCCACCGCCGCCTCGACCACGACCGTGACCCGCGCGAGCCCGCTGATGAGCCGGTTGCGCCGCGGGAAGCTCCCGGCGTTCGGGCGCTCGCCCGGGGGAAACTCGGTGAGCAGCAGTCCCCGCTCGGCGACGCGCTCGTACAGGCGGCGGTTGGCCGTCGGATAGATGACGCCGAGCCCGTTGCCGAGGACGCCGATGGTCGTGCCCCCCGCGTCGAGCGCCGCGGCGTGCGCCACGGCGTCGAGCCCGCGCGCCATCCCGCTCACCACCACGATCCCGGCCTGCGCCGCCTGCCCCGCGATGCTCCGCGCCACCACACCACCGTACGCGCTGTGGTCGCGGCTCCCCACGATAGCCACCGCCGGCTGCTCGAGCAGCCCGAGATCGCCCTGCGCGAAGAGGATCGGCGGGGGCTCGTCAACGTGGTGGAGCAGGGCCGGAAAGCGGGCATCGTCGGCCATGAGGATATGCCCGCCCACCTGCTCCACCTGCTCGGCCACCCGGCGTCCCTCCTCGAGCGGCACGGCCCTGATCGCGCTCGCGCAGGCGCTGGAAATCCCGGGCACCCGGCATAAAAACTCGAGCGGCGCCGAGTGGGCGCCGCTGGGAGTGTGGAAGGCCTGGAGCAGAGCGTGGAGCCGGACGCGTCCCATCCCGGGGACCAGCATCAGCGCCAGATAGGCGATGCGATCGTCGTCGGTCATTCGTCGTCCATGAACTCCCAGTAGCCCGGCGGCCCTTCGGCCGGGGTGGTCTGATCCTGTTCCCGCGCTCTGGCCTGCTCGACGAACGCCCAGAGGAACTCCTTGACCTCGTCCAGGCCGGTGCCCGCGACGCTCGAGATTGCAAAGACGTCCGAAGCCGCCGGGGCGCTGAGCTGCGGCAGGGGCGCGCCGGGCGGAAGGAGGTCTCGCTTGGTGAGCAGCACGACGTGGGGCGTCCGCGCCAGCTCCTCGCTGTAGAGCCGCACCTCCTCGCGCAGCCGATCGTAGGCGGCCTGCGGATCGGGCGCGTCGAGCGGGACCAGGAACGCGAGCACCCTGGTGCGCTCGACGTGCTGCAGGAAGCGGAGGCCCAGCCCCTTGCCCTCGTGCGCGCCTTCGATGATGCCCGGGATGTCGGCCATGACGAACGAGCGATGCCCGGACAGCGCCACCACGCCGAGGTTGGGCTCGAGCGTGGTGAACGGATAGTCGGCGACCTTGGGCCGCGCCGCCGACAGCACGGAGAGGAGGGTGCTCTTGCCGGCATTGGGCTCGCCGACGAGACCCACGTCGGCCAGGAGCTTGAGCACCAGCTCGATTTGCCGCTCCTGTCCCTCCTCGCCGGGCTCCCACTCGCGGGGCGCCTGGTGCGTCGAGGTGGCGAACCGCGCATTGCCGCGTCCGCCTCGCCCGCCCCTGGCCACGAGCAGGGCGTCGCCCCCGCGGAGCACCTCGCCCAGGAACTCGCCGGTGTCGGCGTCGCGGACCTCGGTGCCCGGCGGCACGGGAAGGGAGACGTCGGGGGCGGAGGCGCCGGTCTGAGTCTTTCCCTTGCCGTGCTCGCCCCGCTCCGCCTTCCACACGGTGCGATACCGATAGTCGAGCAGCGTGGCGAGGTTGGGATCGGCGCGGACGTAGACGCTGCCACCGCGCCCACCGTCGCCGCCATCGGGGCCGCCTTTGGGCTTGTATTTGAACCGGGCGAACGAGCTGGCGCCCGAGCCGCCGGTGCCCGCCACCACCTGGACAACTGCGCGGTCGATGAACATCAGTTCCCCGGCGCCCAGCCCTCGCGCACGGTGCGCCAGAGCTCCTTGACCTTTTTCCACTGGTCGAAGGAGAGCAGCGGATTGACGATGGAGAGCACGCCCTCGATCTGCCCGAAGGTGGCGCCCGCGTTGAGCGCGCCGCGCAGGTGCGAGTGAAGCTGCCGGGGCGCCTCGAGCACGGCCGTCTGGGCCACCGTACAGAGCTCGCGGCGCATGAGATCGAGCCCCGGGCGGCCCAGCGTCCGGCCGTAGCCTTCGGTAATCATCCAGGCGTCGACGGCCGGGTGCAGGGCGCGCACGCTCTCCCGCAGCTTGCCGTAGTTCTCGCCATAGACCGTGGCGCAGACCTCCTGGCCCTGTCGCGTCCACTCGTCCACGTGGCCGTAGTCCTGGCCCGGGTCGGTCTGGGGTGCCGGCACCCCGCTGAACCGGCGCCAGACGCCGAACGCGATCAGGGCACGCGGATAGCCGACCATCAGCACCGACTGGAGCAGGAGCTCCTCGACCCACTGCACCGGCACCTGCGACGAGCGGAGCGGCCCCACGCGCTCGCGCAGCTCAGGCTCGTACCCCTGGGCGATGGCGGCGGCGAAGCGCACCAGGTCGCGCGTTTGGGGGTCGAGGTTGTCCTGTTTCGCCATCCACGATACCTCGGTTGAGGGAATGGGCGGCACCCGATTCGCGCCGGCTCAGGCGGCAAAACGCAGCGCGCCCGCGGCGCGCACCATGCCGATGGGCACGCCGCGGGTATTGAGCACCGGACGCGTGCCGTGCCGCGCGACAGCGGCGGGATCGTACACCCGCTCCAGCCCCGCGTTCGCCAGCACGACCTCGAGCACGGCGAGCAGCGCGACCGAGGCCGACTCCGAGTCGCCGTCGCCCACCTTGAGCGCGATGCCGAGCCCGAGCTCGGGCATCGCCGCGCAATAGATCCCGGCGGCCCCCACCTTGGCGAGCACCCGCCCGCCCGTCGCGGCCATGAGCTCGGTGCAGAGCCGGCCGCTTCCCGCCACCAGCTCGGGATGCGCGGCCATCGCGCTCCGGAGGCGCGTCGGGCCCGGCGCCGCCGATGCGCCGAGCCGGGCCCAGGCGGTCGCCATCGCACCCAGCGGCAGCGCGAACGTCACGGCCGTGCAGCCATCGGTGGCGGTAGCGATCCGGGCGGCCGGCACTCCGGTCCAGTGCGCCACGGCATCGAGGATCCGCCGCTGCACCGGGTGGTCCGGCCGGGTGTAGCCCGCGAGCGGCCACCCGTGGTATCTGGCCAGCGCCAGCATCCCCGCGTGCTTCCCCGAGCAGTTGCTCCAGAGCGGCGTGAGCGTAATCCCCTCGCGGATGACGCGCTCGGCGACCGCCGGCGACAGGGGCGCATGCGGCCCGCAGGCGAGGTCCGCGGGGGTGGCGCCGATCCGCCGGAGGAGGCCTTCGGCCACGGCGAGGTGGCGGGGTTCACTCGAGTGCGACGCGCAGGTCAGCGCGAGCTCGGCGGGCGTGAGTGCGAGCGCGTCGGCGGCCCCATCTTCGAGCAGCGGCAGCGCCTGGAACGGCTTGGCGGCGGAGCGCCAGAACGTGACGAGCGACGGGTCGCCCGCCGACGCGATCAGGTGTCCGTCGGCCTGGACGACCGCGACCGACACCGGGTGGACGGATTCCACGAGGTCGCCGCGGGTGGCCTCGATCCGGAAGTCGATCATGGGCGGAAGATAGCGGCGCGCGGCGGGCGCCGTGTACCTTAGGGGCCGATGCTACCATCGCTTCGCATCCTCGCCGCCACCGTCGTGCTCGCCGGCGCGCTGGCCCCGCTCCGCGCCGCCGCTCAGGCGTCACCCTATCTCCCGCTGGACGACCCCCGGCTCCCCCTGATCGAGCACCTCATCGCGCGGGGCGACATCGGCGACCCGTCGCCCATGGTACGCCCGTTTCGCCGGGCCGACGCGAGGCGCGTGCTGGCCGCGGCCGACAGCGCCGGCCGGCTCGGCGGTGAGACCGCGCGGCTGGTGCACGCGCTGCGCGAGTCGCTCGGCGATCTCCCGGGCGATCAGACCTGGCGCCTCGCGGCGCGCGGCGGCGCGCAGGCGTTCAGCCACATCCGCCGCGACGTGCTCCACCCGCTCGGCCCGGACGGCGCGCGCCCGTATGCCGACTTCACCGCCGAGGCGGTGATCGGCCCCTTCGCACTGGTGAGCCGCCCCGCCGCCGAGCCGCGCATCGTGGACGATCCCGAGTGGCCCGGCCGGCGCGACCTCACGCTCGCCTGGCGCATGGTCGAGGCCTACGCGAGCGCGCAATTCGCGTTCGGGAACGTGTTCTACGGCCAGATGGACCGGAACTGGGGACCGATCGGCGTGGCCGGGATCCCGCTCAGCAACTACGGCTATCCGCAGGTCGAGGCCGGGTTCCTGGTCGGGACGCGCGCGCGCACGCTCGAGCTCGAGGCGCTGGCGCGGTCCCTGGCCGACGAGCACGACTCGTTGGGTAATGTGGTTCACCGCTACTTCTTCGCCCACCGGGCCAGCGCCCGGTTGAGCTCGAGCTTTCGTCTGGGCGTATGGGAGACGACCGTGCTCTCCGGGGTGGACCGCGCGTTCGACGGACGCTACCGCAACCCACTCAGCGTGCTCCTGCTCGCCAACCAGTTCGGGCTCGGCGCCAACGGGAACGCCATGTTCGGCGCCGACCTCCACTGGCGCGTGGCCCGGCGCGCGACGCTGGAAGCGCAGCTCGCGATCGACGATCTGCAATACGAGAACCCGACGGGCGCCACCCGCTATCCGAACCGCTGGGCACTCACCGTGGCGGGCTTCGGTCCGCTGGGCCGCGCGCTGTCCTGGCGCGCGCTCTACACCCAGGCGTCGAGTCTCGCGTTCCGCACGCTCGATCCTTTCGAGAGCTTCACCGACGCGGGCGTCGGCATCGGCCGCAACTTCGACGACATGGACCAGCTCACGCTCACGCTCGGCGTGCCGCGGGGCACCCGCTGGCTCCTCACGCCCGAGCTCACGCTGCTGCGCCAGGGCGAGGGCGCCATCGACGCGCCGTTCCCCGCCACGCCCGACGCCGCAGGCGCCACTCCGCAGCTCTTCATCGGCGTGGTGGAGCGCACCTGGCGCGCGGCACTCGACGTGAGCGGGCGCGAGGGGCCGCTCGACCTGCACCTCAACGCCGGCTTCCATCACGTGGTCAACGCCGGCCACGAGCCGGGCCGCACGGTCAATCGCTTCGAGGGACGGCTGCAGGCCACGCTGGGCCTCCGCCGTCGGGGAGTGCTGCAATGAGACAATCGCCCGCGCCGCTCACGCGCGACCGCGTCCTCCACCTGATCACCCGGATGAAGGCGTGCCGCGTCGTGGTGGTGGGCGACATCATGCTGGACCGGTATCTCATCGGCGAGACCGAGCGGCTGAGCCCCGAGGCGCCGGTCCCGGTCGTGGCGGTGCGCGAGCGCCACGCGGCCCTCGGCGGCGCCGCCAACGTCGCGGCCAACGTGGCCGCGCTCGGCGCCCGCTGCCTGCTGGTCGGGCTCGTGGGCGACGACGTGGACGGCGCGGCGATCCGACAGGAGCTGGCGGTCGCGCGGCTCGAGGACCGGTTCGTCCTGACCGTGGCCGGCCGGCCGACCACGTCCAAGACGCGCATCATCGCGCGCTCGCAGCAGATCGTCCGCATCGACGACGAGGTGGACGCGCTCGTGGCCGGGACCGATCTCGAGCGGCTCGCCCAGGCCGCGCGCACCGCGCTGGCCGACGCCGATGCCCTGCTGCTCGAGGACTACAACAAGGGGGCGCTGCCGCCGGCGCTGATCGCGGTCTGCATGGAGGTCGCGCGTCGCCGGGGGATTCCGGTCGTGGTGGACCCCAAGTACCGCCAGTTCTTCGAGTACGCCGGCGCCACGGTGTTCAAGCCCAATCGCCGCGAGCTCGAGTCCGCGCTCGGCGCGGCCGTGGACCTGCAGACCGCCGACGCGCTCTCGGGCGTGCTCTCTCGGCTCAAGGTGGACAACCTGCTGGTCACGCTGGGGGCGGATGGCATGGTGCTGGTGATGAAGGACGGGAGCACGACGCACATCGCGAGCATCGCGCGGGAGATCTACGACGTGTCGGGCGCGGGCGATACGGTCACGGCATGGATGGGATCGGCGCTCGCGGCCGGCGCCTCGGTGCGCGAGTCGGCGCAGCTCGCCAACTACGCCGCGGGCGTGGAAGTGGGAAAGGCGGGAGTGGCCACGGTGTCGCCCGAAGAGGTGCTCGCGGCCCACGAGGAGCGATTCGACCAGATCGGCCGGCTCCGCCGCGGGGGACTGATCTAGGCGACGCTAGGCGACGCCCGTCCCGAACGCGAGCCAGACCCGCCAGGTCTCGCGCACCGCGTCCACGTGCGCGCGCAGCAGCTGCGCCGCCGCGGCGTGCCGCGGCGCGAGCTCCACCACCCCGGCGTCCTGCATGCGGATGCAGAGCAGCCCCGCCGACTCGGTCTTCGCCACCTCGATCAGCCGCTCCTTGCCCCACGAGTTGCGCGCCCCGACCCCCGCCTGCGCGAGGAAGCCGAGCAGGTCGCGACGGGTCCAGGTGCCCAGCCACCCCTCCAGATCGGTCGCGGGCACCACCAGCCCGGCAGCCAGGATCAGCCGCGAGGACTCGGTGACGTCGAGGCCGCGCTTGCGGGTCTCGTAGCGGCTCAGGCTCGCGAGCGTGCGAGGCACGTACGGGTGCGCGGCCAGGTGGCGGAGCGCGTCCACGGCGTGGGCACGGGCGCCCAGCGGAAGGGCGCGGAGCACGTGAAGCAGTCGGTGGAGTTCGGGATCGTCGGGCGGGGCAAGCGAGGGGAGGGCGTCGGCAGCAAGGGCCGGCCAACCGGCCCAGTAGCTCATCTCGCCCGCCATCTCGCCGACGAAACGATTTCGGGCGTCTACCAGCTCGGCCGCCTGACGGAGCGCGAGCGTGTGCGGCGACATCACCGACGCCACGAAATCCGGCGCCTCGCCCGTCATGACGAAGCCGGAGAACCCTTCGTGCACCGCAAGGAGGACCAGCGTTACCCGCAGATCGAGGAATGACTCCCGGTCGCCGCTCAGGTAGCGGTCCAGCGGCGCCGCGAGGATCGCGGCCGCCAGGCGACCGTACTGGGTGCGCAGCAGCTCGGCGGATTCGCCGAGGCCGGGGTTGGCTTCGCGAACCCGGAACAGGTACTCGCCCACCGCTTCGACATCGCCGCGTTTCACCCGATCCCGGAGCCAGGGCGAGAAGTCCGCGCAGGGCACGCAGCTCCCGGGCGCGTGCGTCCGCGAGAGACAAGGGTAGTCGGGATGGCCCTGGCCGGCGGCGAAGGCCGCCAGGTCGGCGAGGAGCGTCGGCAGGAGCGTACTGGTCATGATCGACCCCGCACATGCAGGCTGAGGCCCCGTTCCGCACGGGAAGGACTCGGCAGGAATGTCCTGCCAAGGACCGGATCCGGCAAGGGGGAACGCCGGAGTGCGGCGGGAAAGGACCGGCGGGGGAGACGGGTCCGTGAAGTGGGCGATGAGGGGCTCGAACCCCCGACCTCGCGCATGTGAGGCGCGCGCTCTAACCGGCTGAGCTAATCGCCCGGATCATCGGGAGGGGGAGTTTACACCCAGTGGGTGAGGCAGGCAAGACGGTTGACGCGATCATGGCGACGTCGTCGGGGCGGGCAGCGCCGTGATCGTGATCGATGGGAGAACGACGCCGTTCGCGGTCGCGCTCACGACCGCGTCCCCCGGCTCCGTCGCGGTGAAGGTGAACATCGCGGTCCCGTCCGCCGCGGTCACCGCCGAGGCGGGACTCACACGCGTGTCTACACCACCGTTCAGCACCACCGTGATGTCGGCAAGCGGAGCGCCCCCGGCGTCCCGCACGACGGCGGTCACCGTGCTCGTTCCGCCGGCGGTCACGGTGTCCGGCGCGGCCGTGACCGAAGACTGCGTCGGGTCGGGCACCGGCACGGCTGCCACGACGTCGAACGCATTGCTGGTGACGCTCGCGTAGTCGGTCGCCGTGAAGGTCAGCGTCCGCGCGCCCGGATCGCCGCTGATCGTGAGCGCCGCGAACTCCGCCACACCCTCGGCGTCGGTCACGGCCGTCGCGCCCGACAGCGTGCCGCCGCCCGAGGCGATGCTGGCCGTGATGGCGACGCCCGGCGTGTGGATCTCGTCGCCGTTCGCCGCGCGCAGCCGCAATGTCGGACCGGGGTCGAGCGGCTGGTCCAGCGTCGCCTGGGCCGGGGGCTGGCGCTCGATCGCGAGGACCGGCGCGGGCGGCGCCGAGACGGCGATCGCCGCGCTCGTGACCGGGTCGAAGCCGTTGGCGGTGAACTGCAGCGTGCGGCTTCCCGCCGGGCCCGTAATGCTGAGGCCGTCGAACGTCGCCCGGCCGTTCGCGTCCGTGGTGCGGCTGGTGGTGCCCTCGAGCGAGCCGCCGCCCGTCGCGATGGCGACCTTCACCTCGACCCCGCTCTGCCCCGCGGGGCTGCCGGAGGGATCGAGCAACTGAACCACGGGCGCCGGCGCCAGCGGCACTCCGCTGGTGGCAGTCGCCGAGGGCTGGACCAGCAGCGACAGCCGCGCCGGCCCGCCGCCGGTGGCGGTGGCGGTGAAGCCGGCCACGCCGATGCCCGACACCACCGCGCTCACGGTATTCCGCCCGGGCGCGGCGCCGAGGGTCCAGCTGGTGCTCGCGCGCCCGCCGGCGTCGGTGACGGAGGACGTCGGACTCACGCTCCCGCCACCTTCTCCCACCACCCAGGTCACGGCGACGCTTGGCACGGGGTTGTGATCGGCATCGCGCACCTCGACCACGAGATCGGTCGGCAGCTTCTGATTGACCGGCCCGGTCTGCCCGTCGCCCGCGACGATACCGACTCCTTCCGCGGCCCCCGCCGTGGCGGTGTGCACGAATGTGACCGGCGACCCGGCGAGACCTTCGGCCGACGCCAGCGTGCGTTGGGTGCCCGCGCCGTCCCCGAGCGTGCGCTCGACCGAGGTACGCCCGTCGTCGCCGGTCACGGTGCTCGCCGCGCTCACGCTCCCGCCGCCGTCTACGGTCCACGCCACCGTGACGCCCGGCACCGGATTGCCGAACGCGTCCTGCACCTCCACCACGAGCGGCTGCGGCAGCGTGCTCCCGACCGGAGCGCTCTGCGAGTCGCCCGACACCGCCGCGATCCCGTCGGCCGACTCCGAGAGCGCGGTCACCGTGAACTGGGCCTGGGCCGTGGGCTGCCCGTGGGCGCCGAGCGCTTGTACGTCACCGGCCTGGGCGCCGGGCCGCGTCCCCAGCAGCACCTGCGTCGAGGCCACACCGTCGGCATTGGTGGTCGTCGTGTCGGGGGTAAGGGCGGCACCGGGAGCCGGGTCGGTCAGCACGAAGGCCACCGTGGCCCCCGCGACCGGCCGGCCGCTGGCGTCGGAGACGGTCACCACCAGCGGCTGCGCCAGCACCTCGCCGACGCGCCCGTTCTGCTGATCGCCCTGGACCACCGTGACGGATGCGGGATCGCCCGCGCCCGGCAGCAGCAGATCGTTCCCGCCGCCGCAGGCGGCAAGCAGTCCGAACGCCATCGTGCCCAGTACCACGCTGCTTCGCATCAGTGCTCCGTTCCTCGCGTGTCGCTCAGTGTCGCTTGCGCCGCCTGCGAGGACCCCGAATATTCGGCGGGTCCCGCCGCCGGGCCGTGCAAGGCAGCACCCGGCAGTTTCCGGGTGGCGCTGGTCCGTCCTGCGGCATGGCGATGGTGCGTCCCCGACCGGCAATTAGCCGCGCCGGGGCCGACGATCGCGGTGATCCGCCGCACAAGCTCCCATTTCCGGGTACTTTCATGCGCTCGCTCCGCCCCGCCGCCCTGGCCGGCGCCGTCGCTCTCCTGCCGATCGCGTCGGCCCCCGATCAGCCGCCCATGCGCGGGTTTACGCCGGCCTCCGCCACCGCCGAGCGCGAGTGGGAGGCGCGCTTCAAGGCGGTCCCCGACCCCGATTCGCTTCGCGAGTACATGCGTCTGCTCTCGGCGCGGCCGCATCACCTCGGATCGGCGCGAGACAGCGCGAACGCCGTCTGGATCAGGGATCGGTTCCGCGCCTGGGGGCTCACCGCCGACATCGAAATCTTCCATGTGCTCTTCCCCACCCCACGCGAGCGCCTCGTCGAGCTGGTGGCGCCCACACGGTTCAGCGCGCGCCTGCGCGAGCCGCCCGTGCCCGGCGACCCCACCACCGCGCAGCAGTCGGAGCAGCTGCCGACCTACAACGCCTACTCGCCCGACGCGGACGTGACGGCCCCGCTGATCTACGTGAACTATGGGCTGCAGGCCGATTACGAGCGGCTCGAACGGCTCGGGGTATCGGTCAAGGGCGCGATCGTGATCGCGCGCTACGGCCGCTCGTGGCGCGGGATCAAACCCAAGCTCGCGGCGGAGCACGGTGCCGTGGGCTGCCTGATGTACTCCGACCCGGCCGACGACGGCTATCACGAGGGCGAGACCTACCCCACAGGACCGTTCCGTCCGCCCGAGGGCGTACAGCGCGGCAGCGTGCTCGACATGCCACTGTTCGCAGGCGACCCGCTCACGCCTGGCATAGCGGCTACCGAGAATGCCAAGCGACTCGACCGGGCGCATGCGCCGACGCTGCCCACGATCCCGGTCCAGCCGCTCTCCTATGCCGACGCGCGGCCGCTCCTCGCCGCGATCGGCGGACGCACGGCCCCGGAGGGCTGGGCGGGGGCGCTGCCCATCACCTATCACGTGGGCCCCGGGCCGGCGCGCGTCCGCCTCAAGCTGCGCTTCGATTGGCGGCTCGTACCGGCCTACGACGTGATCGCGCGCATCCCGGGCTCCGAGCACCCCGACCAGTGGGTGGTGCGCGGCAACCACCACGACGCCTGGGTGAACGGCGCCGCCGATCCGGTGTCCGGGGTCAGCGCGCTGCTGGAAGAGGCGCGCGGCTACGGCGTGCTGCTGAAGCAGGGCTGGCGGCCGAAGCGGACCGTCGTGCTCGCCGCGTGGGACGGCGAGGAGCCGATGCTGCTGGGCTCGACGGAGTGGGCCGAGGCCCACGCCGAGGAGCTCGCGCGGGGCGCCGTCGCCTACATCAACACGGACGGGAACGGCCGCGGCCGGCTCGACGCCGACGGTTCACCGGCACTCGGCCGCGCGCTGTCGGAGGTGACGCGAGAGGTGAACGACCCGGAGACCGGGATGTCGGTCTGGAAACGCGCACACGCCGGCCGGATCGGCACCGCGAAGGGCGCCGACCGGCGCGAGGCGCGTCAGCGTGCCGATCTCGAGGTGGACCCGATGGGGTCGGGCTCCGATTACACCGCCTTTTACCACCACCTCGGCGTCCCCTCACTCGACCTGGGGTTCGGCGGCGAGGACGACGGCGGCGTCTACCACTCGATCTACGACAGCTTCCACTGGTACACCACGTTCGGCGACACCGCCTTCGTGTACGGGCGCGCGCTGGCACAGACCGCCGGCGCCCTGACCATGCGGCTCGCCGACGCGGACGTGCTGCCATACGAATTCACCGCGCTTTCGGCGCGCGTCTCGGCCGATCTCAAGGCCGTGCAGGACCTGCTCCGGACTACGCGCGATTCACTGGTCGAGCGGAACCGCCAGGTCGCGGACAGCGTATTCGTCGCCTTGAACGACCCGCGGCATCCACTCGTACCGCCGCCGCGCGAGGCGCCGCCGCCGTTCCTGAACCTCGCCCCGCTGGAGAACGCCTCGGCCCGCCTCACGGCTGCGGCCGACCGGTTCGAGGCCGCGTATGCGACGGCGATGAGGCAGGAAGGCGAGGGACTCGCTCGCGAACGCGCCGAGGCGCTGAATGCGCTGCTGCTCCAGGCCGAGCACGCGCTGGCGCCGGACGCCGGACTGCCGCGCCGACCGTGGTACAAGCAGCTCCTGGCCGCCCCGGGCTGGTACACCGGCTACGCACCGAAGTCGCTGCCCGGCGTGCGCGAGGCGATCGAGGCGCGGCGCTGGAGCGAGGCCGAGACGCAGGCCGCCACGCTCGCGCGTGCGCTCGTTGCCGAGGCCGAGCTGCTCGAGCAGGCCGCCC
>DASUXW010000174.1:0-5035 GCA_036377715.1 Gemmatimonadales bacterium
GGGCCTCTGGCGATTGATCAGCATGAAGCCGTCGGCGTACGGTATGTTGTAGTACTGGTAGGGCGCGTGCTGATAGGCATAGGCGGGCGCGCCGTACTCCGGCTGCCGCTTCACCCAGCCGATGTAGGCTTGCCAGGCGAGCATCACCCCGGCGGCGAGCCCGATGCGAATCGCCATCGGTCCGAATCGACGCCGCTGTAGAGGCGCTGCGGCCCACACCGCCAGCAGCGTGACGCCCGCTGTCCGGAGCAGGAAGGCTGCGAGGGCAAGCAGCCCGGTCAGAAGTGCCGAGAGGAAGGATCGCTCCGCACGCGGTACCCCGCTGGTCTCGTCCCGCCCGATGGCCCCGAAGAACAACGTGGAGGCCAGCCCGAAGGGAAGCTCGGCGACGAAGTATTCGGCATGCCGGTTCGTCATGAAGTGGAAGGCTACGATCAACGCCGCCACGAATGCGTAACCGTCCGTCAGGTACGCCGATGCCATCCAGAACACGGCCAGGACGTAGGCCGTGAAAATGACGAAGTACGTCCAGCGCAGTGCGTGGCCCACGGTATCGGGATCGGAAGTGCCCATCACGAGCTGATGCGCCGCGGCGACCGCCGGTAGCAAGGGTGGAAAGAGGACCCCGCGGATCTCGCCGGGCTCGCTCAGAATCCGGTAGCCTTTGCCCTCTGCGAGGGACGTCCCGAGCGTGTAGTAGACCCCGGCGTCGAAGCGGAGATCGAGAGGGCCGCTCAGATGGGGCACCCGGAGTACTAGGCACACGGCCGCCAGCGCCGCGAAGCGGAGCCCAGCCCTCGCCATTGTGCCTCCGGTATTGGAAGGTGTCGTGCAATAGTACACGACTGCCACGCGTCCGAGTAAGAGGATTCCGCGGCTGGCCCCCGCCGGGCCACACGCCGTTATTTCACCCATGCTCCTCTTCGAGCTCGCCATCGGCCTCCTGCTCGCCGGCGCGGCCCTCGCCGCGGTGGCCCGGCGGCTCAACCTGCCGTACCCGGCGCTCCTCGCCCTCGCGGGTATCGCGATCGCTCTCGTTCCCGGCACGCCGGCGGTCATGCTCGATCCCGAGCTGGCGCTCGCGCTCTTCGTCGCTCCCGTGCTGCTCGACGCGGCGTTCGACTCCTCGCCGCGCGACCTGCGGTCCAACTGGCGTGCGGTTGCCAGCCTCGCGCTCGGCAGCGTGGCGCTCACGGTGGCCGCGGTGGCGGCGACCGCGCGCTGGCTGGTGCCCGAGCTCCCCTGGGCGGCGGCGGTGGCGCTCGGCGCCATCGTCGCCCCGCCCGATGCGGCGGCGGCCACCGCCGTGCTGCGCCAGCTCCGGCCGCCGCACCGCCTCCTCGTGGTGCTCGAAGGCGAGAGCCTGTTCAACGACGCGAGCGCGCTCCTCGTCTACCGGCTCGCCGTGGGAGCCGCGCTCGGCAGCGTCGTCGCCGCCTGGAGCGTGGTGCCGACCCTCCTGCTGGTGGTCGTCGGGAGCGTGCTCCTGGGCCTGGCGCTGAGTCGGGTGATGCAACGCGTCATGCGCCGGATCCGCGATGTCTCCACTTCCGTGATCGTCCAGTTCGTGGGCACCTTCGCGGTGTGGATCATCGCCGAGCGGCTTCGCCTCTCCGGCATTCTCACCATGGTGGTCTTCGCGATGGCCGTGGCGCGCACCGCACCCGCGTGGAATCCGGCCCGGCTCCGCATCCCCTCCTACGCCGTGTGGGAGGTCGCCGTGTTCGTGCTCAACGTGCTGGCGTTCATCCTGGTCGGGCTGCAGCTCAAGCCGATCCTGGCTCGGCTGGGTCAAGCCGGCGTGCTCACGTACCTGGGCACCGCGGCCGCCGTATGTGCAGTAGTGATTGTGGTTCGGATCGTGTGGGTGCTGGGAGGCGAGCTGATCGGCCGGCCGCTCGCTGGAATGGGCGAAGATGCTCCCGGGCGTTGCGGGTCCCCGCGCAATGCGGCCGTCGTCGCCTGGTCCGGTATGCGCGGGATCGTCACGCTGGCCACCGCGCTGGCGCTCCCCGCCGGCTTCCCGTTCCGCGACCTGCTGCTGTTCACGGCGTTCTGCGTCGTGGTGGGTACGCTGATCCTGCAGGGCCTCACGCTGCGGCCGCTCATGTATCGGCTGGGCCTGGAGCAGGACGACGAAGTGGACCGGGAGGTACGGCTCGCGCGAGGCGAGACCGCGAGGGCCGCGCTCGCCGAGCTCGACGGCGAGGGAGAGGAGACCGGCGCGACCCGATTTCTGCTCGAGCTCTACCGGGCCCGCCTGCCCGGCGCGCCGGCCGACGGCAACGGCGGCCATCCGGCCGAGCTGATCCGGCGGGCTGTCGCCGCCGAGCGCCGCCGGCTGATCGCGCTCCGTGACGACGGCACCATCGGCGACGACGCCTTCCACCAGGTCGAGGAGGAGCTCGACTGGGCCGAGCTCAACGCCGAGCTGGGGACTCTGGGGCGGACGGCGTCCGACCGCCCCTGAGCGGCGCTACGCCCTGGCGCCTGCCGGCTTCCCCAGCTTCGCCGACCTGATCTCGATGTCCACTCCGGCCAGCGCCTTGGACACCGGACAGTTCTGCTTGGCCTGATCGGCCGCCTTCCGGAACTCGGATTCGGAGAGCCCCGGCACGTCGGCCTCGGTGTCGAGATCGATCCGGGTGATGGCGAGCTTCTCCGGGTCGAGCTGCACGGTCGCGGTGGTCCGGATCGTGTCCGGCCGCTTGCCCGCCTGCTCCAGGAAGAGCGAGAGCGCCATCGAGAAGCACGACGCGTGCGCCGCGGCGATCAACTCTTCCGGCGTGCTCCCCGCGCCGCCTTCGAACCGCGAGGCGAACGAGTACTGTCCTTCGATGGTCCCCGAGCGGAACGACCCGGTGCCCTGCTTGAGTCCGCCCCGCCAGACTGCCTGCGCCTTCTGGGTGATCATGATGTCATCCTTCGCGTGAGAGAAAATCCCGCAGCGCGACCGCCGCGTTGTGCTCGGTGTCGCGCGAGCCGTACACCAGCGTGACCGGCCCCTCCCGGATCGCCTGGCGCAGCGGCGCGAGTGCCGCCTCGTGCTGCTTCAGTTCGGCGAAGTACCGGCGTTGGAACTCGGTCCACTTCTCCGGATCGTGCCCGAACCATTTCCGCAACGCGGGGCTCGGTGCCACATCCTTGAGCCAGCCGTCGAGCGGAAGCGCGGTCTTCCGCACCCCGCGCGGCCAGAGGCGCTCCACCAGGAAGCGCTGCCCGTCGTCGGGCGCGGCGTCCTCGTACGCCCGCTTGAGGCGTATGGGATCCCGCCGTTTTGCTGTCCGGCTCATCGCACCTCCGGCCTGGCCGGCCTTCGATGATACGACCGCCTCCCTGAAGATGGCGTGAGATCGCCGTGAGACAACCTTCACCGCTCAGGTCAGCTCGATCCTCACCTGCAGCGGATCGCCGTCCACGCCGAGCAGGTTGGCCAGCGTCCTGGTCCCGTGACGCCGGAACTGCAGCGCCACCCGCGACCCGCCGATCGCGAGCCCCGTGAGCGTGAGCTCGTTGAGAAAGTCCGGCAGCACCGGGTCGCGCACGTGGAGCACCTTGGCGGGCGCCTCGGCGTAGATCCCGAGCAGCGCCTGCAGCAGCATGAACAGCGCACCCGACGCCCAGGCCTGGGGCGAGCAGCTCACCGGATAGTTCACGGGGTGCGAGCGGGTGGCGCGCGTCATCCCGCAGAAGAGCTCGGGCAGGCGCTGGACGTCGGAGCGCGCGCCGGCTTCGTACAGCGCGCGGACCACCGGGAGGGCGGCCCGCGCGTGGCCGTAGAGCGCCATGCCCAGCACCACGAGCGCGTTGTCGTGCGGCCACACCGAGCCGTTGTGATAGCTCATCGGGTTGAACACCGGATGGGCCGCGCTCAGCGTGCGGATGCCCCAGCCCGAGAAGAAGCTCGGCTCGAGCAGTCCCGCCGCCACCCGGCGCGCCTGCCCGGGCGTGGGCACCCGGCTCCACAGCAGATGCCCGGCATTGGTGGTGGCGGTCGGCACCGGGCGCTTGTGCCGATCGAGCGCGAGCGCGAACGTGCTCATGTTCTCCAGCCAGAACGCCGAGCGGATCCGATCCTTGAGCGCGGACGCCTCCTTGCGCAGCGCGGCCGCCCGCTGCGGCTGGCCCAGGCTCCGGAACAGCTCGGCCATCCGCACCTTGGCGTCGTGCACGTAGCCCTGGACTTCGACCAGTGCGATCGGCGGCTCCGGGAGCCGGCCGTCGGGGCAGGGCACGCCGTCGCCCGAGTCCTTCCAGCCCTGGTTCCGGAGCCCCTTGGCCGACGTGCTCGCGTACTCCACGAATCCGTCGCCGTCGATGTCGCCGAAGCGGTCGATCCACTCGAGCGCGCGCTCCGCGTTGGGCAGCAGATCGCGGACGAGACCGGCGTCGCCGGTCCAGCGCCAGGTCTCGTGCAGCAGCACCAGCCAGAGCGGCGTCGCGTCGATACTGCCGTAGTAGGGGACGTGCGGGATCTCGCCCGCGCGCGCCATCTCTCCCCGCCGGAGCTCGTGCAGGATCTTGCCGGGCTGCTCCTCGGTGAAGGCGTCCTCGCGCCCACCCTGATGCCGGGCCAGGTAGCGGAGCGTCTCCACCGCGATGGTGGGATTGAGCGGGAGGGTCTGCAGCGAGGTGATGATCGAGTCGCGCCCGAAGATCGTGGAATACCAGGGAATGCCGGCCGAGATCACGGGCCCGCCGTCCAGCTCGACGTGCAGCGCGCGCAGGTCGTCGGTCGCGCGGCGGAGGAGGCCGTCGAAGTCGTCCACGTCGGTGCTCCACCGGCTGCACCGCGTCCGCCAGCTCTCGTACACCCGGCCCAGCGTGGCGCGACACTCGTCGAGCCCGCGGGGCTGAAAGCTGCGCCGCTCCTCGGGCTCTTCGCCGTACACCTCCCACTCGAGCTCGATGCGGCGCTCACCGTGCAGTGGCAGCTCCCATCGCGCCGTGGTGCCCTGTACGCGGTCGGGCGACTCGCGGAACCGCACGCCGCTTCGGACCAGCCGGCCGTCACGCCCCCGGTAGGCGAAGCTCA
>DASUXW010000175.1:0-34625 GCA_036377715.1 Gemmatimonadales bacterium
GAGTGCTGCTCGGCATCGACGTGCATGGTGCGGAACTTCACGATGGTAAACGGCCGCCCCCCGAGGTCGCGCCCCCGGCGGTGGTTCTGCTCGGCCCGCCCCGGCCGGCGGCGGTCGAGCCCGACCCGCTCCTGGCAATAGAACACCGGCCCGCGCGAGGTGAGCTTGATCAACACCGCCACCAGCACGAACACCGGCAGCAGCGCCAGCAGAGCCGCCAGGGCGAGCACGATGTTCAGGGCCCGCGTGGCCCGCCCGCCGCGGCGGGGGGCGGGAGCGGGGAGCGGGACCAGATCGGGATAGCTCTCGCCCTCGGAGGTCCAGGCGTCCTGAACCACGAGGCGGGTGCCGGGTCCTGTCCGGTCAACCAGCAGTTCCATCCAGCGGATCACGTCGAGCGTCCGTCGCCCTGGCGTTCGAGTGTGGAGGGGGAGCGCGGCCGACGCGCCCTGGTCGCGGCGCGGGGGGCCGCACGTTCCATGCCCGAGGCGCGACCGTCGGCAGGCACTTGGTTGCACCCCGGTATGCCGTTCTTCGACAATTACTTGGTTCCCGCCAGGCCGACGCTCGTGGACGAGTGGGTGGAATCCGTGTCGAAAATCGTGTCGAAAACCGCCCACAAGGAACTCTGTTTGTGCCACAGCGTCAAGCGCGGAGGGCCCACCAGCGCACCAGCAGGGTGGTGCCGACGGCGAGGAGGAGATGGATGGCCCCGGCGGAGACGATCCCCCCGAACACGAGGACCGCCCAGGCGACCAGCGCGGTCACGGCGGCAAGCAGCGTCAGTGCGGACATGCAGCGGCTCCGGACTTGGTTGATTCTCGGGGGTGAGACCTCTATCTTAGTGGACGCGGTAGCGGGGAGCCACATTATTGAGCCAACAGGTCCAGTGATGGGGCCGAATGCCGCGGCCGATGTCACGCCCCTCGGGGGAAGGCAGGAGCCGTGGTGAGGTCGCCGCAAGTTCTCATTGGGCTTCAATAATCCTCCTCGTTGCCGTTCCTCCGTGCGCCGACCGTAGCCCGGTCGGCGCACGCTTGTTGCGCAGGTCGTGTTCGCCCGCCGAGCCCTGGCCCGAGGCTGTGAGCCATGCCGCGATGCAGAGTGACGCGGCGCGTGCACTTCAATGCCGCGCACCGTCTGCACAATCCCGCCGCGTCCGACGCCTGGAACCAGGCCACGTACGGGCCCTGCAACAATCCCAACTACCACGGCCACAACTACGAGCTGGACCTGTCGGTGGAAGGGGAGATCGACCCCGAGACCGGCTACGTCTTCGACCTGAACAAGTTGAAGGAGCTGGCCCAGGAGCGGCTGCTCCGGCATCTGGACCACAGGAATCTCAACCTGGACGTCGCCTGGTTCCGTGATCTGCCGCCGACGTCGGAGAACATCGCCGTGGTCTGCTGGCGGGAGCTCAGGGCGGCGCTCCCGGCCGGGTTGTCACTCAGCCTCCGCCTCTGGGAGACGCCGAGGAATTATGTCGACTATCAAGGCGACTGAAGCCGCCGCCCGGCCGGAGCGCACCGAGGTGACCCACCCGGAGCTGCCCCAGCCGCAGCTCGAGCCGTTTGCCGACCACGTGCGCGCCATCCTCGCCGCGCTCGGCGAGGATCCGGGCCGCGAGGGGCTGCTCAAGACCCCCGACCGGGTCGAGTCGTCGCTCCGCTGGCTTACCCAGGGCTACTTCATGACGGTGGACGACGTGATCGGCGACGCGGTGTTCGAGGAGCGCCACCAGAGCATGATCATGGTGCGCGACATCGAGCTGTATTCGCTGTGCGAGCACCACCTGCTGCCGTTCTTCGGCCGGGCGCATGTCGCCTACATTCCCAACGGCAAGATCCTCGGACTCTCGAAAGTTGCAAGGATCGTGGACGTTTTCGCCCGGCGGCTGCAGGTGCAGGAGCGGCTCACCGACCAGATCGCAGACGCCATCATGGACGTGCTCCACCCCACCGGTGTCGGGGTGGTCATCGAGGCGGCCCATTTCTGCATGATGATGCGGGGCGTCGAGAAGCAGAACTCGCGCACGGTCACCAGCGCGCTGCGCGGCATCTTCCGGGACGATTCGCGGACCCGGACCGAGTTCCTGCGGCTGGCGCACGGGGGAGCCCTGGCGGAGTGACGCCGCTCGCCGGCCGCATCGCGGTGGTGACCGGGGCCTCACGCGGCATCGGCGCCGCGACCGCGACCGCCCTGTGCACGGCCGGAGCGAACGTCGTACGGACGGCACGCACGCTGACGGCCGACCAGCGGTTTCTGGATATTCCGGCCGACCTCACCGATCCGGCTCAGGTGGAGTCGCTTGCCGAGCGGGTGCGGCGCGAGGTCGGCGTGCCCGACGTCGTGGTGAACAATGCCGGCGGATTTCTGCTCCGTCCCTTCGAGCAGACCAGCGTGGCCGAGTTCGATGCGCAGGTCGCGATCAATCTCCGGGCGGCCTTCGCGCTCGCGCGCGCGTTCCTGCCGATGCTTCGCGAGGCGGGGCGCGGCAGCTTCATCGGCATCGGCAGCGTGGCCGACCACACCGGCTTCCCCGAGAATGCGGCGTACGCGGCCAGCAAGTACGGGCTGCGCGGCCTCCACGAGACGCTGCTCGCCGAGTACCGCGGCACCGGCGTGCGCCTGACGCTCATCTCTCCCGGGCCCACCGACACGTCGATCTGGGACCCGTTCGATCCCGACCATCGCGAAGGCTTCCCGCCGCGCTCGGCGATGCTCCGGCCCGCCGACGTTGCCGACGCGGTGCTGTTCGTGGCCACACGGCCGCCGCACGTCCTGATCGACTGGCTGCGGCTCGGCCCGACCTGACCGATCCTGTTCCCGTGAGCCGTCTCATGCGCGTCTCCTTCCTCGCGGCCGCGGCCGCGCTCGCCCTCCGAGCGGTTCCGCTGCCCGCGCAGGCCGACTCGGCGCTTCCTGCCCTGCCCGACAGCAGCGGCTGGGGCGTGCACGTCCTCGCGGTCGCGCGCGATCCCGGCGGGACGCTCTGGGTCGGCACCTACGGGCAGGGGATCTACCGGCTCCCGCGCGGCGCGTCCGCCTGGGAGTCGATTCGCCACGACACCACCGCCGGCTCGATCTCCTGGGATTTCGTGCAGGCGTTCGCCTTCGGGCCGCGGGGCGAGGTCTGGTATGGGACGGTGGGCAACGGCTGGGGGCTCTCGGCCGACGGCGGGCGCACCTGGCGGAACTGGACCTTCGACGAGCTGGGACCGGAGTGGCAGTACGTGATCCCTGACGGGATCGCCACCCGGGCCGACACCACGATCGTCGCCACCGCCGACGGCCTGCAGATCACGACCGACGACGGCGAGCACTGGACGGCGATCGGCGACGCGGTCGGCCCGCCGGCTCGCGGCCCGGCCGACACCGCGCTCCCGCTGCTCGCGAGCGAATACGTGCGCCGCTTCGCGCCCAACCGCCGGGGCTGGAACGTGACGACCCTGCGCGGGAGCCAGCGGCTCTATCACACCGATCCCGGCTGGAAGGCGGTGGGGATCAGCGCCGCGGCGTTCCCGCCGCTCGACGCGATCCTCCTCGGCCGGCAGCAGTACGTGGGGACCCGCTGCGGACTGCGCCCGGTGAGCGATACGCTCCCCTGCATCCGGCATTCGGGTCCGGAGGCCGCGGCGCCCCGGGAGCCGCTCACGGTCTGGCTCCAGCGGCCGATCGCGCGGACCGACAACGCCTACATCGACCAGACCTACCGCTACGGCTCGACGATGGGCGGCAACTTCCAGCAGCATCAGGGCGTCGAATTCAACAACCCCGACGGCACCCCGGTGATGGCCGCGCTGGCCGGGCGCGTGGTCTACGCCGGCCGCGCGGAAGAGGGTGCGCTCACCGTCGCCATCCGCCACGACACCACGGTGACGGCCCACGGCCGTCGCTACCGCCTCTATTCCATCTACTACCACAACTCGTCGCTCGCCGTGAAGCCGGGGCAGCGGGTGAAGACGGGGCAGGTGATCTCGCGGGTCGGGAATACCGGCCGGGCCACCAACGATCACCTGCACTTCGAGCTCGCCGCGTCGCCGACCGACTCGATCGGCGCCATCGTCGATTCCCTGCAGCGGTTTCCGCCGTATACCGTCAACCCCGAGCTCTGGCTCGAGCCGCTGCCCAACACCGGGATCGTCGCCGGCCAGGTGTTCGACTCGGCGGGGCAGCCGGTGCAACAGGCCAGGATCTACGGGCTCGCCAAGCGCGAGCCGGTCGAGACCCCGTTCTCCTACGTGGAAACGTACGGCGACAAGGCGCACGGCCATCCGCTCTACGGCGAGCACTTCGCCATCAGCGACGTGCCTGCGGGGAGCTACGTGATGGGCACCGAGATCGACGGGAAGAAGGTCTATCGGCGCGTCTCCGTGGAGCCCGGCAAGCTCACCTGGGTCGTCTTCCGGCCCTGAGCGTGTTCATCGAGCTCACGGACCACCTGCGCTGCCCGGCGGACCACGAGGAAGCGTTTCTGGTGCTGCTTCCGGAGCGCATGGACGAGCGGTCGGTCCGGAGCGGCACGCTGGGCTGCCCGATCTGTGACCGCCGGTTCACCATCCGCGAGGGAGTGCTGGACCTCGGCGACGCTCCGCCGCCGCCCGCGCCCGACACCGAGCTCGATGCCGACGCTGCCACCACGCTCATCGGCCTCGGCGGTCCCGGAGGGTATCTGGTGCTGGCGGGCGCCTCGGCGGGCTCGTGGCGGGACATCGCCGCCCTCACGCCCGGGGTGGCGCTGGTAGCCGTGAATCCGCCCGAGGCGGTGAAGGACGGCGGTGCGGTGAGCGTCATCCGCGGCGGACGCATCCCGCTCAAGAGCCGGTCGATGCGCGGGGTCCTGCTGGGAAGGCCGTTCGGCGGGGAGCAGTCGTGGGTGCGCGAGGCGGCGAGGGTGGTTCTTCCGGGGCTGCGCGTGGTCGGCGAGGGGAGGACGCCGGGCGCCGAGCTCATCGACCTGATGGCCGACGCGGCCGGTGTGTGGGTGGGAACGGCCCGCCGCTGATCAGCGGCGCCGGCGACGCTGCAGGATCCAGGTGAAGAGCCAGATCGCCCCGATGACGCCGACGATGACCGCCCCGATGATCCCGATCCCCATGCTCAACCTCCGGTGTACAGCGTCTCGATCGCGATCCGGTGCCGCTCCTCGACCACCCGTCGGCGCACCTTGAGCGTCGGCGTCAGCTCACCGGCCTCCACGCTGAAGTCGCGCGGGAGGAGCAGGAACTTCTTCGGCATCTCGAACTGCGCCAGGTCGCGCAGGGTCTTCCGGACCTCACGCTCGACCTTGACGTACACCGCCGTGTGCGTCACCAGTCGGTCCAGATCGTCCGTCGGCAGCCCCTGGCGCGAGGCCCAGGCCAGCAGCGGCTCCGGGTTGGGCACCACGATCATGATCGGGAACGGTCGCCGGTCGCCGAGCATGACGGCGTTGGAGACGTACTTGCTCCCCTTCGCCAGGTTCTCGATCGGCTGCGGCGCGATGTTCTTGCCGCCCGCGGTCACGATCAGGTCCTTCTTGCGGTCGGTGATCCGGAGATAGCCCTCCACGTCGAGCTGGCCGATGTCGCCGGTGTGGAACCAGCCGTCGGGCTCGAGCGCCTCCGCGGTCGCCTCGGGCTTGCCCCAGTACCCCGTCATCACGTTGGGGCCGCGGGTGACGATCTCGCCGTCGGTGTCGATCCGCACCTCGACCCCCGGGATTGGCCGCCCCACGGTGCCGAGCTTGGTGTGCCTGGGGGTGTTGACGGCGATCACCGGTGAGGTTTCGGTGAGACCGTAGCCTTCGAGGATCGGCATCCCCGCCGCATGGAAAAACCGCGCGATCTCCGGCGAGAGCGGCGCGCCCCCCGAGATGAAGATCCGGATCCGGCCGCCGGTGCGGGCGCGGACCTTCCCGAACACGAGCCGGTCGGCGAGCAGTCGCTGCGCGGCAAGCGACGCCGGCACCGGGGCGCCCGCCAGCTTCCGGTCGACCCACTCCTCGCCTACCCGGCGGGCCCAGGCGAACATCCGCCGCCGCGGCGCGGAGGAGGCATGCACGTTGTCGAGCACGCGGGTGTAGACTTTCTCGTACAGCCGCGGCACCGAGGCCATGAGCGTCGGCCGCCGGTCCTGCATATCGGCCGCGACGGTGTCGATCCCGCCGGCGTAGTTGATCACGACGCCCGCGTGGAACATCGAGTAGTGCCCGAACATCCGCTCGAAGATGTGTGACAGCGGCAGGAACGAGAGGCATTCGTCGCCCGGGCCGAACGAGAACAGGCTGCAGCAGGTGGTGACGTTGGAGGCGATGTTGCCGTGGGTCAGCATCACTCCCTTGGGATCGCCGGTCGTCCCCGAGGTGTAGATCAGCGTGGCCAGGTCGTCGGGCGAGGCGCGGAGGGCGTGGGTGCGCCAGTCGGGATGCCGCACGGCGGCTGAGCGTCCGCAGGCCAGGAGGTCCTCGAGGCCGAGCACGCCGTCGCCGCTGCCGGCAGGCGGATCGAAACTCACGATGTGCCGCAGCTCCGGCAGCCGCTCGCGGATGGCGAGCGCCTTCTCGAGCTGCGCCGCCGACGATACCACCAGCGCGGCCGCGCCGGAGTCCCGGAGGACGTACTCGACCTGACGCGCCGGCAGGGTAGGATAGATGGGGACGTCGGTGCAGCGGGCCGCGAGGCAGGCGTAGTCCGCGATGGCCCACTCGGGCCGGTTCTCGCTCAGAATGCCCACACGGTCGCCGTCCCGCAGCCCCAGCTCGCGCAGTCCCACGCTCATGGCCCGCACGCGGTCGGCCAGCTCGCCGTAGCCCAGATCCTCCCAGCGGTCGTTACGCCGGGAGCGCAGCGCCACGGGACGGTGGCCGTACGATTCCAGGGCGTCGAAGAAGAGCTCGGTCAGGGTCCCCGGCGTGGCGGCCTCCTAGTGCAGGAACACGACGACGAACCGCTGCCCCGAGCCCGGGACGTCGGCTCCCCGAAGGCGCGTGGCCCGCACCTGCACGATGACCGTGTCGGGGGGCGCCGCGATCGCGGTCACCGTGGCGGTCGCCGCGCCGTCGCCGCCGGTGAGTACGGTGTCGGTCGCCGCGCCGCCGGCGAAGACGACCGGGGGCGGCGCGGCGGCCGGGTCGGGAGATGTGATGGCGTAGACGACCCGCCAGCTCACCACCGGCCCGGGTGGGGTGAAGGTGTCGAGCCGGGTGACGAGGCCGGGCGAGGTCGTGGTTCCGGCTGCGACGGTCACGATGGAGTCGCCCGCCAGCACCAGCGAATCGGGGCGGCTCACCACGCTGAACGTGATGATCGGCGACCGGAGCGAGCCCACGCTGGCCTGAATGCGCGCGGGGCCGGGGGTCACGCCGGTGAGCAGGCCGCTGGCCGGGTCGATCGTCGCCGTGGTGTCCGCGGAAATCCATGCGACCGGCGCGGCCACGCTGTCGCCGTTCTTGTTGATCGGTTTCACGGTGAGCTGGATCGACTCACCCACCTCGACGCTGTCCGGCCCGGGCACCCCGATCTCGATTCCGACCACTCCCCCCTCGCTCTCCGTGAGGCCGCTGCACCCGAGCGCGACCGCCACGAGCAGCGGCCCGAGCCGCCGCGTCACGTCGTCTCCCGGGCCGGACTGCTGGCGATGTTCCGCAACGCGGTTTCCGCGTGACGGATCCATCGCTCGGCGTCGGGTCCCTTGGGCGGCCGGGCCAGGAACGCGCGGAGGTGCTCGGCGGCCTGCTGCGAATCGCCGCGCTTGAGCAGGAGAAACGCCACGCCGTAGTGGGCCCCGACCAGGCTCGGGTCGAGCTCGAGGGCGCGCTTGTAGTGGCGGATCGCCTCTTCCGGCTGTCCCGTCTTGGTGAAGGCGATGGCCATGTTGAGCAGGATCCGGGAATCGGTCGGATTGTCCCGGAAGGCCAGGCGGTACGAGGTGAGCGCCGCCTCGAAGTCCCCCTGCCGCTCGAGCGCGAGCCCCTCGTTCAGGTAGTCGAGTCGCTGCGGGCTCAGCGTCTCGCGGTGCTCTCGGCCGAACAGGCGATTCCAGAAGCTCATTGGGGAGGGGGGATCTCCGAGCAAAGTCGAACGGGCACAACGTCTTGGATCATGGCAAAGATACCAGACGCCGGAAACGGCCGCAACGCGACGCGCCGGTTGCTGCCTCGACGGGAGGCACGTAGGTTGTGAGTGACCTGATTCGGGAGGCCGGAATGCGTCGCTCCGCACCCAGCGGGCCGCGGGGAGTGCTCGAGGTGGACTGGCCGTTCTTCGGCGAGATCTGCCGTGCGCTGGCCCTCCGCGTCGCCCGCGACTACCAACCCGAGATCGTGCTCGGGATCGCCAAGGCGGGAGTAATTCCCGGCGTGGTGGTAGCGTCCATCCTGCAGTCCGAATTCAGCTCCATGACCGTCACCCGGCGCGAAGAGGGCGCGCTGCCGGTGCTCGTCTCCGGGCCGCCGCCGTCGATCCGGGGGCGCCGCATCCTGCTGGTGGACGAAACCTGCGACACCGGCAACACCATGAAGCTCGCCCTCAGCGAAGTGCGGGCCCTCGGCCCCGCCGAGGTGCGCACCGCGGTGTCGTTCAAGACGGGCGACTACGCGCCGGACTACCACGCCTTCGAGACCGATAGCTTCATCATCCTGCCCTGGGACCGCGAGATCATTCAGGCCGGCGAGCTGGTCCTGCGCCCGGAGTACGCGGCCAGGCTCTGATCTCCGCTGCAACCTTGCGGGGCCTGAGGCCGTCTGAGGGGGACTCACAACAACCGGGAGCCCCCGATGCCGCGAGTGCCGATGGTCCTGCCGCTGTTCGCCCTGATCCTCCCCATGCCGTCCCAGGCCCAGCAACCCGAACGGTACACGCTCCGGGGCGACGACGTGGCCATCTACAACCTGGCCGGCACCGTGCGCCTCGAGCCGGGCGACGGCGACGTGAGCGTCCAGGTGACACGCGGCGGCGCCGAGGCCGCCCGCCTTCGGATGGAGCAGGGAGAGCTCGACGGCCGGGAGACGCTCCGGGTCATCTACCCCGGCGACCGAATTCGCTACGCCGCAGGAGGCGGGCACGCTTCGACCCAGCTGCGCGTCCGCGAGGACGGCACGTTCGGGGATCTCCGTCGTGACGAGCACGATCATGATCGCCGCGGGTCGGGCGAGGGCCGCCGGGTCACCATCGCCAGCGACGATGGGCTGGATGCCCACGCCGATCTGACCATTCGCGTGCCCCGCGGGCGGCGCGTCGGCGTGGCCCTGGCCGCGGGTGCGGTAAACATCGCCAACGTGGACGGCGAGCTGTTGGTAGACGCGGCGAGCGCGCCGGTCACCGCCTCCGGGGCCAAGGGGAGCCTCGACATCGACGTGGGCTCGGGCGCGGTGCAGGTATCTGATGGAGAAGGCGAGCTCGACGTAGATACCGGATCCGGCTCGGTGGACCTTTCCCGCTTCCGCGGCCGGTCGCTCTCGATCGACACCGGCTCGGGCGACGTGACCGGCACCGGGCTCGAGTGCGAGGACCTCTCGATCGAGACCGGCTCGGGCGACATCAGGCTCACCACCGTGGCTTCGCCCAGCCTTTCGCTCGAAACCGGGAGCGGCGGCGTCACCGCCGAGCTGCGCCGGGACGTGGCGTCGTTGTCGGTGGAGACGGGCTCGGGCGACATCGCGATCCGGGCCCCGGCCGCGCTCGGAGCCACCGTCGAGATCGAGACCTCGAGCGGGGACATCGAGACCGATTTCCCGCTGCAGGTGACCCGGCGCGGGCGCAGCCACCTGGCCGGAACGATCGGCGATGGGAAGGGAACGATCGAGATGGAGACCGGCTCCGGCGAGATCAGCCTCCTGAAGTTGCCGAGCTGAGGTCGAGCGCGGCGGCATAGCTCGATCCCTGGGCCATCCGCTCGTACAGGCTGCTCAGCGTCTCGGGGGCGCCCGCGAGGAAGCGGCAGCGGGCGTCGCCGCGCGAGCGGCACTCGACCTCCATCACCGCCACGAGACCCTCCGACAGCCGCCCGAAGAAGTCGGCCAGCAGACCACACGTCAGATGGCAGGACGGGAACTCGCCGCGGCCTTCGTCCACCGCTTCGGCCCATTCGCGCGAGTCGAGCGCCAGCACCGCCGGTCCGAGCGGCCGCGCGGTGAGGCTGCCCCAGCCCATGTCGGTGAAGAACGCCGACAAGGCCTCGCTCAGGTACTCGGCGTCCAGGTCGGCCGGCCGCTCCACGCCGTGCGTGGTACGGAGCCACTGGCCGAACGCGTCGTACAGCTCCTCGCCGCCGGCGAAGCCGGCTTCCTGGAGATAGGACGCGGCCTGCAGCCCCGTGTCGCGTTCGAGCGCGGTGCGGAGCTGGTGGATGATACGGCGGCCCAGACGCAGGCCGGCCCGGGGACTGGTGGATTCGATCGTCATGAGCTCGGCGTGTGGAAGCGGGGGACGGGATTCGAACTTAGGACGTGCGGCCGACGCGACGCAAGAGCTCGGCTTCGTCGATGATCTCGACCTCGCACTCCCGGGCCTTCTCGAGCTTGCCGCCGGCGTCGGCGCCGGCCACGAGCGCGTCGGTCTTGCGGCTCACACTACCCGCCACCCGGCCGCCGGCGGCTTCGATGAGCTCGGTGGCCCGGGTGCGCGAGAGGGTGGGGAGCGTCCCGGTGAGCACGTAGGTCTTGCCCTTGAGCGCGCCGTCGGCCGAGGCCGCGCGCGGTTCGACGAAGGTAAGCCCCGCGCGTTCGAGGCGCCCGATCAGCTCCCGGTTGCGCCGCTCAGCGAAGAATGCCGCCGCCGCCTCCGCGATCGTCGGGCCGACGCCGTTCACGCTGCCGATCTCCTCTTCGCTGGCCCGCATCAGCGCCTCCATCGTGCCGAACCGGCGGGCGAGCAGTTGGGCCACCGTCTTGCCCACGTGCCGGATACCGAGCCCGAAGAGCAGGGACGAGAGCGGCCTCTCTCTGGAGGCCGCGATGGCGGCCACGAGCTGCCCGGCCGACTGCGCGGCGAAGCGGTCGAGCTGCACCAGCCGGTCGGCGGACAGATCGTACAGGTCGGCCACGTTGGCGATGAGACCGGTCTCGAGCAGCTGGCGCACCCGCTCGTAGCCGAGCCCGCGGATATCCATGGCATCGCGCGACGCGTAGTGGACGATCCCTTCGAGCACGCGCCCCGGGCAGGAGGCGTTGGGGCAGTACCGCATGGCCTCGTCGGCGGGCCGCTCGACCGGCGTGCCGCAGGCCGGGCAGCGGTCGGGCATCCGGAACCGGCGCTCGCGACCGGTGCGCTTTTCGATCAGCGGCCGCACCACCTGCGGGATCACCTCGCCCGCGCGGATGACCTCGACCATGTCGCCGATGCGGATGTCCTTCTGCGCGATCAGCTCCTCGTTGTGCAGCGTCGCCGCGCTGACCGTCACGCCCGAGAGCTCGACCGGCTCGAGCGCCGCCCAGGGGTTGAGCGCGCCGGTACGGCCCACGTTGATCCGGATGTCCTGCACCCGGGTCACCGCGACCTCGGGGGCGAACTTGCGCGCGATGGCCCAGCGCGGCTCGCGGCCGCCCACGGTGCCCAGCTCGCCGTGGAGGTCGAGCCGGTCCGTCTTGATCACCACTCCATCGGCCTGGAACGGCAGCCGCGGGATCAGCTCCTCATAGCTCGTGATCGCCGCCTGCACCTCGGGGAGCGTGCGGTAGCGGGCGCGGTGGCTCTCGACGGGGAAGCCCCAGCGGGCCAGCCGGTCGAGCAGCTCCCAGTGGGTGCGGACGTCGAGCTCGCCCTCGATGGGCTCCACGGCGAAGGCGAACATCCGGAGCCGGCGGCGGCGCGTCACATTGGGGTCGAGCTGCCGGAGGCCTCCGGCCGCGGCGTTGCGCGGGTTGGCGAAGAGCGGCTCGCCCTCGCGCTCGCGCGCCTGGTTGACACGGGTAAAGCCGGCGTAGGGGAGATAGACCTCGCCCCGGACCTCCATCAGCCCGGGCCACCCGCCGCCCTTGAGCGAGAGCGGCACGTCGGAGATGGTGCGCAGGTTGGCGGTGATGTCCTCGCCGATGACGCCGCTGCCGCGGGTGGCGCCCGAGGCGAAGCGGCCGTCGCGATAGGTCAGACTCACGGCCGCACCGTCGATCTTGATCTCGGTGGTGTAGCCCGCGGTCCTGACCTCGGGCAGGATGCGCGCGTTGCGCTCCTCCCAGGCGGTGACCTCGTCCGGACCGAAGGCATTCGCCAGCGAGGTCATGGGGACGCGGTGCGTGACCTTGACCAGCGCGCTCGCCACCGGCGCCCCGACGCGCCGGGTGGGACTGTCGGGTGTGGCCAGCTCCGGGTGGGCGGCCTCGAGTGCTTGCAGCTCGCGAAAGAGGCCGTCGTACTCGGCGTCGGCGATCTCCGGCGCGTCGAGCACGTAGTAGGCGTGGTTGGCCCGGTCGATCTGCTCGCGCAGCCATGCGGCCCGCTCGGCTGCGCCTGCGGTCACTGCGCGGCCGACTCCTGGCTGAGCACCGCCTGCGCCACGCCGACCAGCCGCTCGATCTCCGCCGAGACGCCGTCGGCCAGTCCGGGCTCCTCATCGGAGGGCGGGGGATAGGCCGCGAGCAGCCGCCGCAGGAACCCGATGAGCGCGGCCTGCTCCTGCTCCCGCCGGCGGGCCTCGTCGTCCTCGCCCTTGCGCCGGCGGAGCCGCTCGAACCGGTGCGCGTTGCGGAGCGCCTTGGCGGTGAGGTTGGCCACCACCTGGCAGAACTGCACGTCGGCGGACGAGAAGCTGGGCCCGTCACGGAAGGTGCGCAGGAAGATCGCGCCGATGGCGTTCCCCCGCCACGAGATCGGGACCACGGTGATGCTCTTCACCTTGCGCGCGGCGAGGGCCCAGCGGGCCGGCCCGAGCGACGGGTCGGTGGCCGCATCGGCGATGTACACCGTCTCGCCGGTCTGGAGCGCGCGGCGGAGCTCGGGATAGCGGTCCAGGTCGACGACGTAGTTGCGGATGCCCGGGTCCTCGTAGCTGGCTACCAGGCGCACTTGGCCGCCCCCGCGCTCGGCGAGGAAGATCGAGCAGCGGTCGAGCCCGAAGGTCTCCCCCAGCCGCAGGGTGACCGACTGCACGACTTCGGCGAAGTGGAGCGAGCCGCCGACGTCCTGCAAAATCTCGATGACCGCAAGGAGGTGCTTCCGTTCCTGCTCCAGCGCGGTGAGCCGCGCCCGGAGCCGTTCGACTTCGTCAATCGCCATGGCAGCCGAGGTCATGGGGCGTCCTGTGAAGAAGGGGCTGCACCAGTATAAGGCGGGCCCCCCGCCCGGAAAACTCCTGAAGGAATGTGCAGTCGAGCTGTCAAAAGTCTATGGTGTCACGATGGTTGACGCTCCCCCGGACGGGGGTAGGTTGCAGGGAGACGCCCACATTTTCCCCTGGGAGGAACGCATGGCGGACGAGGACCGTGAGCAGATCGAGGCGATCGTGGACGAGGCCGAGGACTCGGGCGGGGGCACCGGCGCCTTCGCCGCCGGGGTGGTCTTCGGCGCCTTTCTGGGGGCCGCCATCGCGCTGATGTTCGCGCCCGAGAAGGGCGACCGGACGCGCCGCCGGCTGCGGAAGCGGCTCCAGCGGCTCCGGGAGGACGCGTCGGAGGGCCTCGAGCGCGCCGGCGAGCGGACCCGCCGCGATCTGTCCCGCCGGCGACGGCGCATGGAGGCCGGGCTCGGCCGGGCGGCGGATCGGGCGCGCAACGCGCTGTGATCGGGTCAGGTCCGGCCGGCGAGCTTGCGTGCCAGAGCCATTCCTTCGCGACGGTATACGCTGTCCATGATCTCCCGGTCGGGCAGCGCCGCTAGGCGGTCCAGCTCGGCGCGTGCGTCGGCGTACCGTTTCCGATCGGCGTAGATCCGCGCCAGCTCGAGGCGGTGGTACACCCGGCCGGGATCGAGCGCGACCGCCCGCTCCATGTCCTCGGTCGCTTCGGCCCAGGAGGCACGGCCGAAGATGCCCGCCCCGAGGAACCGCTTCGCGAAGAACCGGCTCAGCCCCGACAGGCGCATGATCTCCGCGTTCCACGCGCCCAGGATGTGCCACGCGCCGTCGTGCCGAGGGTCGAGTTGCACCGCGCGGAGCGCCTCCCCGCGAATGAGAGCGGCCCGCCTGATCCGGTCGTGGTTTCCCATCGTGAGCGCTTCTCGACCCAGCGCCGCGGCAAGGGCGAAGTGGCCGTCGGCGCCCAGCGAATCGGCGGCGACCGCGCGCCGGGCGAGTCGTTCGGCCCGGGCGTAGAGCGAGTCACGTTCGGGGCTCTTCGCCTTGTCGGGGACCCGAGCGCCCTGGTCGAGCAGCACCAGCGCGGCCCGCCAGTTGGCCGCGTACAGGGTCGAATCGAGCGCGAGCGCGGCGTCGAAGTGGGCCAGGGCGGTCTGCAGGTCGTGCACCTGGGCGGCCGCCGTGCCGAGCGCGACGTGGTCACGCGGCGCCTGGGCGGCGCCGCGCGCGGGCAGCGCGAGCAGACAGACGGCCAGGGCAGAGCGAAGCGTGCGCACAGGCAGTCCCGAGGAAGGGTGATCCCGAATGGTGATTCCGCGGCTCATCGAGCACAAGCGCGACGGCCGCGCGCTCGAGCCGGACGATTGGGGCCGGCTGGTCGGCGAGTACGCCGCCGGCCGGGTGCCGGACTATCAGATGGCCGCGCTGCTCATGGCCGTCTACTTTCGCGGCCTCGAGCCCGCCGAGCTCGAGGCGCTGACCGACGCGATGATCGTCTCGGGCGACCGCCTGTCGTTCGGGAACCTGTCCATTCCCGTCGCCGACAAGCATTCGACCGGCGGGGTGGGCGACAAGGTCTCGCTGCTGCTGGCCCCGCTGGTGGCGAGCTGCGGCGTGGCGGTGCCGATGATGTCGGGCCGCGGGCTCGGCCACACCGGTGGCACGCTCGACAAGCTGGAATCCATTCCCGGTTTTCGCACCGGGCTCTCCCTCAGCGAGGTGAAGACGCAGGTCGAGCGGCTGGGCTGCGCGATGTTCGGCCAGACGCCCGGGATTGCCCCCGCGGACCGGCGGCTCTACGCCCTGCGCGACGTCACCGGCACGGTGGAGTCCATTCCGCTCCTGGCGAGCAGCATCATGTCGAAGAAGCTGGCCGAGGGGCTGGACGGGCTGGTGCTCGACGTGAAGACCGGCAGCGGCGCCTTCCTGCCCGACACCGGGCTCGCGGTCGAGCTCGCCCGGACGATGATCGCGCTGGGCGAGGCGCGCGGCTGCCGCACCGTGGCGCTGCTCACGGCCATGGACCGCCCGCTGGGCCGCGCATGCGGCAACGCGCTCGAGGTCGAAGAGGCGATCGAGGGGCTGCGTGGCCGTGGGCCCGCCGACCTCATGGAGGTCGCGCTGGCGCTCGGCGCGGAGATGCTGGTGCTCGTCGGCGCCGCGCCGGACCTGCCGGCTGCCCGTACACGACTCGAGCAGGCCGTGGCGTCGGGACGAGCGCTCGAGACATTCGCCCGCGTCATCGAAGCGCAGGGCGGGAACCCCGCGGTGGTCGACGAGCCCGCGGTGCTCCCACAGGCCGACGCGGTCGAGGTCTATCGCGCCGAGCGCGACGGCGTCGTCGTTCAGGTCGAGCCCAGGCGCATCGGGCACGCGGTCGTGGCGCTGGGCGGCGGCCGCACCAGGGTCGACGCCACCGTGGATCCGACCGTCGGGTTCGTCATCACCGTCAAGCCCGGCGATCCGGTCCGGGCGGGCGAGCCAATCGCGTCGGTCTTCGCGCGCGATGCCGGCGGCCTGGCGCTCGGCCTCGATGCGCTGCGAGAGGCCGTCACGATCGGCGACGAAGGCCGGCTCACCCCGCTCATCTCCCACCGAATTACCGCGGGCGGCGTCGAGGCGCCGCCCGCGCCGCAGCGATGCCGTTCGTGAGCGGTCCGGTGGCCACGCTGCTCGTGGCGGGTGCGGTGCTCGGAGCGGTGGTAGTCTGGTTCTTCCGGCGGCCGCAGTATCCGGGGCCCCGTCTGATGGGCCACGACGGGATCGACCGGGACGAGCTCGAGGCTGCCGAGCGCGAGGTGCGCGACCTCGATACCGGCGTGCGTCCCGACGACGGCTTCGAGGGCGACGACTGGGGCCCGGGCACCGCCCGCCCGCGGCCGCCCGTGAGGCTGTAGGCCATGGCCTCGGCTCCGGTCGAGCGGTTCATGCGCGCGCTCCAGGGGTTCGAGCGCTCGGGCGAGCCCGGGCCGCTGCTGGCGCTGTTCGACGAGGAGTGCGAGGCGGTGGTGCTGGGCCGCACCGAGCCCGCCCGCGGCCCGCGCGAACTCGAGGCGTTCTGGCGGGATTACCGGGCGGGGTTTCGCGGGGTCCAGACGGCCTTCACCCACGTGGTGGAGGGCGACGGCGGCGCGGTGCTCGAGTGGGTGGCGCAGGGCGCGCTCGCCAACGGCGAGCCGGTGCAGCTCAAGGGAGTGACGGTGCTGGAGCTGGAGGACGGGAAGATCCGCCGACTCCGCGGCTATCACGACTCCGCGGTGCGGCGCGACTAGCGGCCCCGGCCGAATACCAGTGGCGAGCGCAGCGTGAGAGTGATCCGGCCGCCGGTCGGAATGCAGGCACCGACGCCGACCCCGGTCCGCCCGGCACCGGCGGTGAACTCGCGCTCGTGCACCTTGGTGGTCGCGCCGCGCAGCCCGTACGAGCGGCCGTTCACCGTCAGCGAGTCGGCGCTCACGCCGATGAACGTCGGTGCCTCGAGCTGCTGCACCTCGAGGGTGGCAGTGGCGCCGACCGGGACCGTGGCGCCCCCGATGCCCGTGACGGGCGCAACGACGGTCGCGCCGAACTGGTCGCCCGGAGCGCTGGTGGTGCTGCACACGCGGGTGGCGGCTGCCAACTCGATCGTGCTGCCCGGGGGAATGCGGCCGGCGGGTGTCTCGCCGGCCGGGGCTGCCGGTTCCTGCGTTGCGGTGTCAGTGGGGCCGGCGCGCACGCTGTCGGACGCGCGAACCGTGTCGATCGCGGGCGCAGCGGCAGAGTCGGCCCTCCGCGAGGGATCGGTGTCAGGAACGGCCGCTGGCGCGGGCGGCCGCGGCCTCGTTGCGCCACCGCCCGACGTGCGTGACGGCCGCCGCGCGCTGGGCGTCGGGCTTGGTGTCGGGCTCGGCCTCGCCTCGCCAGTTTCCTCCTGCTGCTGAGCGGGCACGGGCGCGGGCGCCTGGGCCACCGGAGCGGGCGTGCCCCGATCGAGCAGCCCCGCCTGATTGAGCCCTGTGATCAGCCCCGTGACCGCAGCGATCATTGCGGCGACGGCCGTCATCAGACCCGGAGCCGTCTGCCACCACCCGGGTTTCTGCCGATTATCCGCCATCCGCGCAACATAGACCGTGGCCCGCCGCGGGAGCAACGGATCTGCAGCACTTGACATTTGTGACGCGTGTCACGAATGTGTGAACGGCGCGAGCCGCGGAAACGAGATGACACCACCTTGGTGCTCATTCCTTCGCGCCCTGTTCGACTAGTTCCCTAGTCTCAGCGGACCCACACCTCACAACACATCCATAGGGCCGGGCAGAGATCCTGCCTTGTCCCGCCGCGTCAGGACCACTCGATGGGCCGCCGGCTCGGCCGTGCCGATCGCCGGCCCTCGCCTGCCGCGCAGACTGTGTCCCTCCTACCACTCATTGGAGAGAGGAGCGCCCGCGCATGACGTGGATTCACGAGCTCAGCAGCCGCCGCATCGGCCGCATTCGAGCGCCACTCTGCACCGCCGCAGTAGTCGCGCTCGCCGCGTGCGATGCGGCAAATTCCCTCGACCCCAACACCGGTGAAACGCTCACGCTCGACACACCCGCACTCGATTCCCTCGCACCAGCCCCCGTCGGCGGGCCCTCGCTGGCCACGGCGTTCTCCGGCGGCATTCCCATCGGGACCTTCCACCTGCCGCTGAGCTGGTTCGGCAGCCGCTACAACGGGGCGTTGAGCAACATCTCGCCCAACGGGCTGCGGAGCGAGCTCGCCGCCGTCAAAGCGCGCGGGGCCAAGGTCGTGCTGACGTTCACCGGCAGCCCCAATTACTACAAGGACGCCGGCGGGCACTTCAGCCTGACCAAATGGAAGCAGCGCGTCGACCGGTTCAAAGGGGTGAACATCGACTCCTACGTGAAGGACGGCACGGTCATCGGGCACTTCATGATCGACGAGCCGAACGATCCCACGAACTGGAGCGGCCGGCAGGTCTCCCAGTCCACGCTGGAGGAAATGGGGCGGTACAGCAAGGGGATCTGGCCGAGCATGCCGACCATCGTCCGAGTCCACCCGGACTACTTCACCTCGAACCCCAGATACGTGGACGCAGCGTGGGCGCAGTATCTCTATCGGCGCGGTAACGTCGCCGACTACAACCGGAAGCAGGTCAGCGACGCGCAGCGGCGGGGGCTGGCGCTGATCATGGGGCTCAACGTGCTGAAAGGCGGCAAGCCGAATGGCACGCCGATGAGCGGGAGCGAGGTGAAGTCCTGGGGGTCGGCGCTCCTGAGCACGTCCTACCCGTGTGCCTTCATCAGCTGGAAGTACAGCTCCACGTACCTGAACCAGAGCAGCGTCCGCGACGCCATGAGCTATCTCCGCCGTAAGGCGGAGAGTCGTGGCAGCAAGACGTGCCGGGGCTCCTGAGCCGCGGCTGAAACGGACGAGGGGCCGCGGAAATCCCGCGGCCCCTCGTCACTCTCTCTCCGCCGATCCGGCGCGCTACACGTCCAGATTGCTCACGTACTTCGCGTTCCGCTCGATGAACTGCCGCCGGGGCTCGACCTCGTCGCCCATCAGCTCGTCGAACAGCTTCGAGGCCTCGACCGCGTCTTCCATCGTGACCCGGAGGATGGTGCGGGTGGCTGGGTCCATCGTGGTACGCCAGAGCTGGTCCGGGTTCATCTCGCCCAGGCCCTTGTACCGCTGGATGTTGATGCCGGCCCGGCCGTCGCCGTTCCCCAGCCGCCTGGCGTACTCGTCCCGCTCGGTCTCGGTGTAGGCATAGAACTCCTCCTTGCCCCGGGCCACGCGGTAGAGCGGCGGCTGCGCGATGTAGACGTAGCCCGCCTCGATGAGCTCCTGCATCTGCCGGAAGAAGAACGTCAGCAGCAGCGTCCGGATGTGCGCGCCGTCCACGTCGGCGTCGGTCATCAGGATGATCTTGTGATAGCGCGCGTCTTCCAGCTTGAAGTCGTCCTTCACGCCGGTGCCCACCGCCGTGATGATCGCGCGGATCTCCTCGTTGCTCAGGATCTTGTCGATCCGCGCCTTCTCCACGTTCAGGATCTTGCCGCGGAGCGGGAGAATCGCCTGGAACGAGCGGTCGCGGCCCTGCTTCGCACTGCCGCCCGCCGAGTCGCCCTCGACCAGGTAGATCTCGCTCACGGTCGGGTCGTCGATCGAGCAGTCGGCCAGCTTGCCCGGCAGCACCGCGTTCTCCAGCCCCGACTTCTTGCGCACCAGATCGCGCGCCTTGCGCGCGGCCTCGCGCGCCCGGGCCGCGCTCACCGCCTTCTCGATGATCGTCCGGGCCACCGGCGGGTGCTCGTCGAGCCAGGTGCCGAGGTGCTCGTTCACCACCGCCTTGACGATCCCCTCGACCTCGCTGTTGCCCAGCTTGGTCTTGGTCTGCCCCTCGAACTGCGGCTCGCGCACCTTCACGTGGAGCACGCAGGTGAGTCCCTCGCGGATGTCGTCGCCCGACAGCGTGAAGCCTTCCTTCTTGAGAAAGTCGCGCCGCTTGGCGACGTCGTTCATCGTCCGCGTGAGCGCGCTTTTGAAGCCGGTGAGGTGGGTCCCGCCTTCGTGGGTGTTGATGTTGTTCACGAAGGTGAAGGTGTTCTCGTTGTACCCGTCCTCATACTGCAGCGCCACGTCCACCTCGACGTCGTCCTTGACGGCGGTGAACGTGATCGGCTTGGGGTGGAGCGGCTTCTTGTTGCGGTTGAGCCACTGCACGAACTCGCCCAGGCCGCCCTTGGCGAAGAAGGTCTCCTGCTTCTTCTGGCCCTCGCGCTCGTCCTTGATGGTGATCGAGATCCCGCGGTTCAGGAACGCGAGCTGCCGCAGCCGGTCGGCCAGGGTCGAGTAGTGGAACTCGAGCACCGTGAAGATCTCGGGGTCGGGCTTGAAGCGGACCGTGGTCCCGGTGCCGCGCGCCTTGCCGTCGAGCACCTCGAGCTTCTTGACGGTCTTGCCCCGCACGAAGGCCATGCGGTGACGTCTGCCGTCGCGGTCCACCAGGACCTCGAGCCGCTCGGAGAGCGCGTTGACGACCGACACACCGACCCCGTGCAGCCCGCCCGACACCTTGTAGTTGCTCTTGTCGAACTTGCCGCCCGCGTGCAGCACGGTGAGCGCCACCTCGACCGCCGGCATCTTCTCCGTCGGGTGCATGTCCACGGGAATCCCGCGGCCGTTGTCCTGCACCGTGATCGAATTGTCGCCGTGGATGGTGACGGTGATCGTGTCGCAGTGGCCCGCCAGGGCCTCGTCGATCGAGTTGTCCACCACCTCGTAGACGAGGTGGTGCAGGCCGTTCTCGCTGGTGCTCCCGATGTACATCCCGGGGCGCTTGCGCACGGCTTCGAGGCCCTTGAGGACCTGGATCGAGTCGGCTTTGTACTGCGGCGTGCCGTCCAGGACGGCGGTCTCGTTCTTGGCCATAGGCTCCTTATCGGGGACTGGGACCGGCCGCGGGCAGCCAGCGGATCTCCCTGATGCGTCCGGTCCGGCCGGCGTTCAGGCGGGCCAGGATGCGCGGCGTCATCAGGCTCAATTCATTGGCCCACGGCGCCGAGGCGACGCGGACCCGGAGCACCCCGTCCGGGGTGACCGATTCGGGGCTGGTGACGGCCGCGATCTGCGGCCCGACCAGCTCCGCCCACTGTTCGATGATCCCCGCCTGCTGCAGCCGCTTCGAGAAGCCGGACTGGCGGAGATAGCTCGCCAGCGCCTCGGCCAGCGTGGCAGGCGGGCGCCGATCGGTCACGTGCTCACCTTGCCGGCCTCCACCCGCCAGACCGGCAGCGCCAGCCCCGGCGGGAGCTCGTCGGGCCGCGGGGCGGTGAGGAACACCTGGCGCCCGGGCACCTCCAGCAGCCGTCGTGCGAGGCGGCGCTGGCGCTCGCGGTCGAACGCCGCGAACACATCGTCCAGGAGCAGCGCCGGCTCGGTGCCCCGTGCCTCGCGCAGGGCGGCCAGCTCGATCAGCTTGAGCGCCACCGCGGCGCCACGCTGCTGTCCGTTCGAGCCGAACTCGCGCAGCGCGCGGCCCCCTACCTCGAGCACCAGATCGTCGCGGTGCGGGCCCACGGTGGTCATCCCGCGGGCCTGATCGCGCGGGAACGCGGCCGCCAGCGCGGCTTCCCAGGCGCCTGCGTCGGCGAGCCCCTCCGCGCCGCGGTAGCGGAGCTGCGCGCTGCCACCCTCGCCCAGGCACTCGAGCTCGGCGGCGAACTGCTCCGCGGCCACGGCTGCCCAGGTCTCGCGCGTACGAACGACGTCGGCGCCCGCCCTGGCGAGCGGCGCGTCGAACACACGCGCCAGCTCGGGCCGCCCCTGTCGCAGGGCGCTGTTCCGCTGCGCCAGCGCCGCCCGATACCGTGCCAGCCGGGCGAGATAGGCTGGGTCGGCCAGCGAGAGCAGCCGGTCGAGGTAGCCTCGCCTGCCGGCCGCAGGTCCGGTGGCGAGGCCCACGTCGTCGGGCAGAAACGCCACCGCCAGCCACTGGCCCACGACATCGGCCACCCGCTCGGGCTCCCGGCCGTCGGTCGCGATCCGCTTGCGGCGCCCCGCGGCCGTCCAGGTGACCGTGATCTCTCCGGCGCCCGCGCCGTCGAGCCACGCGCCCACCTGGAAGCCGCTCCCCCCGAAGGCGGCCACCTCCTGGTCGGGGGCACCGCGGAAGGACCGGAACAGGACCGGGTAGTACACCGCCTCGAGCAGGCTGGTCTTGCCCTGCGCGTTGGCGCCGAGCAGGGCCACTCCCCCGGGAGGAAGCTCCTGCTCCAGGGCCGCCAGGTTCCGGAAGCCCCGCGCGACCAGCCGGCGCAGGTGCACTAGCGGATGCGGATCTGCCGGACGACGGCGCGCCCCGTGTCGCCGAGCATATCCACGGCGTAGATCCGGATGAACGCCGTGTCGCCGCCGTGGTCGACGGTCGAGAGCTGGAGGCCGAAGCTCACCGTGTCCGCCCCGCCCGCATCCAGAGGCGCGAACCCCTGGTTCAGTCCGGAGACCTCGAAGAAAACCGCGTGGACCCCGTCCGGGTCGCGCGAACGACCGGAGACCAGCAGGGCTTCCCCGCCTGAGACCACAGTATCGGCCCCGTTCGGCTGGAAGATCTCCGTGATCGGGCCGGAGCCGTTGCCCGGGTCCTCAGTCGGAAACGTCAGCCGCTCGCGCTCGGCGCACCCGGCTGCTAGACCCAGTGCTGCCCACCAGATAGCCCGCATCGGAACCGTGGAAAAATAGCCGGATCGGGCCCGGAATTGCAGGCTCATGTGCCGGTAAACGAAGCCTTTCGCTTCTCCAGAAACGCCCTGGTTCCCTCGCGCATGTCGGCCGTCGCGCTGAGCAGGCCGAACCACGTGGCCTCGAGTCCGAGGGCCTCGTCGGTGCTCATCTCGAGGCCCGCATCCACCAGCTCGAGGCAGGCCCGGACCGCAAGCGGCCCGTTCTCCAGGATCCCGGTCAGGAGCTGCTCGGCCTCCGTGAGCAGGCGCTCAGCCGGGACGACACGGTTCACCAGACCGATGCGCCAGGCCTCCTGGGCATCGACCAGGGCGCCGGTGAGCAGCAGCTCGAGCGCGCGACCGCGTCCCACCAGCCGGGGCAGCCGGACCGTCCCGCCGTACCCCGGTGACAGGCCCAGCTTCACCTCCGGCTGCCCGAACCGCGCGTTCTCGCTGGCGATCCGGAGATGACAGGCCATGGCCAGCTCGCACCCGCCGCCGAGGGCGAAGCCGTTGACCGCGGCGACGACCGGCTTCCCGCAGCGCTCGAGCCGTCGCATCATCCGCTGTCCAGCCAGGGCGCGGGCGCGGCCTTCGACGGGGCTTTGTCCGGCGAGCTCCGCGATGTCCGCCCCTGCCACGAATGCCTTTGCCCCCGCGCCGGTCAGCACGACCCCTCGCACCTCGAGATCGCTCTCGATCCGCGTCACCGCCTGGTCCAGCTCGGCGATCACGGTGGCGTTGAGCGCGTTCAGCTTGTCGGGCCGGTTGATGGTGACGCGGGCAATCCCGCCGGTCAGCTCGAACAGGATGGTCGAAAAGGTCATGAGGACGCCTCGGCGAGATACCGCGCCAGTGCCGCGCTCGAGAGCGGACGCCCCGTGGCCCTGCGCACCTTCTCCTCCCACGGAACGGCGGCTCCCATCCGGAAGAAGTGTTCGGTCAGCCAGGGGGCCACCCGTGGCTCGGCCGAGAGATCCTCGACGCCAAACTGCTCCCGCATCGCCTCGCGGAGCTGGGCGGCGATCATGTTGGCGTAGAGATACGACTGGAAGTAGAGCGGTCCCGTGGCGAACATGTCGCGGGTGGCGAACCAGTGGCCCGGTGGCAGTTCCACGCCCACGAACCGGCGGTAGGCGGCGGCGTAGAGCGAGTCGCGGTCCGCGGTGCGGTTCAGGTACTGGGTGATCTCGGCGTACGCGTTGAGCGCGATCGTCCGTCGCAGCCAGAGCAGCTGCCGGAGGCGCGCCGCGTGCTCGAGGCGCATGGCTTGGGCTGGCGTGACCCCGGCCGCGCGCACGAGCCAGTCGTGGTCGGCGGCGTAGTACCCCAGCGTCTCGGCCAGCCCTTCGCCGAGTGGCGTCTCGTCGCCGCGGAAGAATGCGGCCGGGAGGGTCGGGTCCATCAGCGTGAAGTTCGCCGCGTGCCCGTACTCGTGGAACAGCGTGCTGTAGAAGTCCGAGCCGCTGAAGGGATTGCTGAGCAGCCGGGCCTCGTAAGGCGGGCGGACGGGGAAGGTGATTCCGCCGGTCGGCACGTCCCGGATCCTGATGTCGATGGGCAGGCTATCCGCCGCGAACCCGAGCGCGCGCATGAGGCCGCGCAGCCGCTCGAGGCCGGCCTCCTTGGGCCAGGGGTCGACGCCACCGGCGGTCTCCTGCCGGTGCAGCCAGTAATCGATGTCCCAGCCCTCGACCCGGTCGACGCGCAGGTCCGTCCGGACGCGCTGGAGCATCGCGAGATAGGCCGGCCGCGTCGCGCGCTCGAACTCGTCGAGATCGCGGAGCACGCGGCGGGGCTCGAGGCTGGAGTTGTTGAGTCCGGCGGCCGCGCCGTTGGCGAATCCCTCCTGCCGCCCGATCCGGTCGAGCAGCGAGAGCGCGCGCACGATCGAAGGCATCGTGTGCGAAGCCACCTGCGGTCGCGACCGGAACGCCGCTTCACGCAGCGAGCGGTCGGCGGCGGTATCGAGCAGTTCGCCGGTCCCGGTCAGCGTGAGCTTGCGGCCTCGGACGTCGAACCGGAACGCGGTGACCGTGTCCTGGATCGCGGCCTGCAGGTCCACGAGCTGGATCGAGAGCCGCGGATCGGCCCGCGCCGCCAGGAAATCGCGGTGATGCAGGAAGAGCCGCCGTGCCAGCGTGCTGTCCCGCACCTTCCCCTGCCAGCGATCGATGACCGCCGCGTAATCGCGGTGGGTCACCAGGTCGGTCTGGAAGCGGGCGAACGGCGCCGCGAAATGGCGGGCCTTGCCCTCCCACTGGTAGTACGCCTCGAGCGTGGTCGCCTCGCTGAGCGCCAGCTCCTGCGCCTCGAGCTCGTCGAGGAAGGCACGCAGCTCGGCCTCGGTCCGGACGGGTGGAGGCGGCCCGCCGAGCGCGAGACGGGTCGGCGTTTGGGCGAGGATGGCCGGCGCGAGCGCGAACAGGCTCGTGACCGCGACGGCTGCGAACCGGCACCAGCGCAGGTGAGGCATGATCGCTCCGGAGGACGCTGCGCCCCAATATACTCCGCCCCCTCGCGGCCGGCCGATGATATCTTGTTCGCATGATGATTCCCGATCCGATCGGCTGGGGCGTGGGCCGCACGGTGCGCATCCTCGACCAGACCTTGCTCCCGGGCCAGGAGCGCTATCTCGAGCTCGACACCGTCGACGCGATGGCCGAGGCGATCCGCCTGCTGCGGGTGCGCGGCGCGCCGCTGATCGGAATCGCGGCGGCGATGGGGGTGACGCTCGCCGGGCACGACGGCGCACCGTCCCTCGATGAGATCCGTGCAGCCGCGTCGCAGCTTCGCGCCACCCGGCCGACCGCGGTCAATCTCGGGTGGGCCCTCGATCGCATGGAGCGGCGGGCCACCCAGGCGGCGGCTGCCGGGCAAGATCTCGGCAGGGCGCTTCGGGAGGAAGCCGAGGCCATTCGGGAAGAAGACCGAGCCATGTGCGCTCGCATCGGCGCGGCGGGCGCGGAGCTCATCGGCGGCGATGCGGTCGTGCTCACCCACTGCAACGCCGGCGCGCTGGCGACGGGCGGGATGGGCACCGCGCTGGCCCCGGTCTACACCCTGCACGATGCAGGACGCCGTGTGTCCGTGGTGGCGTGCGAGACCCGGCCGCTCCTGCAGGGCAGCCGGCTCACCGCGTGGGAGCTCGGCCGCGCGGGCGTAGCGGTCACCCTCATCACCGACGGCATGGCGGCGAGCCGCCTTCGGCGCGGCGACGTGACCTGCGTCGTGGTCGGCGCCGACCGCATCGCCGCCAACGGCGACGTGGCCAACAAGATCGGCACCTATGGCCTGGCGCTCGCGGCCCGGGCCCACGGTGTGCCCTTCTACGTGGCGGCGCCGGTGTCCACCATCGACCCAGCGACAGCCGACGGGAAGGGAATTCCCATCGAGGAGCGGTCGCCGGAAGAGGTCAGCGGATGGCGCGGCATCCCGGCGGCGCCGGCAGGCACGGGCATCTGGAATCCCGCATTCGACGTGACCCCGGCCGAGCTGATCGCGGCGGTGATCACCGATCGCGGGGCCGTGAAGCCCGGCGAGGTGGCCCGGATCGTCTGAGGGATTCGCATGCCTTCCATTCTCGCGCTCGACCAGGGCACCACCGGCTCGACGGCCCTGCTGGTCCACCAGGACGGCACCATCCTGGGTCGAGGCTATCGCGAGTTCACCCAGCACTATCCGCAACCCGGCTGGGTGGAGCACGACGCCGAGGAGATCGTACGGGTCTCGCTCGAGGCCATGCGCGAGGCCCTGGGCTCGGCGCGGGAACGCCCCGACGGCATCGGGATCACCAACCAGCGCGAGACCGTGGTGCTCTGGGACCGGCGCACGCTCGAGCCCGTGACGCGCGCCATCGTCTGGCAGGACCGGCGCACCAGCGATCGCTGCCGCGAGCTGCGCGAGAGCGGCACCGAGGCGCTTCTGCGCGAGCGCACGGGCCTGGTGGCCGATCCGTATTTCTCCGCCACCAAGCTCGAGTGGCTGCTGCGGGACCCGGCGTTGCGCCGCCGCGCCGGTAACGGCGAGCTCGCCGCCGGCACCGTCGAGAGCTGGCTGGTCGCGCGCTTGTCGCAGGGCGCGGCCCATATCACCGATCACACCAACGCCTCCCGCACGCTGCTCTACGACCTCGCGCGCCGCGAGTGGGACCCGGAGCTGCTCGGCCTCTTCGGCATTCCCCGCGAGCTGCTGCCGGAGATCGTGCCCTCCACGGGCACCGTGGCGGAGACCGCTCCGGGGCTCCTGGGGCTGAGTCTCCCGATCGCCGGGCTGGCCGGCGACCAGCAGGCGGCGCTGTTCGGACAGGGCTGCTTCACCGACGGGCTGGCGAAGAACACCTACGGCACCGGGGCCTTCCTGCTGGTGCACACCGGCGACCGGCTGCCCATTCCCGGCGAAGGCGTGCTGGCCACGGCGGCGTGCGGTCCCGGCGGCGAGCCGGCGTACGCGCTCGAGGGGAGCGTGTTCATCGCCGGCGCCGCGGTGCAGTGGCTCCGCGACGGGCTGGGGCTGATTCAGACCGCGGCCGAGACGGAGGCGCTCGCGCGGAGCGTGCCCGATTCGGGCGGCGTGCATTTCGTCCCGGCGTTCGTCGGCCTGGGCACGCCGCACTGGGAGTCGGAGGCGCGCGGCACGATCACCGGGCTCACCCGCGGCACCTCGCGCGCGCATCTCGTCCGCGCCGCACTCGAGGCGATGGCGTTCAGCAGCGCCGAGCTGCTCGCCGCCATGGAAGCGAGCGGGCGGGTGGAGGTTCCGGTGCTGCGCGTGGACGGCGGCGCCGCGGCGAACGACTGGCTGATGCAGTTCCAGGCCGACGTGCTGGGGATCCCGGTCGAGCGGCCGGACACGGTCGAGACTACCGCGCTCGGCGCCGCGGGGCTCGCGGGGCTGGCTCTGGGCGTGTGGAAGACCGGTGAGCAGTTCGTCGCCGGCCGCGGCGTCCGGCGGTTCCTGCCGCGCACCGAGGAGGCCGAGCGGCGGGAGCAACGGCGCGGGTGGGCGCGGGCCGTCGGCGCGGCGCTGGCCTGGGCGCGCAACGTGTAGCGGCACGAAAAAGCCCCGGGCGTGTGCCCGGGGCCGTGGTGTGCTGCGGTGCCTCGGCTCTACTTGATCAGGATCTTGTTCGCCGGTGCCGGCATCGCCTTGGGCAGATGCACCCGCAGCATGCCGTCCTCGTAGATCGCGGTCACCTTGTCCACCGCGACCGGCACGGGCAGCCGGATCGTCCGCACGAACTTCCCGTACAGCCGTTCCCGCACCAGATATGCTTCACCGACGTTCTCGGCCTTCACTTCCCGCTTGCCGGTGATCGTCAGCATCTGGCCGGTCAGATTGAGGTCCAGGTTCTCCCGTGGAATCCCCGGCACCTCCAGCATCACCACGAATTCGTCGGCGTTCTCGACCATCTCCAGCACCGGAATCCACTCGGTCGCCTGTGCTTCGAACGGGTATTCCGGTAGGAACGGTTCGGGCAGCCAACGAGGGGCGAGAATTCGATCGAACACGCGCTCGAATTCCTCACCCAGCTTCCCCGCGATCGGGGTGCGCAACGCGACTCGCATGACACCTCCTGGTGTAAGGCCTACGTTGCGTCAGGCAAGGTAGCATCCGGCGCATGAACCGGATGTGAATCCGAGGTGAGAAATTGCGGGAGGAGTGCTATTCCGGGATTGCCGCGCCGTGGCACACGGTGCACATCTGCGCGTTCCGGCGCCGCAGCCGGTCGGCATCGAAGCCCGGGCCGTGCGGGTTGAATCGGCGGCCGCCCTGGGCCGAGTGGCAGGTGAGACAGTCGCGCTCGGCGTGGCAGGTGACGCAGCTCTCGAGGCTCTGCCGCGCGGCGGGCCCGTGACCCAGCAGAAACCCCGGTTTGGCATCGTGGAAGCCGCCCCGGAGCGGTCCGCGCGCCGTAAGCCCCGACTGACGGTGGCAGTCGGCGCAGAACTGGCCCGTATTGTGGCATTCGGCGCACGCAGTCTCGCGGGCATAGGCGGACGCGGGGTGCCGCGAGAGGAAGCCCACCGGATGGTACGCCGGGCCTGAAGCGGCAGACGGCCGATGGCAATCCAGGCAGTCCGCACGAGCGTGACACGCCGCGCAGTTCTGCGGCGTCGCCGAGGCGACCGACGCGTGGCGCTCGCTGAAGTCGTCGCCGTGGGAAGGCGGCCGGCGGCGGCTCAGGCGCGCGCCCGCACCGCGCCCGGCGCCGGCCTGGTGCAGCGAGGCGGCGACACTCGGCTGTGCCACGTGGCAGGTGAGGCAGCTTCCCTGGGTGTGACACGTGGCGCAACTGGTCGCCCGCCGGCGGGCGTCCCGGCCGTGGTGGGTGATGAAATCGGGCGCCTGGTGGCTGGCGGGCTCTTCCAGGCGGGTCTCGATGGCGAGCGACCGTCGGTCAAGCGCGAGCGCCTGGATCGCGGGCACCTCCGGCGCGTTCACGTGGCAGGAGGTGCAGAAGTCCCGCGCATGGCAGGTGGCACAGGAGGCGGACGGCTCGTGGTGCTCCGCGAAGCCGGGCTCGCGGTGCGACGGCGGCGCGGGGAAGTGGGCGATCCGTTCGGACGAAAGGGCGACCGCCGTCACGAGCGGCACATGACACGTGGCGCAGGCGGTATCGGGCGCCGCCAGATGCGCCGTTTCGATCCCGTGACAGTCGAGGCACTGGCGCACGACGCTGCGCTGCACCCGCATCCACGGTCCTCCGCGCAGGATGTGGCACGAGGAACAGGTCACCGAATCGGGCGGAAGCCGTTTGACCGCGGCCTCCGCGTGGGAGCCGTGGGTGAATCGCAGATTGGATGGGTGCGGCTGGGGCGGAGGGGCCCAATCCACCCTGCGCTCGATCTCCCCGTCGTGGCACGTCGCACAGTCCGTGGCGGACGGCCAGATCGGACGTGAGGGCTCGGCGGCGCCGGCATGGCAGCCGGTGCAGGTCGGGAAGAGCTCTCGGTGCTCCCAGTGGTCGAACCGGTCGGCGTTACGGTGCACGGCCAGGCCACCGCCGGCGCCCGCAAGCGCCAGCGCGGCCAGCAACCCGAGTATCGCGCGGGGTCGGGTCACCGGCCGACCCGCCGCGGTCTGCCTCTGATCGCCGGCGGAAGCCGGAGCCGATCGGCATCCGAGCCGAACGCCCAGGTGACCCGCGCGTTGAGACGGAACTGGTTCCAGTCGAAGGCGCCCGCATCCGGCCGGCGGCGATCCTCGAAGTACTGGGCGCCCGACAACGCCACCTCGAGCCGCTCGGAGACCCGCCAGGCCGCGTCCAGGCCGAGGGCGTCCACGTGGGCTTCGTCGAACCTGAGCTCGAGGGGCCGCAGGAAGGTCGAGCCGAATGCCGACAGGCTGAGCGCCGGCAGCGGCAGCCAGGTCGCCCGGCCTTCCCAGCTCTGCGAGGACGCTCCCGGCCCGAATTCTTCGTGATATCCCGCATCGAGCGTCACCGTGGGAAACACTGAAGCGGTCGCGGAGAACGAGAGTCTCCAGCCATCCTCCTCGAACGTGGCGAGCCCGGTTTCCGCGCCGGTATCATCGAACCAGTACCGCTCGCCGCCCGCCCGGAGCCGAAGCCGCCGGAGCGGTGCGACCGAGACCGATCCGTCCAGCGCCGTGTACGGCACCGGGCTGAAGGCGCCCCAGATCGTCCACAGCTCGAAGAACGGGCGATAGCGTCGTACGCCGGCGTCGGCCGCGACCAGCGGCGAGTCATACCAGACGCTCAGATCCGAGGTCCCCCACCAGCCCTGCGCCAGATCGTACTCCGTCCCGCCGGTGACGGTCACCCTCGCGACCGGCCGGACCACCGCGGTGAGCGCCGCCCGCTCGGACACGAACGCGTCGGCCGACGGGTCCACCTCGCGGCGGTACTCGGCGCGGAGATCGGCGACGCGGTGCCGCCAGCCCAGGGCAGCACCCGCGGTCACCTGGCGCTGGGGAAGCTGGAAGTCCTCCAGCGGATTGAGCGAGGGACTCGTGGCCGGAACGTCCACGCCGCGCGCCAGGCCCCAGCCGCCGTAGGCGGTGAGCTCGAGCCCTCGGCGCGGCGAGCGCAGCGTGACTGCCGCGCCGTCGATGCCCGTCCAGCCCAGCCGGCCGGTCACGTGCTGCCGCCCCAGGCGCCCGGTCAGCTCCGCAGTAGCGTATTCGGCGTACCCCTCGAGCAGCTGGACGGCCGGGTCGGTCCCGGGCCACAGGTCGTTGGCGGTCAGGTCCGTGCCCCAGCGTGCATTGGCCCGGACGCTCAGCCCGCGCACGCCCAGGCCCCACACCGTCAGGTCGGCATAGCTCACGAGCGGCGTGCTGGAGAGGCGGGGGCCCGCGCGGTAGTACCGGCAGAAGTCGCTGGACCCGGTGCAGGTGACGGCGAACCCGTCGGGCGTGAAGAAGCCGCCCGTCGAGCCCACCACCGCGGAGGCGCGGTCGATGCTGTCGGGCTGCACCCCGCGGAAGGCGACCGTCTGAAGCCGGGAATCGACGCGCAGCCGGTAGCCCTGCGCCTCCAGTCCGTGCGGCGCCGCCGACGCGAGCGCGACCACCAGCCCGACCGCGAACGAACGAGCGGTCATGTCGGGCCGCTCCGTCGCATCTCCGGCGCCAGCTCTGCGGGCGTACGGAGGAAATGGCAGGCGCTGCACTCGCGGTCGGGGTAGTGGTCCACCGCCGGCCGATGGCAGGCGAGACAGAACGAGCGCGTGGGCGTCAGGCCGGCCACGGTCGCTTCGGTGTGGCACGAGGCACACGCCTGATGGGCCTGCACCGGCGGCTCGTGCGCCCCCCAGGTCTCGGCCGAGCGGTGACAGGTAGCGCAGGCGCGCCCGACGGTATGGTGGCCGGCGTGGCAAGCCTCGCAGGTGCGCACCGAGTCGGCCGGCGCGAGCGAGACCGGCGTCGCGTGACAGTCGACGCACGCGAACTCCTCGTGGGTCCCATGGTCGAATCCGACGGTGCGCCGGCGCGGCTCGTGCCTGGGGACTTCGACCGCTACCTGCACCGGCAGCGGCGCGGCGAGCTCGCCGGCCTCATGGCACTCCGCGCACCTGGCCTGCGACGGCCGCTGATGGTGGCAGATCTGGCACCCCCGGGGCGGCTCGAAGGTGAGCAGATGTCCCTTGGAGCCGGGGACGTGGCAGGTGAGGCAGGTGAGGCGTTTGTGGCGTGCGTGGGAGAAGCTGTCGGCGGGAGGGCTCGGGACCGCGTGCCGACCGCCGGGTGGCTCGTCGTCGGGCGGCGCCCCGCCGCGGCCGCGGGCACGGCCGGGCTCGAACAGCGGTACCGGCACGTGGAGAGACGAGGTCTGCCGCAAGGCCTTCGTGGTGTCGAACGGAAGCGGCGGCCGAAGACGGCTCTTCGTGCGCACCCGCTCGTGGCACCCGACGCAGTCGCTCGCGTCCACCCGGGCTTGGTGCGGGATGTGGCACGTCTGGCAGCGCTCGGCGACCTTGCGGTGCGCCGCGCCGGTATGGAAATCCACCCTCCGCCACGTGGCGTGACAGCTCGCGTCGGCGCACGACTTGAGCGCATCGCTCGGCTTCACGTCGGTGTGGGGATTGTGGCACATCCCGCACGAGCCGCCATGAGGGTCGCGGGCGTCGTTGAAGGTGGCGAGCAGCGTGCGCATCTCGTGGCAGCCGAAGCACTGTCGCGAGCCGGGGCGAAGGAGGCCGGCCGCGGAATCGAGCGAGACGAACTGCGCCTCGACGGTGAACTGGTGGCACGAGTTGCAGTAGAGCTTCTCCTCGTTCGGCAGTGGCGGCGCGTTGGGCGAGAACCGCGCCGCCATCCGTCCCAGCCGGATCCGGATATCGTCGGTGAGATGACAGCCCTGCTGCGCGCAGGTGGTGTCCGCCGGCTGAAACCGGTGGGCCGTTCGGGCATGGCAAGTGAGGCAAGCCACGTCCTTGAGGGCGGCCGAATCGGATTCGAGATGAGTGCGATGCCCGGCGGTGGACGCGATCCGGGCCCAGGTCTTCTTCGCCGCCCCCTGAACGTGGCAGCCCTCGCACACCCGGCGCGGCACCTTCGCGTGCGGCGGGATCTTGTCGGGGCGGTCGATCATCCAGTAGACCAGCTCCTTGGTCTGCGCCTCGAGCTGGAACTCGTGACAGGCGTGGCACTGCAGGGTGTCGTGCTTGCCCTCGAGCGCGTTCACCAACAGGTAGGTGCCGGTATCGGGGTGCACGAAGATCCTGCCGCTGGGCACGAAGATGTGGCACCCGCGGCAGAAATCGTTGTCGTGCATCATGTAGTCGTAGGCCTTGTAGCTGCTGCCCACGACCAGCAGCAGCACCGCCCCGACTGCGAGGAGCATGGTGAGCTTGACGCCGCGGTCGCGGGTGACGAGCCAGTGGCCGATGACCCGGCGCCGGATCCACAGCAGCACCACCAGGGCCGCGACGACCGCCGCGCCCACCACGATCCCGGCGACCATGAGCCAGCCCGGCTTCTGGAACAGCCACTGGACGATGGGGACCAGCGGATCGGGAAGGGGAGATCTGACGACGGTGGTGTCCAGGAAACGCTGGGTCAGCGTGTCCTGGAGCACCACCGTGGGAGGAAGGAGGCTCATGCCGCGGCGGGCTGCGGTGGGCGGCTCACCTCCCCGCCGACGACACCTGGATTCGCTGGCGCAGGATCTGCGCGTTCACCTGATCGAGAATCGCCTGGACCTTCGGCGAGACGGACAGCCCGTAACTGGCCTTGAGTGCGTCCATGCTCGCGGTCAACAGCGACTGGGCCAGGAACGGATTGTGGACCCCAAAGGAGCCGTCGCCGTTGGCATACCGGCCTTCGGCGACCAGCCGCAGATTGAACAGCACGCCCTCCGCCGTGGTGATCTTCTGGTCCTTGTAGTTGAACTCGCTCACCGGCACCTGGGTCAGCAGCCCCGTGTCGCCCGGGTCGAACGCGTTCGGGTCGCCGGTGGCGGTCGTGTCGTACAGCACCTGATTGCCGTTGGCATCCACCCAGAGCTGGTCGGCCAGCGTACGGATGATGCTCCGGTTGGCCGCGAAGGCGTTCTCCGCAGCGGTCTCGCTCGAGTGGCAGCCGGAGGCGCTGCAGCCGTTGAACTTGCGCGAACCGGAGGCGTAGGTGGGCTCGCCCGGATGCGGACAGGTGTTGTCGCCCAGCGGCACGCCCTGCGGATCGAGGCAGGGATCGGGGTTGAACAGGTGCCCCACCGACTGGAACACGACGTTGCCTTCGGGGCTGGTGACGGTGAACGGCGCCACGTGGCAGCCCGCGCACAGTCTGGTATTGACCGCCGGATTGCCGTGGGTCGCCAGGATCGCCGTGGTATCGTAGCCCGCCGGCCACCATCCGGCGGTGCCCATCAGCACGCCGCCCTGGGGAGCGTGCGGGCCGCGGGGCGTCGTCGCCTGCGGCTCGACCCGGCGGTTGTGGCACTTCATGCAGAGGTTCTGGTCGGGATCCGGGTTGTCCACTGCGTAGCGGAGCTGGCCCTCGTGGTCCTTCGAGTGGGGGTCGTGGCAGACCGCGCAGGTGGTGGGCATCGCGTTCGACTCGGTGACGGCGTCGTTGGCCTCCACGTAATTCGTGTTGACTCCCCACGCTCGAAGCACGTTTCGTCCCTCGTGGCACTTGGCGCAGGCGGCGGCGCCCGCCGGGTCGGCGACGATCTCGTCGATCACCTCGGTGACCGTCCGCGCGTGCGCCGACTGGCTCCACTGCTCCACGAAGGGCGAGAAGTTGCCCGTGTGACACGAGCCGCAGGTGGCCGAGCCGGCCCACGCCGCCGGGTCCGTGGGCACACTTACCTGCGCCAGCGGACGGTTCTGCAGCGTGGGGCTGGAGGCGTGGTCGAACCCCGGCCCGTGACAGCTTTCGCACTGCACGTCCTGATACACCGTGTCGGCCACGGCGCTATACCCCGCGGGGGGTTCCGCGGCGTTGCCGCGGTCGCTCACGGTATGGCAGCTGTTGCAGGTCGAGTCCTGGTGACCCGAGGCGACCAGATCGGCCCACGCATTGGAATGCGCCGTCGTGGTCCAGTCGGCCTGTTTCTCGACGTGGCAGTTGCCGCAGGTCGTCTGCTTGTCGGTGGACGTGAAGTAGCCGAGGAACTTGTTGGTGGCGTCGGGCGGCGGGTTGAAGGGCTGGCGGAAGACGATCTTCTCGCTGGTACAGCCGCCCAGAAAGAACGGAAGCAAGCCCACCACGAGCCATACGGAGCGCCGGAGCCAACCGTGA
>DASUXW010000176.1:0-6602 GCA_036377715.1 Gemmatimonadales bacterium
CCCAGTCCAGGGATCTCACGCGAAGCCAGGCCGAGCAGATCCTGAGCTCGATGGAGCGCCGCGAGCAGCAGACGAAGGAGGAGCAGCAGCGCCGCACCCAGAACGGCTCCTCGGGCGGGGTGAAGGACTGGTGAGCGCGCCGGCGTCGCTGCTGTTCGCGCTGGCGGTCGGCCTGACGCAGTGGGGCCGGCCGCAGCTCGATGCCTCGGTCGACGAGGACCGCGTGACCGTGGGTGACGAGATCACCTACACGCTCCGCGCGGCCAGCCGTTCGTCCACGCCCATGCAGGTGATCCTGGGGTCCGCGGTCGGGCTCGAGATCGTAATGCGGAGCGAGCGCACCGAAGTGGGCTTCGATGCCGGCGCGGTGCGCACGACCGTGGTGCAATTCCGGCTGCGGGCCGCCCGGCCGGGCCGTTGGGAGATCGGGCCCTCGCGGGTGGTGCAGGGGCGGGACACCGTCGAGACCGCGGCGATCGTAGTGGACGTGGCGCCCAACCGGGCGGTCACCGCCTCGACGCTCAGCCCGCGGCTTCGGCGCATGCTCGACCGCGCGTCGCCGCCGGCGTCCGGCGAGCCGGGCGTGGACCTGCTGGTGTCGACCGACACGGTGCGCGTCGGCGAGCAGGTCGACGTCGTGACCGCAGCCTGGTTCCCGCGCGATCTCCGGCTCCAGCTCCGCCGCCCGCCCACGCTCCAGCCGCCGGTGATCGACGGGGTCTGGAGCTTTCCGCAGACCACCCCCAGCGGCATCGCCGCCACGCGCAGCGTGCGCGGGCGGTGGTACGACCTGTTCCTCTCGCATCAGGTCGTCTTTCCGCTCACCGCGGGCACCATCGGCATCCCGCGGGCGACGCTCAAGTACAGCACGCCGGTCGCGCTCCAGTTCTTCAGTCAGGAAGACCGGTTCGCGCTTTCCAGCCGCGCCGATACGCTGGTGGTGCTGCCGCTGCCGGACGCGGGGCGGCCCGCCGACTTCGCCGGCGCCATCGCCGGCGGCCTCAGGCTGGAGCGCCGGATCGACCCGGCCACCGCGCGCGTGGGCGAGGGGATCGCGGTCGAGCTCCGGCTGAGCGGGGCGGGGAACACCGCGCTCTGGCCGCCGCCCGAGATCGCGTGGCCCGGCGGCGTGCGCGCGTATCTCGAGCGCACCGACGAATCGGCCACGACCGACGAAGGCCGCGTGGGCGGCACCAAGACCTTCCGCTATCTCGTCGTGCCCGACTCCGCGGGCGCGGTGGCGATCCCGGGCGTGCGCTACGCGTACTTCGATCTCGACACCGATCGCTACCGCGAGCTGGCGGTCGGGCCGGCCGCGGTTCCCGTCGCGGCGCGCGGCCAGGCCGCCGCCGCCGAAGCACTGCCGCCGGCGCTGCTGCCCGCGGCCGGTCCGTCCGTCGGCTGGCGCCTAGGGCACGGGCTGCCCGACTGGATGTGGCTGCTGCTCCTCGTCGCGCCGCCGCTCGCACTGGCGCTCAGGGGCCGGCGGGTGCGACTGCCGGAGCGCGGCCCGGCTCGGGAGCAGGTGAGCGATCTGCGGAGCGCGGAGGCGGCGCTCGATCGCGTGGTACGCACCCTCGCGCCCGATCCCGATCACCGGTTCGGCCCCGCCCTCGCCGCCGCCGCGCGCGCCGCCGGCGCCGACCAGGCGCTGGCCGAGCGAGTGACCGCCGTGCGCGAGCGCCTCCTGGCGCGGCGCTACGGTCCGGGCACGGCAGAGGACGAGGCGAGTCTCGCCGCCGAGGCGCAGGAGGTCGTGCGACGGCTTGGCGGGTCACTTCGCGGCCGGCGACGTGGGCGGGCGATTGGCGCGCTGCTGCTGCTCGCCGCCGCCGGGAGCGGGCGCGCCGGCGCGCAGAGCCCCGCGCCGGAGCGGCTCTACGAGAGCGGCGCCGTCCGGGCGGCCGTGGACGGCTTCGCCGCCCGCGCGTCGGCCGACCCGGCGGACGCGGCGAGCTGGTACAACCTGGGTGCCGCCTACTACCGCCTGGGCGAGCCGGGCCGTGCCGAGGCCGCCTGGCTGCGCGCGCGCCGACTCGCGCCTCGGAGCATCACCATCAACCGCGCGCTCGAGCTCACCCCGCCGGCCGACGCCGCGTCGGCGCGGTGGACCTGGTCGGCACCGGTGACGCCCGAGGAGCTGCTGCTCCTCGGCACGTTGGGCTGGCTCGCGGGATGGATCGGCTGGGTCGTGCGGCCACGCGCACGGGAGCGGTGGCTCGTGCTGCTCATCTTCGCAGGGGCCGCGGTGCTGGCGGGGCTCGGACTGCGCGCGTGGTACCGGCAGCCGCTCGCAGTCGTGCTCGAGCCCGCCACGCTCCGCCTCTCGCCCCACGGGCGCGCGCCGGCGGTGGCGCCGGTGGAGAGTGGCGCGGCGGTGCGGCTCATCCGCGGCTCCACGGGATGGCTGCTGGTCCGCGCGAGCGGCGGCCGCGAGGGGTGGCTCCCCGACGCGGCGGTCGCCGCGGTCGGAGGCTGACCCGGTGCCGCGCCGCATCGCGATCCTGCCCGATGCCGTCGCCGACCAGATCGCGGCGGGCGAAGTGGTCGAGCGCCCCGCGTCGGTGGTGAAGGAGCTGGTGGAGAACGCGCTCGACGCCGGAGCCCGCCACGTCCGCGTGGCGATCGAGAACGGCGGGAAGACCCTGATCGAGGTGAGCGACGACGGCAGCGGGATGGGCCGCGAGGACGCGGTGCTCGCGCTCGACCGCCACGCCACCAGCAAGGTCCGCAGCGCGGCCGACCTCGTCGGCGTGGCCACCTTTGGCTTCCGCGGCGAGGCGCTGCCCGCGATCGCCTCGGTGTCGCGCTTCGCGCTCACTACCAGCGAGGGCGACGGCGGCACCGAGCTGGCCGTGACCGGCGGCCGGCTCGAGCGCGTGGCCGACGCGGTGCGCCGGCGGGGCACGACGGTCACCGTGCGTGCGTTGTTCTTCAACACGCCGGCGCGCCGGAAATTCCTCCGCTCCGCCGCGAGTGAGACCCGGGCCGCTCAGGAGGCGGTCGCCACGCTGGCGCTGGCGCATCCCGAGGCGGGGTTCGAGCTCGAGGTGGACGGGAGCACCCGGCTCGCCGTGCCACCGGGACAGGAGAGCGAGGAGCGGCTGGCCGCGGTGTGGGGGCACGCACTCGCGGGCACCCTGGTGCCGGTAAGCTACGCCGCGGGTGCGTTCCGGGTTGAGGGATTCGTCCAGCGCCCCGGCGACGCGCAGCCCACCGGACGCCGGACGCAGCTCTTCGTGAACGGGCGCCCATTCAAGGATCCGTTCCTGCTCCGGGCCGCGGAGGCCGGCTACCGCTCCGCGATCCATCCGGGCGACCGTCCGTCCCTCTACCTCCGGATCGAGGTGTCGCCCTCGGAGGTGGACGTGAACGTCCATCCGTCCAAGCTCGAGGTGCGCTTCCGGGACCGGATCGGCGTGGAGCGCGTGGTGGAGGAGGCGGCGCGGGATGCGCTCGGCGCGCTCGTGGCCGCCGCTCCGGTGGGCGACTGGCGGCCGCTCCCCGCCCCCGCGACGGCCGGCGCTGGCTCCGGGGCGGCCGCGCTGGTCGAGGAGCTCTTCGCCGCAGGAGATGCGGCGTCCGCGGACGCACCAGCCGGCGAGCCGGTCGGGTTTCAGGCACCGCTGCTCCAGATGTTCGACACCTACATCGTGTACGAGGCGCCGGACGGGATCGTCATCGTGGACCAGCACTCCGCGCACGAGCGGGTGTTGTTCGAGACGGTGATGGCCCAGCTCACCGGCGCGGATGCGCCGGCGCAGCGGCTGCTGCTCCCACTCACGCTCGAACTCACCGACGAAGAGCTGGATGCGGTGGAGCGCCATCAGGAGCAGCTCCGGCGCGTGGGGTTCGAGCCGGAGGCGTTCGGCGGGCGGGCGGTGGTGCTGCACGCGGTGCCGTCACCGCATCCGCGGTTCGATGCCGGCGCCTGCTTCCGCGAGCTCGTGGCCGACCTCGCTCGGGGACGCTTCGGCGGCTGGGCCAACCGGCTGGAGCGGTTCGCCGCCACCTACGCCTGCCGCGCCGCGGTCAAGGCCGGCCAGCGGCTCGATGAGCGCGAGATGCGGCAGCTCCTGCTCCGGCTCTTCGCCACCGACCTCCCGCCGCACGACGTGCACGGGCGTGCCACCATCGTGCAACTCCCTCGCGAGGAACTGGAGCGACGATTTGGCCGGCGCTAAGGTGCCGGTTCTGGTCGGGCCCACGGCGGTCGGGAAGACCGCGGTAGCCCTCGCGCTCGCGGCGCACTGGCCGCTCGAGATCGTCTCCGCGGATTCGCGGCAGGTCTACCGCAGGCTCGACATCGGCACCGCCAAGCCCACGCGGAAGGAGCGGGCGCGGGTACCGCACCACGGGCTCGACCTGGTCGAGCCGGGGGCGCGCTACAGCGCCGGCCACTTCGCGCGCGACGCCGCGGGGTGGATCGCGGACATCCGCGCGCGTGGGCGGCTCCCCGTGGTCGTGGGCGGCACGGGACTCTACGTCCGAGCGCTGGCGGAGGGACTGTTTCACGAGCCCGCGCTGGACCCCGCGCGCCGGCGCTCGCTCGACGCCTACACGGCGCGGCTCGAGCCGTTGGAACTGCTCCGCTGGGCGGGTCGGCTCGACCCGGGGTTCCGGGGCGGCGGACGGCAGCGCGCGGCGCGCGCGATCGAGGTCGCGCTCCTCACCGGCTACCCGCTCTCCCACTGGCAGGAGGCCGCCCGAGCGAAGGGTGCCATCGACCCGTGGTACGTCGTGCTCACCGTGCCGCGGCCGGTGCTGCAGCAGCGGATTGCCACGCGTGCGGCCGAGATGGTGCGCCGCGGGCTGATCGAGGAGGTGGCCTCGGTGTTGGCCGAGGGGCACGCGCCTGCAGCCCCGGGGCTCGACGGGATCGGGATCCGCGAGGCGGTCGAGTACCTGCACGGCCGCCGCCCCCGCGAATCGGTGGCCGACGCCATCGCCGTCGCCACCCGCCAGTACGCCAAGCGGCAGCAGACCTGGTTTCGGCACCAGCTCGGGGGCACCGTGCTCGCCGTCGATGCCACGCGGCCGCCCGAACGGCTCGCGGCGGAGATCGCCGAGGCGTTCGCGCGCGTGTATCCTTGAGGGCCATGAAGATCGGCATCACCTGCTACCCCACCTACGGCGGCTCCGGCGCCGTGGCCACCGAGCTCGGCCTCGAGCTCGCGCGCCGCGGGCACGAAGTGCACTTCATCACCTACGACTCGCCCTTCCGGCTGCATGGATACGCCGAGCGGATTTACTTCCATCAGGTCGAGACCCGGATGGGACGGTATCCGCTGTTCGATCACTTCCCCTACACGCTGGCGCTGGCCTCCAAGCAGCACGAGGTGGTGCTCCGCGAAGGGCTCGAGCTGCTGCACGTCCACTACGCCATCCCGCACGCCACGACCGCGTATCTCGCGCGGCAAATGCTGGCCGGCGAGCGCCCGCTCCGCGTGATCACCACGCTGCACGGCACCGACATTACGCTGGTGGGCCAGGAATCGAGCTTCTATGCCATCACCAAGTTCTCGATCGAGCAGAGCGACGAGGTGACCGCCGTCTCCAGCTACCTGCGCGACGAGACCTACCGCGCGTTCGGCTGCGTGAGCTGCAACATCCGGGTGATCCCCAACTTCATCAACCTGCGCGAGTACCACCCGGCCGATCCCGGCGCACGCGAGACGCTTGCCCCACCGGACACGAAAGTCGTCACCCACGTCTCCAACTTCCGCGAGGTGAAGCGGGTGAAGGACGTCGTGCGGGTCTTCGCCCGGATCCGTCGCGCGATGCCCGCGGTGCTGGTGATGGTGGGCGACGGCCCCGAGCGGGTGGACGCCGAGCAGGAGGCGCGCGAGCTCGGCGTGGCCGGCGACGTGCGCTTCCTGGGCCGGCTCGACTCGGTCGCCTCGCTGCTCCAGGCCAGCGACCTGTTCGTGCTCCCCTCGCAGACCGAGTCGTTCGGGCTCGCCGCGCTCGAGGCGATGGCCTGCGGCGCACCGGTCGTGGCCACTCGCGCCGGCGGCCTCCCCGAAGTGGTGGACGACGGGGTCAGCGGAATCCTCGAGCCCGTCGGCTCGGTCGAGGCGATGGGCCGCCGCGCGGTCGAGCTGCTGCGCGATACGCCCCGCTACCAGGCGATGCGCGAGGCCGCCGTCGCCAAGGCCCGCGAGTTCTCCGCCGACCGGGTGGTCCCGATGTACGAGGCCCTCTACCACGAGGTGCTGGAATGAGCCGTGATCGGCTCCGCTGAGGTGCTCGCCAAGGCCGCGATCCTCGGCCTGGTCGAGGGGGTCACCGAATTCATCCCCGTCTCGTCCACCGGCCACCTGATCCTCGCGAGCCACTGGCTCGGGATGGCGGGCGAGGCGGCCAAGACCTTCGACGTGTTCATCCAGCTCGGCGCCATCCTGGCCATCGTCTGGCTTTACCGCGCCCGGCTCACGCGCACGGTGGTGGCCGCGGGCTACGACTCCAAGAGCCGGCGCTTGCTGGTCAACCTGGCCATCGCATTCCTGCCCGCGGCGATCGTGGGCTTCCTGTTCCACGACTGGATCAAGGCGCGACTGTTCACCCCGACGGTGGTGGCGGCGGCGCTGGTGATCGGCGGG
>DASUXW010000177.1:0-5177 GCA_036377715.1 Gemmatimonadales bacterium
GGCGAGCGCGAGCACCCCGAGCCGCCGCTGCCCAAGCAGCACCTCGAGAAGCCGGGCCGCGAGAGCGATCTCCAGCCGCGGCCACAATACAAGGCGCCGGCGTACAAGGGCTCGGGCAAGCTGGAGGGGATGACCGCGCTCGTGACGGGCGGCGACTCGGGAATCGGTCGGGCGGTGTGCGTGCTCTTCGCGCGCGAGGGCGCCGACGTGGCCATCGTCTACCTGAGCGAGGACAAGGACGCGGAGGAGACGCGCCAGGCGGTCGAAGCGGAGGGCCGGCGCGCGCTCCTCATCCCCGGCGACGTCACCGATTCGGAGTTCTGCGACGAGGCGGTGGAGAGCACCGTCGAGGAGTTCGGCAAGCTCGACATCCTGGTCAACAACGCCGCCTTCCAGGAGCACGCCAAGTCGCTGGAGGACATCACCAACGAGCAGCTCGAGCGGACCTTCCGCACCAACATCTTCGGCTATTTCTACATGGCGCGCGCCGCCCTGCCCCACCTGGGCGAAGGCGCGTCGATCATCAATACCGGGTCGGTCACGGGGCTCGAGGGCAGCAAGAACCTGCTCGACTACTCGTCCACCAAGGGCGCCATCCACGCGTTCACCAAGTCGCTGGCGCAGAACGTGGTGGAGCGTGGCATCCGGGTGAACTGCGTCGCGCCGGGTCCGGTGTGGACTCCGCTCAATCCCGCCGACCAGAGCGCCGACAAGGTAGCCGAGTTCGGCCAGTCGGTGGCGATGAAGCGTCCCGCGCAGCCCGAAGAACTGGCGCCCTCCTACGTCTTCCTCGCCGCCCCGGTGTGCTCGAGCTATATCACGGGGGAAGTGCTGCCGGTGCTCGGCGGCGGAGAGTAACGGGGGAGGACGGACGGGCCCCCGTCCGCCGGTCCGTCCTCCCCCAAACGCCCGATTTCCCGCCCCCCGGAACCCGCGCATGATGCTCTCTGGTTCTTCTACACCGGAGCGCATTCATGTCGGCACCTTCCAATGGCGGCGCGCTTGCCGCCCTCTCCGATAACCTTGCCGCGGCGGTCGAGACCGCAGGACGCTCGGTCGTCGCGATCCATGCCCGCAGGCGGATTCCTGCCTCGGGGGTCGTCTGGCAAAGCGGCGTGGTGGTGGGCGCGCACCACACCATCCAGCGCGACGACGACATCGGTATCACGCTGCATGACGGCACCACGGTGCCGGCTACCCTGGCGGGGCGTGACCCGTCCACCGACCTGGCCGTGCTCAGGCTCGCGGGTCCCGCGGAGGGCGCGCCGGCGGTCGCTCCCGCGAGCGACCCGGTCCGTGTGGGCCAACTGATGCTCGCGCTGGGCCGGCCCGGATCGGCCGTCACCGCGAGCCTCGGCATCGTGAGCGCGGTGGGCGGCGAGTGGCGCACCTGGCAGGGCGGCACGATCGACCAGTTCGTCCGACTCGACCTCTCCATTTACGACGGCTTCTCGGGCGGCCCGCTGGTGAATGCCGGCGGGCGGGTGGCCGGAATCAATACGTCGGGGCTGGCGCGCGCCGCGGCGGTCACTGTTCCCTCCCGAACGGTCGAGCGGGTGGTGAAGCAGCTGCTCGAGCGGGGGCACGTGGCGCGCGGATGGCTCGGTATCGCGACCCAGCCCGTACGGCTCCCGCCGGCACTCCGGCGGAGCGCCGGCGCCGAGGCCGAGGTCGGGCTGGTCGTGGTGAACGTCGAGCCCGAGAGCCCCGCGGATCGGGGCGGCGTGCTCATCGGCGACGTGTTACTGGCGCTCGACGACCGGCCGGTCGCCGACCCGGGCGATGTGATGGCCGCGCTGGGCGCCGAGCGGATCGGCCGCCCGGCCGTGCTGCGGGTCGCGCGGGGCGGGCGCGCCGAGCAGTTGAGCGTGACCGTCGGAGAGCGTCCTCGTGTCCGCCGCTGAGCTCGCCGCGGATCTCGCGGAGATCACCGAGCGGCTCCGACGGGTGACCGTCCAGGTGCGGGCCGGCGCGCGCGGTCTGGGGGGCGGGGTCGTCTGGCTGCGGCACGGACTCGTGATCACCAACGCCCACGTGGCCGCCCAGCCGCGCCTCGAGGTCGTGCTGCCGGACGGGCGCTCACTTCCCGGCCGGCTGGTCGCACGCGATCCCCGCCGCGACCTGGCCGCCGTCGCGCTGCCGACCGGCGATATCTCCGCCGCTCCGCGGGTGGACGCGCGCGGCCTCCGCGCCGGCGAGCTCCTCGTCGCGTTGGGCCACCCGCTGGGCGTGGCCAATGCCGCCTCCCTGGGCGTCGTGCATCGCGCGGCGAACGGCATGTCCGGGCCCGCCGGGTGGCTGCAGGCCGCGATCCGGCTCGCGCCGGGAAATTCTGGCGGCCCGATCGCGGACGCGCGCGGGCGGGTCGCCGGAATCAGCGCGATGATCGTGGGCGGGCTCGGCATCGCGGTACCGAGCCACGTCGTCGAGCAGTTCGTGCGCGAGAGCGGCGTCGGGGAGCGCGGAGGAGCTCGCGCGGCGTGATTCGCGTGCTGGTCGTAGCGAGGTCGGAGATCGAGCGTGCCGGGCTCGAAGCGCTGCTGGCCGAGCGGGGGCACGTCATCGTGGGCGGCAGGCTGGAGGACTCGGCGGCCGACGTCGCCCTGGTCCTGCTCGAGCCCGGCGAGACGTTTCGCCGGCTCGAGCACTCACCCGACGCAGCGGCCCGCGCACCCGCCCTGGTGCTCCTCGGCGACGGCCTCCCGCGCGGCTGGGAGATGCGCGCGGCGCGCGCCGGCGCCCGGGCGGCCCTGCCCCGGTCCGCGAGCGCCGATGCCATCGCGGCGGCGGTGGACGCCGCGGCAGCGGGCCTCGTCGTGCTGCCGGCCGAAGCACTCGCCGGCACGCTGAGCACCACGGCGGCAGCCCACGCCGCTTCCGGCCCGCAGGCCCTCACGGCCCGCGAAGCTCAGGTGCTGGCACTCCTGGCGGAAGGGCTGGTGAACAAGCAGATCGCGGTGCGGCTGGGAATCTCGCGCCACACGGTGAAGTCGCACCTTGATGCGCTGTTCCACAAGCTGGGCGTGACCACGCGCGCCGAAGCGGTCGTGGTGGGTGCGCGAGCGGGTGTGATCCTGCTCTAGGCAGCCGGAATCAGCAGCCGGGGCTACCTCGGATACCAGGCCAGCGCCGCGATCAACCAGATGATCGCAATGATCAGAATGATCCACACGAAGCAGCCCAGCATGCCCCAGCCTGCTTCGGCAGCCGCTTCCTCGGCCGCGGCCCGTTCTGCCGCCCGGGGCACGTCGGTGCGCCGACGCCCGTACCACGGGCCCCAACCCCTGTACCCCCAGCCATACCCGACAGGAATGAGGAAGAAGATGATCAGGAACGCGATCCACCACCACCACCAGCCGTAACCGTACCACCACATCGAAACCTCCTTGCCGTACCGCAATTGAGCGCGGCTCGCGCGCGCGGCGCCGGGATCTGGATCACCGGCACGAGCAGTCCTTGCCCCCCGGCAGCCACCATGGTAGGACTACTACAGGCTGGTTACTCGAATACGCGCGCAGCGGCCGACCGGACGCGCTGGCGCGGTGGTGGATATATGCGCATCGCGATGATCTCGACACCGTTCCTCTCGGTGCCGCCGCACGACTACGGCGGCACCGAGCTCGTCGTCTACGAGCTGGTCGAAGGCCTGCTGGACCGCGGGCACGACGTAACCCTGTTCGCGACCGGCGACTCCCACACCCGCGCCCGTCTGCGCGCGCTGTATCCCTCCCCGCAGTGGCCGCCGGGGCCGTTCACGGACCTGAATCACATCTCCTGGGCAATGAGCCAGGTGGCCTCGGGCGGGTTCGAGGTGGTACACGCGCATTCCGCGGTGGCTCTGGCGGCCGGCCGGCTGATGCCCGGGCTCCCGCTGGTGTACACCATCCACCACACGCAGGATGAGGCCCTCTCGGACTACTACCGCCATTTCCCGCGGGTCGACTACGTGGCCATCTCCGGCGACCAGGCGCGCCGGGAGCCCGGCGTGGAACGCTGCGCCGTCATCCATCACGGCCTGGACGTCCGGCGCTATCACTGGACCGAGCACCCGGAGCCCTATGTGTGCTTCCTGGCGCGGTTCGCTCCGGAAAAGGGTGCGCACACCGCCATCGACGTCGCGGCGCGGGCCAACGTGCCGATCCGCGTCGCGGGCGAGGTGCATCCGCCCAACCGGGACTACTACCACGCCGAGGTGGAGCCGCGGCTCGGGATGCCGCACGTCACCTATCTGGGATGCGTCGGCAACGATCAGAAGGTTCCGCTGCTCCGAGGCGCGCGAGCGCTGCTCGCGCCCATCGACTGGAACGAGCCGTTCGGGCTCATGTTCATCGAGGCGATGCTTTCGGGCTGCCCCGTGGTCACGTTCGGCCGCGGGAGCGTGCCGGAGATCGTCGAGCACGGGATCACCGGCTTCATCGCGGGCTCGGCGGAGGACATGGTTCGGCTCATCCGTCCGGGCGGCCCGGTGGACCGGCTCGATCGGGGCCGGATCCGCGCGCACGCGATGCGCCGCTTCTCCCGTGAGCGCATGGCCGCCGATTACGAGCGGGTCTACCTCGCGGCCGCCGGCCGCGGCCGCCCCGGCGACTGGCGGCCGATCACAGCCGCATGACGGAGGTCGCCGGCGCGGCGGCCCCCGCGCTCCGTCCGGTCACCATGGCGGAGGCGGTCGGGTACGGCGCTCTGGAGTGCACCCACGAGGTGCTGCAGGAGCACACGCTGGTCCTCACCCACGACCGGCTGTTCCTGCTGGTGAATGCCCGAGGCGACATCGCCCCGGCTGGCGTCTGCGCGCTCGGCCTGTTTCGGGACGACACCCGGATCCTGAGCCACTCGCAGCTCGCCGTGCGCGGCGGACCGCCCACGCTGCTCTCCGCGCAGGTCCCTTCGCCGTACGAGGCGCAGATCGATCTCGCGGTGAAGGACCTTCCCTTCGGCGGCGACCCCTGGGACCCCAAGAACGTGATCCACCTCCGGCGCGAGCTGGTGCTGGCCGACCGGCTGGTCGAGCGGCTCACGCTCACGAGCTACCTGGGCGCGCCGCTCGACTACTGGATCGAGGTCACCTTCGGCTGCGACTTCGCCGACATCTTCGAGGTGCGTGGCTGGCGCCGGCAGGTGCGGGGGGAATACTTCGCGCCCGAGCACAGTGACAACGAGCTGAGCTTCGCCTACCG
>DASUXW010000178.1:0-12663 GCA_036377715.1 Gemmatimonadales bacterium
CGGTGGCCGAGCTGACACACGTCTACGTGGAGCGGGGATGGGCCTTCTATCTGTTGGAGCGGGAGTGCCGGCCGGAGTACCTGTCCAGGATGCGCGCCCTGGCGTCGCGCCTGCGCGCTCCGGTGTATCCGCAGGCCTGAAAGCGGGGCTGATCCTGCTCGCGCTCGCGGCCGGCTGCCGGCGGGACGACGGCGGCGCCTTCGCGGGCGTCCAGGCCCGGGGGGCACAGGTCATGGGCGTGGACCAGTACACCTCCACGCACGTGTTCGAGCCGCTCGCGGACGGCGGTCGGATCTGGCTCGAGCGCGACGCGCACGATACGGCCGGTGCCGCGACCATCCGCCGCCACATGGACCACATCGCGTCCCGCTTCGCGGCGGGAGACTTTGCCCTCCCGGCGGAGGTGCACGCGCGTGCCGTGCCGGGGACCGACACCATGCGCGCCCGCCGTGCGGTGCTGAGCTACACGGTCGAGATGCTTCCGCGCGGGGCGGCCCTGCGAATTCGCAGCACCGACCCGGTGGCGATCCGCGCCGTGCACGAGTTCCTGGCGTTCCAGCGTGACGACCATCATGCCGCGGCCCATCACCATCCATAGTCGGGCACCGTCCAGCGGGATCAGGGCGGCGGCGGCGCTGTTCGTCGTCTACGGAGTCTGCGCCTTCCTGAATCTCGTCGTGGTGATGCCGAGCGCCGGCTGGCCGGCCCCCACGGAGTGGGTGCGGGCCTTCGTCCGGCTGGTGGGTGCCGCGCTGATCGCCTGGGGTCTGCTGCGTCGAGAGCGCTGGGCCTGGGGATTCGGACTCCTGCTCGGGCTGTTCTGGATCGTCAGCGACGGTCTCGTCACCCTGGTCGTCCAGCACGGCGACGTCGTGTGGCTCCGGCCGAGCGGGTTCCAGCTGCTCCTGACCGCGTCGCTCATCGGCCTGGGCGCGGCGATCGCGCTGCTGCTCACGCCCGCGGTACGGGCGGCATTCCGGCAGCCGGCCGACCCCAGGTAGGTGCGCGACTTCCGGCTCTGGTGGGCGCTCTTCGTCCTCTTCGCGGTCCTGAGCGTCCTCGCGATTCAGCACGCCTGGCGCCGCTGGCGGCGCCTCCGCGAGCTGCTCCCGCCGTCCCTCGGTCAGACGGGCCCCGCGCAGCTGGACCGGCAGCGGCGGCGCGAGGGCTGGCGCGTGGCCCTGATGATTGCAAGCCTGCTCGTGATGACCGGGCTGGTGTACGCCGGAGTGCTCGGCGCACCGCGGGGCGTGCTGCTCGTGCTGCGGGTGGCCGCCGTCGGCCTCGTCGGCGGGGTCGTGGTGCTGAGTCTGCGCTGGTAGCCGACGGTCGTGCGGCGCTGCTACTGCGCCGGCACCGTCCAGGTGAGCTCGTCGCCCGGCTTGATTGAGAGCAGATCGCTGAACGTGGCCTGCCCGACCTGGGTCGGACGTGCCTCCAGCCGGACCAGCCCCGCGCCGGCCAGCAGCCCGGTCGCCAGCTGGAACCGCGTTTGCTCGTTGGCCGGCGCGAAGCCCAACCGGGTCGCCTGACTGCCGTTGTGCAGGTAGATGTCCACGTCGAGCGACGAGCGGTTGTCCACGATTACCACGGCGCCCGTGCTGGGGCCGGGTGAGGGATTGGATGCGCAGGCCGCGAGCGCGCCGAGGCAGAGGAGCAGGGAGGCGAGTCGGGCGGTCCGCATGGCGAGCCTCGTGAGCGTGATTCACGAAGTCTAAGGGAGGACCACCGTGAAAGCGCTGGTGATCGCGTTCGCCCTCGTGAGCCTGATCTGCTTCGTGCTCGCCGTTCGCGACTGGCGCGGGCGGACCCAGGGACGGGGCGTGCTGATCCTGACCGCCGTCACCCTGCTCATGCTCGGCGCACTCTGGATGGCCGCCAGGCACGAGGAGTGGGAGCTGGACCGGGCGCTGTGGATCGGGTTCGGCGGCTTCATCGCGCTGGCGACGCTGGTCCGGCCGTGGTGGTTCTGGGACAACTACAAGGCGCGGTGGCTCCGCGAGCTGATCGGCGACGAGGCTACGGCGTTCTTCTACCTGGCCGTCTCGGCGGTGATGGTGTGGGTCGGCCTGTTCACCGACTGGCGGTTCGGCCGCCAGTGACGCGGGAGGTGGCGTGCACTATCTGCTGTTCTACGACGTCGTAGACGACTACGTGACCCGCCGCGCCGCGTTCCGCGCGGACCACCTGGCCCTGGCCCAGGGGTATGCCGATCGAGGCGAGCTGGTGCTGGGCGGCGCGCTCGAAGACCCGATCGACGGGGCGGTGCTCCTCTTCCGGGGTGACAGCCCGGCCGCGGCGGAACGGTTTGCCGCCGCCGACCCCTACGTCCGCAACGGCGTCGTCCGGAGCTGGCGGGTGCGGCCGTGGCGTACGGTGGTCGGCCCCGGCGCGGCCGGCTAGAGCCGGAGGCCCGCCGCGCTGACGCGCGGATCCACACTCGAGCGAAGGCAGGTGCACCCATGATCGTCGTCACCACGCCCAGCCTGGAAGGGCGCCGGATCACCCGCTACATCGGTCTCGTGAGCGGCGAGGCGATTCTCGGCGCCAACATCTTCCGCGATCTCTTCGCCGGAATCCGGGATATCGTCGGCGGCCGCTCGGCCGCGTACGAGCAGGAGCTCAGGAAGGCCAAGCAGCTGGCGATCGACGAAATGCAGGACCAGGCCCAGCGGCTCGGCGGCAACGCGGTCGTGGGCGTGGACCTGGACTACGAGACCATCACCATGGGCTCGGGCGGCGGGATGCTCATGGTGAGCGCGAGCGGCACCGCGGTGGTGGTGGAGTAGTCGCGGCGATGACCGAGGCCGAGGCGCAGGAGTTCGCGCTGGAGTGGATCGAGGCATGGAACAGCCACGACCTCGAGCGCATTCTCGGCCATTACACCGACGACGTCGAGGTGACGTCTCCCCTGGTGGAGTCGGTCCTCGGCCCGGGGTTGATGACGGTGCGCGGCAAGGCCGAGCTCCGGCGCTACTGGGGCTCCGCGCTCGAGCGCTATCCCGAGCTGCGGTTCACGCTCTACCGCGCGTATGCGGGCGCGGGGAGCCTTGTGCTGCATTACCGGAGCGTTCAGGGGCTCGTCGGGGCCGAGTGTATGGAGCTCGACGGGGCGGGGAAAGTGAGGCGCGTGCTGGCGCACTACGCCCTGGGACCGGATCCGGCCGCCGCCTGAGTGACGCTCAGCGTCGGCGGCGTGCGCAGCGTTTGCAACACGACGCAGTAGCGCTCGGTGAGGGTCAGGAGCCGCTCGAGCTGCTCCGGCCCGGCATCGCTGTCGAGCTCGAACCTCAGGCGGATCTCGCGAAACCCCACCGGAACATCCTTGCTCACGCCGAGGGTGCCTCTGAAGTCGAGGTCGCCCTCGGCGCGCACGGTGCCGCCGCGCACCGGCACCTCGAGCGCCGTCGCGACCGCGCGCAGGGTGACGCCCGCGCAGGCCACCAGCGCCTGCAACAGCAGATCGCCCGAGCAGGCGAGCTGGCCGGTGCCGCCGGTCGCGGGGTGCAGGCCGGCCCGGACCAGCGCCTGGCCGGTCTCCACCCGGCAGCTCACGGCCGCGACATCGAGCGCCGCATCGGCGCGCAGAGTCACCAGCGCCGACGCGGGCTCGCGGCGGTAGCGGTCTTTCAGAGGGGCCTGCAGGGCTCGCAACTCGTCGGCACGCACGTTCGGGTCTCCTGGCAGTGGACCCCGAACGCTAGACCCGAGCCGGCGGTCGGACCAGACCCGGGCTGGCTCAGGGATTCACTTTGGGCGCCACCGTGGAATCGACCCGGACGTCCGGGCCGGGCGTGGAGCCTCCATTCGCGATCAGGTAGATGATCAGCGCTGCGGCGATCAGCACCAGTGCCCAGACGCCGTACCGGAACAGCCCCTGCGACGTTCCGCGATGCGGAGTTTCTCGGTGCGCCATGTCGACCCCCCGGAAAACGCGTGTCGCCCAGCATACGCAATCCCCTGCCGCGGGCCGTAAGCAGCGTCACCTTCCTGCCGACCCGCTCTTGAGCGCGACGCCGGCCCGGTGTAGCATCGCCGGGATGCGCATTTTCACCAGGCACTTCGAGGTAGCGGCGGACGCGATCGACGGGCAGGGGCACGTCAACAACATCGCGTATGTCGTCTGGATGCAGGAGGTCGCGATCGAGCACTCGGCGGCCCTGGGCTGGCCGATGGAGCGGTACCGCGCCATCGGGGCCGGCTGGGTCGTACGGTCGCACTTCATCGAGTACCTCCGTCCGGCCTTCGCCGGAGACCGGATCGTCGCGTACACCTGGCTTCCCGAGTTTTCGCAGCGCGCCACGCCGCGGCGCTACGCCTTCCTCCGGGAGGGGGAGGCCCGGCCGCTCGTGCGGGCCGAGACCCAGTGGGTGTTCATCGGGCTGGCGAACGGCCGCCGGCGCAGCCTGCCCGACGAGCTGATCGCCGCGTTCGAGGTGGTGCCCGACGAGGACGAGGTGCGGCGTGCGATGGGAGCACCGGCTCCGTGAGGGACGACCCGGTCGCGATCACTCCGCTCGAGCCCGCCGATGCCGCGGCGGTGCACGCGCTGATCGTGGCCAATCGCGCCCACCTCGATCGCTGGCTCCGCTGGTCCGGGCCGGTCCGGACCCTGACCGACGTCGAAGCGATGATCGCACGGTTCCAGACCAAGCTCGCGGCCGGGGACGGCTTTCATTGCGGCATCCGGACCGGGGGCGCCCTGGCGGGCGGCGTGGTCTGCTGGTACATCAATCGCGACAACCGGAACGCCGAGGTGGGCTACTGGCTCGGTGCCGCATACACCGGCCGGGGTCTCGCGACCGCCGCGGCGCGCTGGGCGGTCGGGCGGCTCTTCACGACCGAGGGTGTGCACCGGGTCGAGCTGCAGTGCGCGGTGGACAACACCGCGAGCCGGGCGGTCGCCCGGCGGCTCGGCTGCCGGGAGGAGGGCGTTCGCCGCGAGTCGCACTGGATCACCGACCGATATGTGGATCACGTGATCTATGGCCTGCTGGATCGGGAGTGGTTGCCATGACCGAGGATATGACCTCTACGACGTTCACGATCGACGGGTACCACATCGTGCAGTCACTGGGCGTGGTCCGCGGCGTCACCGTGCGTTCACGCTCGCTGCTGGGCGCCATCGGCGCCAAGGTCGAGACGCTGTTCGGCGGGCAGATCTCGATGCTCACCACCCTGTGCGAGCGCGCCCGCGCCGACGCGTTCGAGATCCTGCTGGCCCACGCGCAGCGCCGCGGCGCCAACGCCGTGGTCGGCGTGCGCTACGACGCGACCGAGATCATGTCGGGGGTGACCGAAGTGCTCTGTTACGGAACCGCCGTGGTGGTCGAGCCGCTGGACCAGGCGCCCTGATCCCGCCGACCCGAGGAGACGCGATGGAGTACATCCGTGCGATACCGGCGCTCACGCTCGCCGCCGCCAAGGCGATGGCGGCGGCGGCGGAGCGCTTCGCCGGCGAGCGGGGTTGGACGGTCGCCGTCGCCGTGGTCGACGCGGCCGGCGGCCTGGTGCTGTTCCACTGCCTCGACGACACCCAGGCGGGCAGCCGCGAGATCGCGGTGCACAAGGCCCGTACCGCGGCGCTGATGCAGCGACCCACCAAGGCCCTCGAGGACGCCATCGCCGGCGGCCGCACCGCGCTTCTCAGCGTCCCGGGAATGGTCGCGCTCGAGGGCGGGGTTCCGATCCGGGTGGAAGGCCGGGTGGTCGGCGCGATCGGCGTGAGCGGGATGGCTTCGCCGCAGGACGGCGAGGTGGCCGCCGCGGCCCTCGCGGCGCTGGAGCTCTGACCGTGGGGCTCATGGGTGGCCGATCGTGGGACGAGTGGATCGCCCAGTACGGCCGGAGCCACCAGCACCCGGTCAACCGGCTGTGCCACACGCTCGGCATCCCGCTGATCGCCCTCTCGATTCCGCTGCTGGTGGCGGGGCTCTTCGTGCACACCCTGCTGGTGCCCGCGATCGTCCTCTTCGTGGTCGGCTGGATCTTCCAGTTCGTGGGCCACGCCGTCGAGGGGAAGCCGCCCGAGTTCTTCCACGACTGGCGTTTCCTGCTCGTGGGCCTCCGCTGGTGGGTGGCCAAGCTTCGGGGCCGGGCCTGATCCATGTTCTACATCCTGTGGCAGTTCGATGTGGACGATGCCAGGGCCGCCGCCTTCGCCGAGGCGTACGGACCGGCGGGGTCCTGGGAAGCCTTGTTCCGGCAGGGGGAGGGGTTCCGGGGAACGGAGGTGTTCCGGCGCACGGCCGCGCCCGCGCGCTTCCTTACTCTGGACTGCTGGGTGAGCCGCGACGCGTACGAGGCGTTCCGGCGCGAACGGGCCACCGACTACGCGGTGCTCGATGCCGCCTGCGAGGCTCTGACGACCAGCGAGACCTTCCTCGCGGCCTGGGAGGCCTGACCGCTAGCGGGACCGCTGTCTCCGGGAAGCCCCGGCCGGGAGGCCGTCATGGATCTCAGTCCGCTGCACGTGCACTTGATGCTCAACCACATGCCCCTGCTCGGCACGCTCGCCGCCGCGCTGCTCCTGGGGTGGGGACTGGTTCGCCGGTCGCCGGAAGTGGTCCGGGTGGGGCTCATCGCCGCCGTCCTGGTGGCGCTGCTCACGATCCCGGTGTATCTCACCGGCGAGCCGGCCGAGCATCGGCTGCGAGAGCTCGTCCCCGACATGGATCGGGACATCGCGCACGACCACGAGGAGCGGGCGGAGACCGCGTTCATCGCGGTCCTCATCACCGGCACGCTCGCGGTGATCGCCCTCTGGCGGGGCCGCGCCACGGGAGATCCCGGCCGGGGGTGGACGGGCCTCGTCTGCGGCGCCCTCGTGATCTGCTTCGGGCTGTTCGCGTGGACCGCGCTGATCGGGGGGCAGATCCGGCACACCGAGCTCCGCGCGAACCCGCCGCCGGCCGCCGGGACCTAACGGTCGCCCTGTCGCCGCTCCGGGCCGCGGTACGCGTCGTCATGGTGGTGCCGCCGCTCGATGACGACATCGCCGATGCGCTGCTCCGGAAGCGGCGGCGCCTCCGGGTGCGAGGCCGGATGGATGCCGTGGGCGCCGGAATCGGAGGCGCCGCCCATCCCGGACTCGGGGGGTGGCTCACACTGCTCGTCGGGTTTGCGGGAACGCGCCATGGGGCCTCGCAGGAACGGTCGGGGCTCATTCCCCGGCGTCCGCAAGCTATCCCGTGGCGCGCGCGCGTCGCGTAGGGCGCGGGTCACATTCGGCGCGGCGGTTCGGCGGCTAGAAGGACGGCAGCGAGCTCGTGGCGACGCGGTCACCCTGCCAGGTGGCCCAGGTGAGCGGGCAGGGATCGCCGAACGGCGGATCAGGATGGCCGGAGCGGTCGAGCAGATCGTGCAACATCTCGTGCCGCACGACCATCTCGTTCATCACCCATTCCTCGGCGAGGAACACCTCGTGGTCGGGTTCCCAGTGGCCGGCGCAGCGCCCGCTGGAGCAGCGGAAGCTGTGGCCGGGCACGACGCTCCACTTGACCCGGTCGAAGTCCCCACGGAGGCCCGAGCACGCCTCCGTCTTCGCCCACCACTCGCGGTAGACCGCGGGCGGGCTCATGGGCGAGTCGTCGCCCGGATCGAATCCGCAGGCGGCGAGCAGTACGAGGACGAGGACGGAGCGGAGACGGAGAGACACGCCCCCGCCGGGGGCAACGGGCATGCCGCCCGGCGGGTCCGGGGTAACTCGTTGCGCCGCAATCCGATTTGCGCGACGGCCGCTGGCGTGCCCAGCCGGCCTCTCTCATCTTGCGAGGTGCGCGGTGCCTGGCGCGGGCTGATGCTGCTTGGTGCGGCGTGCTCGTCCGGGCGGGCCACATCCACGCTCCCGTCGCCGGAGCCCGGCTTCCGCGTGCTCGGGGAGTCGCGGCCGGGCGACGCGAGCGCGCCGCACGTCGAGGTGTCGGGCAGGGCGGTGGTGATTCGCGGCATCGCCCCGAGGCTCGACGGCGGGGAGGTGCACGGCGAGTTCGACCTGAGTCAATCCGGGACTGCGTCTCACCCTCTACGACTCGCTCGCCGGTCGGCCGGTGAACGCGGCACCGCCTGCGGGCACCCCGTCTCGACCGGTGCGCTACGAGGCCAGGATCGGGCCGCTCCGCGCGGGGGTCTACGACGTCGTGGTGGGTCACTATGACGCCCGCGCGCACTTGGTGGTGGTCCGCGAGGCGCCCGTGCGCGTGCGGGTGGCGGACAACGATGCGAGCGGGTGACTACGCGGAAACCGCTTGATATACATTGGTGTAATGCATTGTATCACAAGAGATTGCGGTGCAGATCTCAACCGATTTGTGCAGTGAGGAATTCATGCCCCTGACGAGAGAAGATGTGCGCGCCTCCGTGGAGCGCGCGGGCGACGAGGACTGGCGAGCTCTGGTGGCTCATCACGAAGACGCGTACCCGGCCAGCCGACCGACGCCGGGTGACGTGTGCCGGGCGGAGGCCGAGCGGCTCAACGCCGAAGGGTATGGCGACGCCTCACGCTACGAACTGCTCGAGTCCCGCGTGCGCCGAAAGGGCGAGGACAAGGTGACCCTGGTGCACCGGCTGCGCGACAAGCGATCGAGCCAGGTGGTCGAGACGCCGCCGTTCACCGATTACGAATAGCAGCGGTATGAACCAGCCGATCGCGCCTACGGCAGAGGACGCCACCCCCGGCCAGTTGCGGCGGGCGGCGCTCCGGCTGCTGGTGATGCTGGTGGCCCTGGCGGTGCTCGTGGTCCCGCTGATCCGGGACCTGCCGCTCGGCCGGAGCACGCGCATCGGCATGCTGGCCTGGCTCCTGGTCGCGCTCGCGTTCTACTGGCTGTACAAGGGCATGGGCTACCGGCCCCTGCTCCTGGTGCAGCTGCTGCTCTTCTCGATCGCGGCGACCCTGCTGAGCGCAAAGGTGCTCCTCGTCATCCTCGACGTGGACCAGGTCAATTTCCTGCGCCGCACCGCGCGTTGGGCCATCATGCTGGGCGCCGCGTGTGCCATTGCCAACCTCGGCGGTATGCTCGTCCGGCTGGCGCAGCACCAGCGGCCGGGGTAGCAGGCTCAGCGCTTGTCCGGCTCGCCGCGCCCCGTCTTCTTCTGGAGCTCGTCGATCCGCTCCGACGCCTCGGCCTTGGTGAGGTCTTCGCTCACGTCCTCATCGGCCTCATCGGCCAGGGTGTGCAGGTACGACGACTGCGCGCCGGTCATCGGCTCGTCGCCGGTCGTCCATTCGCTCGGGTCCTTGATGCGGTTCGAGTGCTCTGGCTGCTCCTGCTGCCGTGCCCTTTGCCTGCTGCCCATTTTGTCCTCCAGGGTGTGCTGTGCGGGGCTCCGAAGAAAAGCCGAAGCCCAACGAGAAACGAGGTCCAATGGTAAAGGCCAGCCGTCGGAGCCGTCGTGATTTGGCTCACGGGCCGCGATCGGCTGTAGGCCTGCACGCCCACTCACTACCCAGGCCCGTCCTCACGGAGCGCCGCGCCATGCGTCTCGCGCCGTATCTCTGCGGCGCGCTGGCGCTCGCTCCTGTCGCCTGTCGTGCGCCCGATCGCGCGGATCAAGGCACCGCCACGCTGCAGCACGTCCCAATGCCGGGCCGCGCCGACCTCCCGTTTTCCGCTGTGGTGCGTGCGGGCACGATGCTTTACCTCTCGGGACAACTCGGCACCGACAGCACGGGCCGGCTCGTGTCCGGAGGCATCAGCGCGGAGACCGATCAGGCGCTGACCAACATCCGCGCGCTGCTCCAGCACGCCGGGTCCGGGATGGATCGAGTCGTCCGGTGCACCGCGATGCTGGCCGACCTGAGTGAATGGGGTGAGATGAACCGCGCCTACGTCCGGCACTTTCCGCCCGGGCACCTGCCGGCTCGTAGTGCCTTCGGAGCCGGCGGCCTGGCCCTGGGCGCGCGGGTCGAAATCGAGTGTACCGCGATGGCCGGAGCGGGGTGAGTGCCCGCCTCCCGTTCCTTGCGGAGCCCTGACCCCCTACTTTTCGGCACTTCCCTGGCCTCCGAGGAGCCGATGGCTACCAAACTGGACAAGACGATCAAGCGCGAGCTCGACCTCGATGGCAAGCTCTACACGGTCACCATGTCTCCCGAAGGCGTGAAGATCACGCCCAAGGGCGCCCGCAAGGGGCAGGAGATCAGCTGGACCACCCTGCTGAGCGGCGACGCGGAGCTTCGTCGGGATCTGAACGTCTCGGTCGACGCCTATCGCGGGTAGGGTTTGTCGCGAGCGCTCGCCGCGAGCGCCGTCCTGGCCCTGCTCGCGGCCGGTCCGCTGTCGGCTCAGGCGCGGGTGACCACGCGCTGGCCGGCGTTCACGGCGGCGCTCGACGCCTACGCCCGCGCGGACGGGGTGGTAGGCGCCGCGGTCGTGCTGGTCCGACAGGGGCGCGTCACGGCCCACCACGAGTTCGGCCTGGGCGACCGTGAGCGCGGCCGGCCGCCGGTTCCCGAGGCCGTGTATCACTGGGCGTCGATCACCAAGACGCTCACGGCCGTCGCGGTCATGCAGCTCAGGGATCGCGGGCGGCTCTCGCTCGATGATCCCATCACCCGCTACGTCCCCGAGCTGCGCCAGGTGCACGACCCGTACGGCTCGATGGACGCGGTGACGCTCCGGATGCTCCTCTCCCACACCGCCGGCTTCCAGGATCCGACCTGGCCCTACGGACAGGGCCGTTCATGGGAGCCGTTCGAGCCCACGCGCTGGGACCAGCTGGTCGCGATGATGCCCTACCAGGAGCTGGAGTTCGCGCCCGGCTCGCGCTTCGGGTACAGCAATCCCGCGTTCATCTATCTGGCCCGGGTGATCGAAGCGCTGACCGGCGATCCCTGGGCGGTGTACATCCAGAAGAACGTCTGGACGCCCCTCGGCATGACCCGGAGCTTCGTGGGCGTGTCGCCCTACCATCTGGCCGAACAGCGCGCGCCGAGCTACACCGTCCACGCCGACGCGGCAGGGCAGGACTCGATCGCCGCCAATCCCCGCGAGTTCGATCCGGGAATCACGATCCCCAACAGCGGCTGGAACGCGCCGCTCGCGGACCTGGTGACCTGGGTAAGGTTTCTGGCTCACGCCGATGGCGGCGACCCGGCCGTGGCCCATCGCTACGACGGCGTGCTGGCGCACGCCACCCTCCGGGAGATGTGGCGTCCCGTCGTGCCGCTCACGCCGGGCGGTGACGAGCGCGACGCGTTCGGGCTCTCGTTCTACCTGCACCGGCGCGGGCAGGCGACGATCGTGGGGCATACCGGCGAGCAGGCCGGCTTCCGCTCTTTCTTCTTCCTCGACCCGGCCTCGGCCACTGCCGTGATCGGCGTGGTCAACACTACCAACGAGGCGCGGCCCGACGCGTCCGCGCGGGGGTGGGACGGACTCACCGCGCGCGCCGTGGAGCTGGTGGCGCCGTGAGGCCCGGGCGCGACCAGCCACCGGGAGGCGCGGAGGCCGCGATCGAGCTGCAGCCGGCGGCCCAGCCGGCGGGGGAGACGCCGCTCCGTCCCGGGCGCCCGCATCTCGTCGTGGTGACCACCCGCGCCGTCACGTCCGCTGACCAGGCCGCGCCGGGCATCGTGCTCCTCTCGCGCTTCTGGCATCCCGCACTGCACCGATGGAGCGAGAACTCGTTCGAGTCGCTCGAGCATGCGATGCATCTGTTTCTCGACGAGAGCGGGTGGGTGCTGCGGCAGCAGCAGGCGCTCGAGGGCCCGCATGCGTACGAGCTCGTCTTCGAGGCGCGGCGCGAGGATTTCAGCCGGCCGAGCACCGAGGCGATCCTGCAGGACGTCGGGCTCACGCCCGAGGACGTGGCCGATCTCATGGGCCGGGTCGAGCGCGAGAACGGCCCCGGCGAGCAGCCTTGAGCGTTCACCGCCCCCTCCCGTTCGCCGATCACTTCTCCGCCATCGCGGCCGCCTACGCGGCGGCCCGGCCCACCTATCCTCCCGCGCTGTTCGCGTGGCTGGCCGAGCTCACGCCGGCCGGGCGGCGGGCTTGGGACTGCGCCGCGGGCAACGGGCAGGCGTCCCTTCCGCTGGCCGAGCACTTTGCCGAGGTGGTGGCCACCGACGCGAGTCGGGCGCAGCTCGCCCGGATGCCGCGGCACACCCGGATACGGCGCTACGCCGCCGCCGCGCACGCGTCGGCGCTGCGCGACGCGTCTCTGGACCTCGTCACGGTCGCCCAGGCGCTCCACTGGCTGCCCCGGCCGGCGTTCTGGGCCGAGGCGCGGCGGGTGCTGATCAATGGCGGCCTGCTGGCGGTCTGGTGCTACGGGACCCAGCGCATCGTGGACGCGCCGGAAGCGGACCGGCTCGTCGGGCATTTCTACCACGACGTGGTGGGGCCGTACTGGGCGCCCGAGCGGCAACTGGTGGAGAGCGGATACCGCGACCTCGAATTTCCGTTCGACGAGCGGCGGGCTCCCGCGTTCCAGATGTTCCGCGACTGGCGTCTCCCCGAGTTTCTCGCCTACCTTCGCACCTGGTCGGCGACGCACCGGTTCGTCACCGAGCGCGGCGTCGATCCCGTCCTCGAGCTCGAAGCCGCGCTCGCGCCGCCCTGGGGGGCCGGCACCCGGCGCGTGGAGTGGCCGCTCAGCGTTCGGGTCGGCGTTTCCCGGTGACGGTCACCCCATCGGGCCCGCGTTTGCCACAAGGAG
>DASUXW010000179.1:0-6932 GCA_036377715.1 Gemmatimonadales bacterium
GGGTTGGTCTCCGAGAACCACCCGTGGAGCTCGAGTCCAGCCATCTGTCCCAGCCAGAGCAGGGTCGCCAGGTTCTCGCAGACGAGATATGCGCTGTCGCGATCGTTCTGCACCGAATAGATCCGCACCGTCCGCGCGAACGGCGGCACCGGATCCCAGTGCTTCTGGAAGAAGCTCTTGCCGGTCACGCCGCCGGGGAACCGGGTGACGAAGATCGGGCGGTCGGCCAGGTGCTCGCGCATGAAGGGCCAGGCCCGCGTCAGATACCGCAGTAAATCCCGCTTGGTGGCGCCCTTCCGGCGCCCCTGGCCGGGCCAGAGCACCTTGTCCAGGCTGGTGACCTCCAGCGCATGGCCGTCGACGACCAGCGTCATCTTCTCGTCACGCTGGTCGAGCTGGTCCAGGACCTCGCGGCCGTGCGTGCTCGGGCGGCGCTTCGTCATGGTTCACCACGGAAGCACGGAAGGCACGGAGGTAGCACGGAATCCGGAGCTTTGGTTACGCGACCCCACGCCTCCTCCTTCCGTGAACCTTCCGTGCCTTCCGTGCTTCCGTGGTGAATCGGATACATGGAGTGCATCGAGCTCAGCTCACCTTCCGCGTGCGCCGCGCCGCGCGGGTGCGGCGGCGCGCAGGGGCCTTGGCGGGCGCCTTCGACTTGCCGCCCTTCTTGGCCGCCTCGACGCTGCGGCGGAGCGCGTCCGCCAGATCGATGACCTTGGTCTCCTTCGCGGCCGGCGCCTTCACCACCTCGCGGCCCTCGAGCTTGGCGTCGATCAGCTGCGCCAGCGCCTCGCGGTAGTGGTCGTGGTACTCCTCGGGCTCGAACGGCTTCCGAAGCAGGTCGATCAGCGTGAACGCCATCTCCAGCTCGCGCTCGTTCACCTTGCTGCCCTCCAGGTCCACGTCCGGCTGGCGCACCTCGTCCGGGTAGTACAGTGTCTCCAGCATGATCGTGCCCTCGCGCGGCCGGATGGCGCAGAGCTGCTCCTTCTTCCGGATGGTGATCGTCGCGAGCGCGGTGAGCTGCTTTTCCTCCATCGCCTTCAGCAGCAGCGCGTAGGGCTTCTCCGCCCGCTCGTCCGGAGCCAGGTAATAGCTCTTCTCGTAGTACACCGGATCGATCTCCGATTCCTTGACGAAGGCCGTCAGATCGATCGTGTGCTTGCTTGGCAGCGGAAGGCTCTCGAAGTCCTCGTCGGTCAGGATGACGTACTGATCCTTGCCGTACTCGTACCCGCGCACCGTCTCGCTCCAGGGCACCTCCACCTCATCGGTGGGGCACCAGCGGAGCTGCTTGAGCCGCGTCCCGCAGGTGGCGTGCAGCAGGTGGAAGGAGATGTCCTTGCTCTCGGTCGCCCCGAAGAGCTTCACCGGGATGCTGACCATCCCGAAACTGATCGAGCCGCTCCAGATCGCCCGCGCCATGCACCCTCCCGGAGGTTTTCCACACCGGTGGCCTGATTTCCACAGGGTTGTCAACATAAGTTGTTGACAGATAACAACTTATGGCGATGGATAATCTAAGCAGGCGGGAGGGGTTGCAGTGGGGCGAGTCACACGCTGCTCAGGGAGCAGGCGCCTCCGTCGAGCCCACCGCGCGCAGGATCTGTCGCATGTGCGTCGAGTCGCGCTGCCGGGCGACCGCGGAAATCGAGTCCGTGCCCAGGTCCGGGAGGGTGACGTCTACGGCGGGCGCGCTCTCGAGCTCGGGCCGAGGGGCCGGGGCGACCGCCGGCGCGGCCGCCGCGGCCGGGGTGGAGTCACGCGTGGGCATCGGTCCCGAAGCGATGGCGCGCGCCTCGAGTGCGGGCGCGAACCCCGACGACGCCGGCGGCATCGGGCGGGGATCGGTGCGCGCGACAGCCGGATGGGCCGCCGGCGGGGATGCGAAGCCGGCCCTGGTGGAGTCGATCCTGGCCGCGGTGGGCCGCGGCAGCACCGGACGCTCGACCACAGTCGCCTGCATCGGGCCCTGCGTGGATGGTGCAGGTGCAAATGCCGACACCACCGGATACCCTCCGGCGGCGAGCACCAGGGCAAGGGTGGCGAGATGGAGCGGCCGGCGAGGTGCACCGCCCGACTTCGGGGTCGGCTCCGGCGCGGGCTCGTCAGCACGCGCAACTTCGGGATACGAGATCTTCGGAAGCTGGAGTACCGGGGAAGCCGTGGCGACGGCTGTGGGCCCGATCTCCGGCTCCCCGCGCACCTCCTCCGCCGCCGCTGCGGCAGGCGCTGGTTCTGGTGTGCGCCGGGCAGGCGGCGGCTCGACCGGTTGGCCGGCCGGCGTCTCGAGCACCTTCTTGTAGTGGGGGTGAAACTCGATCGGCAGCCATTTGTCCGTCGCCGCGTGAAAGATCCGCGCGCGCGGCGAGATCACGCCGTTGCGTACCCCGGTCGCCAGCTCTTCGATCGTGCGGAAGACGGTTACCTCGCCGGGGGCGAGCTCGATCCGGTACATGCGGCCTCGGGTGTGTGCCGATGGATACGCCTGAGCCTGCCAAATTCATGCTCGCCTCGAGTGCATTCCCCTGCACGCCCAAGTTGGCAGATGCAGCGACTCGCTCACGCTGCGCGCAGCCATGACGACCCCGAGCCGCGGTGCCGAAGCGGTGTCGTCCGACAGGGTTACCCGCGACGGCCGAACCGGGTGGCCCGGCTCCGGCATTCCTTCGCCCCGGCAGCCGCCTGCCACGGCGTGCGCTGCCGCACTGGGCGGGGATATTGCCCCTCGTACTTTGCGAGACCGGGAGGCGGTCATGAGCGAGCGGATGCCGGCGCTGCTGGCGCGAGTACAGGGGTGGTTCTACGTGCTCACGGGGGTGTGGGCCATCGTGGACATCTACAGCTTTCAGCGCGTCACCGGTCCCAAGACCGACCTCTGGCTGGTGAAGACGGTGGGCGTGCTCGCCATCGTGATCGGGGCGGCGCTGATCGCGGCCGCGCGCGAGAGGCGATTGGGCGCGCCGGTGCTGATCGTCGCCATCGGAAGCCCGCTGGGGCTCGCGGCGATCGATCTGATCTATGCCCTGGGCGGCCGCATCTCGCCGATCTATCTGCTCGATGCCGCGGCGGAGCTCGTCATCGCGCTGCTCTGGCTGGCGGCCGGCCCGCGTCGGCTTGCCGGGGCGGCGGCCTCGGGGTAGGATGCCGCCCATGCGCCTGCATGCCTTCCGCGCCGTCCGCCCTCGTCCCGAGCTCGCCGAACGCGTGGCCTCCGTCCCCTACGACGTGGTGAACCGCGAGGAGGCGGCCGCCCTCGCCCGAGGCAATCCGTACAGCTTCCTGCACGTGGGTCGATCGGACATCGATCTTCCGCCCGAGACGGACCCGCACGACCCGCGAATTTACGCGGGCGCGCGCGAAGCGCTGGACCGCTTTCAGGCCGAGGGGATTCTGGTCCGGGAGGACGCTCCCGCGCTGTACCTCTACCGGCAAATCATGGATGGCCGTGCGCAGACCGGCGTGGTGGGCTGCGTCCACATCGACGATTACGAGCACGACGTCATCCGCAAGCACGAAAAGACCCGTCAGGATAAGGAAGACGACCGTACGCGCCACGTCCTCACGCTCCGCGCCAACGCCGAGCCGGTGTTCCTGACCTATCGCGACCGGCCCGGGATCGCCGAGCTCTCCGGCGCCGTGGCCGAGGCGCCGCCGCTCTACGACTTCACCGCGGCCGATGGTGTGCGCCACACCGTCTGGCGCATCCCCGATCCCGCCGCGTTCATCGCTGCATTCGAGTCGGTCCCGCACGCCTACGTGGCCGATGGCCACCACCGCTCCGCCAGCGCGTGGCGCGCGGGCCGCGAGCTGCGCGCCGCGCCTCCGGCGGAGCGCGGCGCGGGCGAGTACGAGTGGTTCCTGGCCGTGCTGTTTCCCGCCGAGGAGCTCCGCATCCTTCCTTATAACCGCGTGGTGCGTGACCTCGCGGGTCAGACGCCGGCCCAGGTGCTCGAGCGGCTGGGTCAGGTGGGTCGCCTGAGCCCCACCGGCGAGCCGAGCCCGCCGCATGCCGGCGCTTTCGGCGTGTTCCTCGACGGGCGGTGGTACCGGCTGGAGCTCGACCAGCGCACCATCGACGGGTCCGATCCGATCGCCTCGCTGGATGTGTCGCTGCTCCAGGACCGGGTGCTGGGCCCCCTCCTGGCCGTCGGCGATCCGCGCACCGATCCGCGGATCGACTTCGTCGGCGGGATCCGGGGGACGGCGGAGCTGGAGCGCCGGGTGCGCTCGGGCGAGATGGCGATCGCGTTCGCGCTCCATCCCACCACGCTCGAGCAGCTCATGGCGGTGTCGGATGCCGGCAGGATCATGCCGCCCAAGAGCACCTGGTTCGAGCCCAAGCTGCGAAGCGGGCTCTTCGTGCATACCTTGTAGTTCCCATGGCTGGCTGGAGCGATGTCGCATGAAGGTGCTGATCGCGGACAAGTTCGAGAAGGTAGGCGTGGACGGGCTCAAGGAGCTCGGCTGCACGGTCGTCGCACGGCCGGAGGTCAAGGCCGAAGATCTGCCGGGGCTGATGCGCGAGGTGGATCCCGGCATCCTCATCGTGCGCGGCAAAAAGGTCTCCGCCGAGACGCTCGAGGCCGGGACGGCGCTGTCGCTGGTGATCCGGGCTGGCGCCGGGATCGACACCATCGACGTGGCCGCCGCCTCGCGCCGGGGCGTGTTCGTCTCCAACTGCCCCGGCAAGAACGCGGTGGCGGTCGCCGAGCTGGTGATGGGTCTCCTGCTCTCCTGCGATCGGCGCATCCCCGACCAGACCGCCGATCTCCGGCAGGGTGTCTGGAACAAGGGCGAGTACTCCAAGGCGCGCGGGCTCTACGGCCGCCGGCTCGGCATCGTGGGGCTGGGGCAGATCGGCCGCGAAGTAGCGGCGCGGGCGCAGGCGTTCGGCATGCGGGTGGTCGCCTGGTCGCGGAGCCTCACGCAGGAGGAAGCCGACCGGCTGGGCGTGGTGTATGCCCAGACGCCGATCGACGTGGCCCGGCTGTCGGACGCGGTCTCCATCAACTGCGCCGCAAACACCGAGACCAGGCACCTGGTCAACGCCGAGTTCCTGGCCGCCATGCGTCCGGGCGCGTACCTGATCAACACTTCGCGCGGCTCGGTGGTGGACGAGGCCGCGCTGGAGCAGGCGGTGCGGGAGAAGGGGATCCGGGTGGGGCTCGACGTGTTTGCCAACGAGCCGGCGGGACCAACGGGCACGTTCACCAATCCGATCGTGCAGGCGCCCGGCGTTTATGGCACCCACCACGTGGGCGCGTCCACCGAGCAGGCGCAGGTGGCGATCGCGCACGAGGTGATCCGCATCGTTCGGACGTTCCAGGCCACCGGCGAGGTGCCGAACGTGGTCAACCGGCTGGCGAGGAGCTCCGCGACGCACGTGCTGTCGGTGCGGCACCGGAACCGTCCCGGCGTGCTGGCTCACGTCTTCGGCGTGCTCGCGGGCGGCGACATCAACGTCGAGGAGGTGGAGAGCATCATCTATCACGGCGCGCAGGCCACCCTGGTGCGCATCCACCTCGATGGCCCGCCCGACGCGGGCGCGCTGGAACGGATCCGCACCGGGAACCCGGACATCATCAGCGTGGAGCTGGGGGAGCTGGACGGGAGGAGCAAGGAAGGCGGAAGGACTGAACGACTGAAGGTCGGAAGATGACAGGGCACCGCGGGCCGTTGTCTTCCGACCTTCAGCCGTTCCGACCGTCCGACGATCTTATCAACGAGGTTCGCCAATGACCGACCGCATCTTCAATTTCAGCGCCGGCCCCGCCGTGCTGCCCGAGCCCGTCCTGCGGAAGGCGCAGGACGCCGTCTGGGACGTGGCGGGGAGCGGGATCGGCATCATGGAGCACAGCCACCGCGGCAAGGTGTTCGACCGGATCATCACCGAGGCCGAGGCGGCTTGCCGCGAGCTGGCCGGAATCCCGGACGACTACCACGTGCTCTTCCTGCAGGGCGGCGCGTCGCTCCAGTTCGCGATGGTGCCGATGAACCTGCTGCCTCCCGACCGCACCGGCGACTACCTCCTCACCGGCGTCTGGTCGCAGAAGGCCGTGAAGGAAGCGAAGATACTGAGCCGCACGGTGCACATCGCGTGCAGCAGCGAGGCCACCAACTTCGACCGGATCCCTCGGGCCGACGAGATCAAGTACTCGGCCAACCCGGCATACGTACACCTCACCACCAACAACACCATCTACGGCACCCAGTGGAAGACCGAGCCGCAAGTGCCGGCCGGTGCTCCCCTCATCGCCGACACGTCGAGCGACATGTACAGCCGGCCTATCGACGTCCGGAAGTACGGCCTCACCTACGCGGGCGCCCAGAAGAACCTGGGGCCCTCGGGCGTGGTGCTGGTGATCATCCGGAAGGACCTGGCCGAGGCGGGCCCGGCCAACCTGCCTACGATGCTGCAGTACCGCACCTTCGCCAAGGAGAAGTCACTCTACAACACCCCGCCCACGTTCGGGATCTACATGGTGGGCGAGGTGTTCAAGTGGATCCAGTCGCAGGGCGGTCTGGCGGCGATGGCGCAGCACAACGAGGCCAAGGCGAAACTGCTCTACGACCACATCGACGCGAGCGAGTTCTTCCAGGGCACCGCACAGCCCGACAGCCGCTCGCTCATGAACGTCTGCTTCCGCGCGCCCACCGAGGAGCTCGACGCCGCCTTTCTGGCCGAGGCCTCCAAGCGCGGCCTGAGCGGCCTCAAGGGGCACCGCTCCGTCGGCGGCATGCGCGCCAGCATCTACAACGCCTGCCCGGTGGCCGCGGTCGAGGCGCTGGTGGCCTCCATGAAGGAGTTCGAGCGGGCGAACCGGGCGGTCAGGGTGGGAGCGGGGAGCGGTAAAGCGGTGAGCAGTGAGCGGTAAGCGGTGAGCGGGACCGGCACACCGAGATTGGTCTGGTGTGCCGGTCCCGCT
>DASUXW010000180.1:0-36683 GCA_036377715.1 Gemmatimonadales bacterium
GCGCCTGCTGCTCGACCAGCTCACGGCCCCGGTGCGCTGGGTGGCCTGCATGCGCGCCGCCGCGGAGCTGGCGCCGGGCGCCACTTTCCTCGAGCTCGGCCCGGGCAACGTCCTCTCGGGGCTGCTCAAGCGCATCGTGCCCGGCGCGACCACCGTGTCGCTCGGGACGGCCGACGAGGTGGAGCGCTTCCTCGCGTGACCGCGATCGACCTGGGCGGGCGGACCGCGTTCGTCACCGGCAGCACGCGCGGCATCGGACTCGCCATCGCCCGGATGCTGCACGCGGCCGGCGCCGCGGTGGCCGTCGTCGGGCGCGACGCCGCCCGGGCCGACGCCACGGCCGCCGAGCTGGGCCAGCGCGCTGCCGGCTTCGCCTGTGACGTGACCGACCAGGCCCAGGTCGAGTCGGCTATCGCCGCGGCCGAGCGGGCGCTCGCGCCCATCGACATCCTGGTGAACAACGCCGGCGTCACGCGCGACAACATCCTGCTCCGGTTGTCGGAGGACGATTGGAACGCGGTGCTCGACGCCAACCTGAAGGGGGCGTTCCACACCACCCGTGCCGTGCTCAAGGGCATGATGAAGCGGCGCGCGGGGCGCATCATCAACATCAGCAGCGTCGTGGGCATCACCGGCAACAAGGGGCAGGCCAACTACGCCGCGAGCAAGGCGGGGCTGATCGGGTTCACCAAATCGGTGGCCCGCGAGTACGCGGGTCGCGGTATTCTGGTCAACTGCGTGGCCCCCGGCTTCATCGCGACCGACATGACCGCCGCCTTGCCGGAGGCGGCGCGGGCCACATTATTACAGGACATTGCGCTGGGGCGGCTGGGGGATCCCGATGACGTCGCGGGGGCGGTCCTCTTTCTCGCCTCGGACCTGGCCCGCTACGTGACGGGGCAGGTACTGGTGGTCGATGGTGGGATGGTCATCTGACCTCTGTGCGTGACACTCCAATCGAGGACGACATGAGCAACGTCGAAGAGAAGGTCAAGGACATCATCGTCGAGGAGCTCGGCGTCGAGCGGGAAAAGCTCACCAGCGATGCCAGCTTCATGGAAGACCTCGGTGCCGACAGCCTGGACACGGTGGAGCTCGTGATGGCGTTCGAGAAGGAGTTCGACATCGACATTCCGGACGAGGACGCGGAAAAGCTGCGCACCGTGGGCGACGCCATGAACTACCTCCACGAGAAGATCGGGAAGTAGCTTGGCCCAGCGAGTCGTCGTCACCGGCCTCGGCCTGGTGACTCCCGTGGGGACCGACGTCGAATCCACCTGGGCTGCGCTGCTGACTGGCACGCCGGGCGCGGCGCCGATCACCAAGTTCGATCCCGCGAAGCTCTCGGTGCGCTTCGCGTGCGAGGTGAAGGGGTTCGACCCGCTGCAGTACATGGACCGCAAGGAGGCGCGGCGGTACGACCTCTTCGCGCAGTTCGCGCTCGCGGCGGCGCATCAGGCCGTCACCCAGGCCGGACTGGAAGGCCGGTTCCCATCCCCCGATCGGACCGGCGCCGTGATCGGCAGCGGCATCGGCGGGATGCAGACCTACGAGGAGAACTGCTCGGCGTTCGTCCTCAAGGGGCCCGACCGCGTCTCGCCGTTCTTCGTGCCGATGTTCATCCCCGACATCGCGGCGGGACTGGTCTCCATCCGCTACGGCCTGCGCGGGCCCAACTACGCCACGGTGTCGGCCTGCGCCTCCTCCGCCCACGCGATTGGTGACTCCTTCAACATGATCCGCCACGGCCAGGCCGACGCCATGGTGACGGGCGGCTCGGAGGCCGCGATCACCGGCCTCACGGTGGCGGCATTCGCCAACATGAAGGCGCTCTCCACCCGCAACGACTCGCCCGAGACGGCGAGCCGTCCCTTCGACCGTGATCGTGACGGGTTCGTGCTGGGCGACGGCGGCGCCATCATCGTGCTCGAGAGCCTCGAGCACGCCGAGCGCCGCGGCGCCCGGATCCTGGGCGAGGTGCTGGGGTACGGCCTCAGCGGCGACGCCTACCACATCACCGCACCGGCCGAGCACGGGGAAGGGGCGCAGCGCGCGATGCGGCTGTGTCTCGACAGCGGAGGGATCGATCCCGCCGACGTGGACTACATCAACGCCCACGGCACCTCGACGCAGCAGGGCGATGTCGCGGAGACCGAGGCGGTGAAGGCGGTCTTCGGGGAGCAGGCGCGCAAGCTGATCTTCGGTTCGACCAAATCGATGACGGGTCACCTGCTGGGTGGTGCGGGGGCCCTGGAGTTCGCGGTGTCGCTGCTGGCGGCCCGCTGCGGAGTGGTGCCCCCCACGATCAATCAGTTCACGCCCGACCCCGAGTGCGACCTGGACTGCGCGCCCAACCAGAAGGTGGAGCGGCCGGTCCGGGTGGCGCTCTCGAACTCCTTCGGCTTCGGCGGCCACAACGTGACGCTCGCCGTGCGCCGCTGGGAGGAGTAGGCCCGCTCCGTTCCCTCAGGCCGCATCGGGAGTGCCCGGCGGCCGGAAATCCACTGCCAGCGTCAGCAGGAATGCGCCCATCCGGCGGGCCTCGTCCACCGTGAGATCGCGCGGGACGACCACCTGCGCCGAACGGTCGGGCCGGAGCGGGTACTCCAGCGCGATCCCGCCTGCCGACGCGATGGTCGCCGTCTCGCGCTGAAGGGCTGGGCGCTCCGCCGCCCGCGTCTCCGGCCGCCCGCCGTTCGGACGCGGGCGGCTTTCCGTTTTCGGCGGACGTCCCGCCGGGCGGAACGCGTAGCCGCCGGGGTCCTCCGCCCAGCGGACGAACTCCTCGATTGCGCGGCCGACCCGCCGGCGATATTCCCCGACCGAAGCCGGGGAGAGCCGCCCCGGATTCCGGTTCAGGAACGCCCGGAAGGTCGCGGGCAGGTCGATGCGGCGGACGTCCTCCGCGTCCTCCGCCGAGAGCTCCTCCAGCACCTTGGCCGTGGCCACCCGCCAGCCCTGGGCCGTGGCGGGGTGCACCAGCCCCTTTTCCACCACGAATTCGATGAACCGCGCCAGCGCGGCGCGGGAGTAGTCCGGATCCGGGCCCATCGGTCCTCCGGGTAGGGTCCATTTCAATCTATGCGTTTGACCTCCTCTAACAAGCGTCTGTGGGAAAAGTCGGCAAACCAAACGCGTCCACGGGCGGTGTGGAACAGAGTGGATAAATCAAACAGACCAAGCACATGCGGCGCAGCCGGAACGCGGCGGCTGAAATCCGGCGGATTCTCACAAACGTGAGCAAACGCCGAAAAATGGCGGTGGCTGGTCCAGTTGAATGCCCCACTCGGGGCGTTTATGGCCCCAATGCGCCGTTGGCTCGGCGTGCCGGGGGCAACGCGACGGATTGTTCGGACGCGTTGGGCGATGCCTCCGGTCGGCCACGCTGGCCTGCGCGAGCGGTGCGCCGCGACGGAACGGAAGGCGCACCGGTCTCCTGGGACCTGGCGCCGACGGGCTCGTGAAGCGCTCCGTTGTCCGCGCGAGCATCGTTTGCCATTTTCACCACGAAGACCCGAAGGGCGCGAAGGGTATCTCCTCGCGCAATCATCCTCCCTCGGACCCGGACCCCATCGAAATTGTTGGTGGTCGCTCCGCATCCCGATGAGCTCCGTGGTCCAAGCCGCCTTCGTGCTCTTTGTGTCTTCGTGGCGACAGGGCTGCGAAGATCCGCCCGCGCGGCCTTGCCGCCCCGGACCCCCCACCCGCTGGCAGCGGCGCCCCGCGCGCGGCTAGATTTGCCCAGGCTTACCTGTGCCGTCCCAAGGAGATAGCATGGCCGAAGGGATCGATGCGTTCCGTCTGCAGGACCCCGCGCTCCAGCCGATCGCGGCCAAGGTGCTCGCCGGTGAACGGCTGGATGCGAGTGAAGGCGTTGCGCTGTACACCACCACCGACCTGCTGGGGCTGGGGCGGCTGGCGGACTACGCCAACACGCGGCACAACGGCGACCGCGTGCTTTTCTCCGCCAACCAGCACATCAACCCCACCAACGTCTGCATCCTCCGTCACACCTGCACCTTCTGTTCGTTCGCGCGCACGCCGAAGGAGGACGGGGCCTACACCCGCTCGCTCGAGGAGGTCTTCCACGAGGCGGAGCAGGCGCGCGGCATGCCGACGCGCGAGTTCCACATTGTGGGTGGGCTGCATCCCAAGCTCCGTCTGAGCTACTACACCGACATGCTGCGCGGGCTCAAGGAGCGCCACCCGAACGTCCACATCAAGGCGCTGACCGCTGTCGAGATCGCGCACCTGGCCCGGATCGAGCGCATCTCCGAGCGCGACGTGCTGCTCGCGCTGCGCGAGGCGGGGCTCACCAGCCTTCCCGGCGGCGGCGCGGAGGTGTTCAGCACGGCGGTGCGCGCCACCATCGCCGAGCGGAAGCTCACCGGCGAGGAATGGATCCGCGTGCACCGGACGGCGCACGAACTGGGTATTCCCACCAACTGCACCATGCTCTACGGGCACGTGGAGACCGCCGCCGACCGCGTCGCGCACCTCGCCATGCTGCGCGACCTGCAGGACGAGACCGGCGGGTTCCTGACCTATATCCCGCTCGCCTACCATCCCGACCACAACGAGCTGGGCGAGGAGCTGGGCCGGGTCGGGACGGCGACCTCGGGATACGAGGACCTGAAGAACATCGCCGTGGCCCGGCTGTTCCTCGACAACGTGCCCCACGTGAAGACCCACTGGCCGATGGTGACCCCGTTCCTGTCGCAGATCGCGCTGGGATTCGGGTGCGACGACGTGGAAGGCACGGTGGTCTACGAGCGCGTCTATCACGAGGCGGGCGCACGCACCCAGATGCACATGCCCTATCTCGGGCTCGTGCGGCTCATCCGCGGGGCGGGGAAGCGCCCGGTCGAGCGCGACAGCCTGTACCGCGCCGTGCGCGAGGACTTCGACGACCCGCCGCCCGAGCCCACGGTCCGCCGCGGCGCGGCCCTGCCCGTGGTGCACGCGGCATGAGACTGGGCCGCATTCCCTGGATCAACTGCTACCCCGTCTACAGTGCGGTGGACCGCGGTCTGGTGCCCGTCGCCGCCGAGCTGGTGAGCGGCACCGCATCCGAGCTCAACGACCTCCTTGCCGCGGGCGAGCTCCAGGTGAGCGTGGTATCGGCGGTGGAGTACGCGCGCAACGCGGCGGCGTACCATCTGCTCCCCGACCTCGCCATCACCTGCGACGGGCCGGTGCACAGCGTCGCGTTGTTCTCGCGCCGGCCGGTCGAGGAGCTCGACGGCTGTACGGTGCTCCGCACCGCGTCGTCGCGGACCTCCGTGCTGCTGCTCGACCTGCTGGCCCGCCACCGCTGGAACGTGCGCCCGCGCTACGCCACCGCGCGCGCCGAAGCGGCTGATCTCGGCGCGCTCGCGGGCCTGCCGCACGACGCGGTGCTCGTGATCGGCGACGCGGCGCTCCTGCTCGCCGCGCAGGGGCTCTACCCGGTCCGGGTCGATCTCGGGGCCGAGTGGAAGGCGTGGACCGGGCTGCCGTTCGTCTTCGCGGTGTGGGCGGCCCGGCGCGACGCGCCCACGGAGCCGGTGCAGAAGGTCCACGCCCGGCTGCTGGAGTCGCGCCGCTGGGGGCTGGCCCACCTCGACGAGCTCGCCGCGGCCGCCGCGCGCAGCACCGGCGTCGCCGAGGCCGTGTGCCGAGCTTACCTCGGCGACCTCGACTACGCCCTGTCGTACCGCCACCTGGCCGGCCTCACCGATTTCTTCCGGCGGCTGGCGCAGGAGGGTCTGGTACCGGATGGATCGTTGTCGTTCATCGCCGCAGCGTGAGGGCGGACGGACAGCGGACAGGCGGACGGCTAGACGGTAACTCAGGCTTGGTGACCTAAGGGGCTGCTGATATGGGAGTTGTGGATCGTAGCTCGAGCGAGTTCAAGGGGCTCCTTGAGCTCTATCAACGGACGCCGTTGCTGGAGCTGGGGCAGATGGCCGATGCGGAACGGTGGCGGCGCCACCCGGAGCCGGTGGTCACCTACATCATCGACCGGAACATCAACTACACCAACGTCTGTGTGGCCGACTGCGAGTTCTGCGCGTTCTACCGCCGGCCCAGGGACGGGCAGGGGTACGTGCTGAGCTTCGAGGAGATCGGCGCCAAGATCGACGAGTGCAAGGCGCTTGGCGGTGTGCAGATCCTGCTGCAGGGCGGCCACAACCCGTACATCCCCTTCGAGTGGTACCTCGACCTCATGCGCTACATCAAGCGCCACCACCCGATCCACATTCACGGCTTCTCCCCGTCCGAGGTGGTGTTCTTCAGCGAGCGCTTCCGCATCGCCGTGCCCGAGGTCGTGCGCGAGCTCCGCGAGGCGGGGCTCGACAGCATCCCCGGGGGGGGCGGTGAGATCCTGGTCGACCGGATCCGCGAGCGCGTCGCCCGGAAGAAGGCGCAGACCGAGGAGTGGCTGGGGGTTCAGGAGGAGGCCCATCGGCAGGGGATGAAGACCTCGGTCACCATGATGTACGGACTGGGCGAGACCGAAGCGGACCGGGTCGAGCACCTGCTTCGCGTGCGCGACGTGCAGCAGCGCACCGGCGGCTTCACCGCGTTCATCTGCTGGCCCCTCCAGCCCGAGGGCACGCCCGGCATGTCGCACTACGAGAAGACCGACGCGGTGACCTACCTCCGGACCCTCGCGCTCGCGCGCATCGTGCTCGACAACGTCCCCAACCTGCAGTCGTCCTGGGTCACGATGGGCCACAAGGTGGGGCAGATCGCGCTCCGCTTCGGCGCCAACGACTACGGCAGCCTCATGATGGAGGAGAACGTGGTCTCGGCGGCGGGCACGACCTATCGTGCGACCCTGGATGAGATCGAGCGGCTCATCCGTGACGCTGGCTTCCGGCCGATGCGCCGCCGGCAGGACTACAGCGTCATCGAGGAGCCCGCCGCGGCGTGACGCGCGTCGGCATCGGATACGACTCCCACCGCTTCGTCCCGGGGCGGCCGCTCGTGCTTGGCGGCGTCGCCGTGCCGCACTCGCACGGGCTGGCGGGGCATTCGGATGCCGATGCGGTGGCGCACGCGCTCACCGACGCCATTCTGGGCGCCGCGGGCGCCGGCAACATCGGTCAGCTCTTTCCCGATACCGAACCGCGCTGGAAGGACGCCGATTCCATGGAGCTGCTCCGCGCGGCCCACGAGCTGGTGCGCGGCCGCGGGCTCACGCTGGCCCAGGCCGACTGCGCCGTGATCACCGAGGCGCCGCGGCTCGGACCGCATCTGGTCGCGATGGGTGCCGCGCTGGCGAGCCGGCTGGGCGTCGAGCCGGGCGCGATCAGCGTCAAGGCCAAGACCAACGAAGGAATGGGATTCGTCGGACGTGGGGAGGGGCTCGCGGTCATCGCCGTCGCCGTGCTGGAGGCACGCTGATCGAGACGCTGCTCGATTGGCTGGCTCACCTTCCGCCCGCCGTCGTCTACGTGGTTCTCGCCGTGCTCGCGGCGGTGGAAAACGTGGTGCCCCCGGTCCCGTCCGACACCGCGGTGGCGCTCGGGGCATTCCTCTCTCATCGGGGTGTTACCACGCCGGCCGCCGTCTTCCTGGTGACCTGGGTGGCCAACCTGCTCGGCGCGGCCGGCGTCTACCTCGCGGCCCGGAAGTACGGCCGGCGCCTCTTCGCCTCGCCCACCGGCCGGCGGCTGCTCGCGCCGCGCTCGCTGGCGGTGATCGAGCGAGAGTACCTCCGCTTCGGGACCGTCGGCATCTTCCTCAGCCGTTTCCTTCCGGGCATCCGTGCCGTGGTGCCGCCGTTCGCGGGACTGGTCGGGCTCGGCGCCATGCGGACCTTCGTCCCGATGGGCCTGGCGTCCGCGCTGTGGTACGGCGGCATCACCATCCTCGGGGCGCTGGTCGGTGCGGAGTGGGGCCGCATCACCGCGCTGCTCAGCGGCGTGAACCGGACGATGGTCGTGATCTCGCTGGTGCTCGTCGGCGTGGGCGCCGCCTGGTACCTCCTCCGGCTGCGGGGCCGGCGGCGCGAGCGGGTCTGGCACGCCACGCAGGACGCGCTCGACCCCGCCGCGCCCTCCTTCCTGTCCGGCACCGACGTGGCCGAGGGCTCCGCGCGCGAGGCGGCCGCCATCCTGGTGATCGAGCTCGCCTACGCCGATCCCGCGCTCACGCCCGATGACCGCGCGCTCATCGCCCGGCACCTGCATGTCCGGTGGGGGCTCGCGCCCCTCCCCGCGCCGCCGCGACCCGCGGCTGAAGCCGAGCGCCGCAGCCGCTTCGCCGGGTATGCGCAGCGCCTCCGCCGGCGGGTGGGCCGCCAGCAGCGGCTCGAGCTGGTCGAGCGGATGTGGATCGTGGCGTTTGCCGACGGGGCCATCGGCGCGCACGAGGAGCGGCTGATGCATCTGGCCGCCGAGCTGCTCGGCATCGGGCCCGCGGAGCTGGCCGAGGTGCGCGAGCGCGTGCAGGCCCGGCTCGGCGCGTGACCGTCGCGGAGCTGCGCGAGCGCGCCGCGCGCGACTTCGGGCTGGAAGGCTTCCGGGACTTTCTCGCGCTCGAGTCGGGCCACAGCGAGAACACCGTCGACGCCTACCTGCGCGACCTGCAGCGACTGGCGGAGTTCGCCGCCGCGAAGGGCGTCCACGATCCCGGCCGGGTGACGCGGGCGCTGCTGCGCGACTTCATCTACCTGCTCAAGGATCTGGGATTGAGCGCGGCCACCATCCGCCGGGAGGTCTCGGCGGTCCGGACCTACTACGGCTTTCTCCTGGGCGAAGGCCGCATTGCCGACGATCCGAGCGAGCGCCTGGAGTCGCCCCGGCGGGGGCGCGTCCTCCCCGACACGCTCACCGTGCGCGAGGTCGAAACGCTCCTCGCCGCGCCCGAGGTCGACCACCCGCTGGCCTGGCGCGACCGTGCCCTGCTCGAGCTCGGCTATGGCGCCGGTATGCGGGTCTCCGAGCTCTGCGGTCTCGGGACCACCGATTTGCTGCTGACGGAGGGGCTGGTGCGGGTGTTCGGGAAGGGAAGCAAGGAGCGGTTGGTGCCGATCGGCCGCGCGGTGATCGGCGCGGTGTCGGTCTACCTGCATCAGCTCCGCCCCGAGCTCGACCGGGGTGCGAGCGGCGGGCGGGTGCTGCTCAACGCCCGCGGGCGGCCGCTCTCGCGGGTCGGGGCGTGGGGCATCGTGAAGCAGGCCGCCCGGCGCGCGGGGATCACCAAGCGCGTGACGCCGCATACGCTCCGGCACAGCTTCGCCACCCATCTCCTCGAGGGCGGGGCCGATCTCCGGGCGGTGCAGGAGATGCTGGGGCACGCCGATCTCTCCACCACGCAGATCTACACGCACGTTGACCGGGAGTACCTGCGCTCGGTCCACAAGCAGTTCCACCCCCGCGGCTGAAGCGATGCGCCGTCGCCGCCTCCTGCTTGGCTCCCTCGGCCTCCTCGCCGGGTGCGCGCATTACGTGCCGCGGCCGGTGGATCCCGCGGTGCATGCCGCCGAGTACCGCGCGCGCCGGCTGGACGATCCCGCGCTGCGCGCGTGGGTGGCCCGGTTCGCGGGACAGCCGGACGGCGCGCGGTGGACCGATCGTCAGCTCGCGGTCGCCGCGCTCCGGCTGCGCGCCGAGCTCGACCGGGCGCGGGCCGAATGGCGCACGGCGCGCGCGGGCGAGCGGACCGCCGGGGCGCGTCCGGTGGCGGGCGCCGAAGGGAGCGTCGAGCGCGCCGTGGCCGGCGGCGAGGGCCAGTCGCCCTGGGTAGCATCGCTGGCGGGGCTGTTCACGGTCGAGCTGGGCGGAAAGCGCGGCGCGCGGATCCAGCAGGCGCGGGCCCGTACCGCCGTCGCCGAAGCGGCGCTCCGGCTCACCGCCTGGCGGGTCGTTCAGCGCTCGCGCGCGAGCGCGGCGACGCTCGCCTTTGCTGAGGATGATGCCGCCCGGAGCCGGCGCGAGCTCGCCGCGCTGCTCGAAGTGCACGAGCTCGAGCGCGGACGGTTCCGGGAGGCGGCGCTCACCAGCGCGGACCTGGCCCGCACCGGCGCCGAGGTCGAGGCGGCCCGGGCCGAGGCGGCCACGGCGCAGGCGGCGGCACTCGACGCCCGGGCCGAGCTGGCGGGTGTCCTCGCGGTGCCGGCGACGGCGCTCGACTCCATCACCGTGATACCATCGCCCGGTCGGGGGTGCGATCGGCTGACCGCCGGCGGGGACTCGCTCGCGGCGCTGACGCTCACCCGTCGTCCCGAGCTCGCGGGTGCCCTGGCGGAGTACGCGGTGGCCGAGGCCGCGGTGCGACTCGAGGTCGCACGCCAGCGGCCCGATCTGGATCTCGGGCCCGGGTTCATTTTCGATCAGGGTGTGAAGCGCTGGACGCTCGCGCTGGCGCTCCCCGGGCTGTTCGGATTCCGGAACCGCGCACCCATCGCCGAAGCCGAAGTGGCGCGCACGGCGGCGGCCGCCCGCGTCGCCGAGGCGCAGGACGCGCCGCTGGCGGAGCTCGACGCGGCCCTGGCCGGGTGCCGGGGTGCGGCGCTTGGCCGGACCGCGGCCGACTCGCAGGTGGCCGTCGCGACCCGCGCGGCCGAGTTGGCCCAGGCGGCCTGGCAGCGGGGCGAGACGACTCGGCTCGAGCCCGCGCTCGCCGACCTCGCACTGGCGCGGGCGGAGCGCGCGAGGCTGGCCGCCGAGGCCCGCGCGCGCGGGGCAGGACAGTCGCTCGACGCGGCGGTGGGCGTGTGGAGCAGCGGCCCCGGCGGAGAGACGTGGCCCGACGTGCGGACGGACCCCGACGAACCCCCGGGAGGAGCTGCGAGGTGAACGCGGTTGCGCGACGAATCGTCCCGGTCCTCATCGCCCTGGGCGTAGCCTTCGGCCTCATCTGGCTCTACCGCGCCCACACCCGCGAGGTGGCCCTCGAGGCCGAGCGTGATGCGCCCGTAGTGGCGCCGAGCCGGGTGGTGGAGGGCGATCAGGGGGCCGCGCAGGTGGCGTTCGATTCCGCCGAGCGCGGGCGGATCGGGCTCGCCGTCGACGTGCTCTCGGCGGCGTCGCGCGCGCCGGCGGATCGCTTGCCCGGCGAGGTCGCCGCGGAGAACGGACGGTCCGCCGTCCTGCGTGCGCCGGTCTCGGGCCGGCTCTCGGTGCCGCCGAGCGCGCGCTGGCCTTCGCTCGGCGACCGGGTGGCGGCCGGCGCGGTGCTCGCCCAGGTATCGGACGCGCGGCCGCTCTCGCTGCCGATCGGCGGTGTGGTCACCCGCGTCGGGGCGCAGCCGGGCGCGCTGGTCGAGGCCGGCCAGTCGCTGCTCGAGATCGCCGACTACAGCCGCCCGCTCGTGCGGGTAGCCTGGCCCGACCGTGCCGGGGATCTTCCACCGCCGCGCCTTGCGCTCGGGCCGCTCGGCGAACAGATGCGAGTGGACGCCCGGCTCGTCGGCCCCGCCGCCGAAGCCGATCCGGTCACCCGCCGCCCGGTCTATCTCTACCGCGCCGAGCGTGGCTGGCCGGGTGCTCTGCCCGGAACACCGGTGCTTCTGCTGGTACCTCGCGCCGGCAAGGCGGCCGCCGGGGTGCTGGTGCCCGACTCCGCGGTGGTGCAGTGGGAAGGGCTGGCCTGGGCCTACCGGCAGCGCGGGGCAGGCCGGTACGAGCGCGTTCGGGTCTCCACCGAGCGCCCCGCCCCTGGTGGGTGGATCAGCGGTGAGCCGCTCGAGGCCGGCGACACCGTCGTCGTCCGCGGCGCGCAGGAGCTGCTCTCCGAGGAGTTCCGGGCCCGCGTGACGGTGGGCGACGAGGCAGGGGAGTGACGCGCGCGGTCAGGGCATGCTGACAGCGCTCGTCCGGCAGGCGGTTCGCCACCGCGGGGTTGTCGTGGGGCTCGCCCTGGCGCTGGCGGTGTACGGCGCCGGGGTCGTGGCGGCCTCGCGGCTCGACGTGTTCCCGGAGTTCGCCCCGCCGCAGGTCTCCATCCAGACCGAGGCACCGGGGTTCTCGCCCGAGCAGGTCGAGGTCCTCGTCACCAAGCCGATCGAGGATGCGATCAACGGCGTCGAAGGGATCGCCGCCGTGCGGTCGCAGTCCATCCAGGGCCTGTCCGTCATCACGGCGGTGCTCGCCCAGCACCAGGACATCTACCGCGCCCGGCAGTCGTTGGCGGAGCGGCTGGTCGAAGTGGCCGGCAGACTGCCCGAGACCGTCGCGCCGCCGGTCCTGACCCCGCTCACCTCGTCCTCGAGCACGGTGCTGGTAATCGGCGTCACCTCATCCACGCGCACGCTGATGGAGCAGCGCACCTTCGTGGACTGGGTGATGCGCCCCCGCCTTCTCGCCACGCCGGGCGTCTCCAAGGTCGCCGTCTTCGGCGGGGAGGTGCGGCAATGGCAGGTCCAGCTCGACCCCGAGCGTCTGCGGATTCACGGGATCGGTGTGGCGGAGGTGGTGGAGGCCGCGTCGCGAGCCACCGGTGTGCGGGGCGCGGGCGTGATCGAAGGCGCCAACCAGCGCATCACCGTGCGCGCCGAAGGGCAGGCCACCACGGCGGCCCAGCTCGGCGGAACCGTCGTTCGCGAGCGGGACGGCTCCGCGCTCCGCCTGGCCGACCTCGGCCGCGTGGTCGAGGGACCCGAGCCGCGCTTCGGTGAGGGCGGCGTCGATGGCACCCGCGGCCTCGTCATCGTCATCTCCGCCCAGCTCGGCGCCAACACCAAGGAGGTGGCCCAGCGCGCCGAGGCGGCATTGGCCCGGCTCGAGCCCACGATGAAGGCCCAGGGCCTGGTGCTCCGCACCGACATCTTCCGGCCCTCCGAGTTCATCGACCTCGCGCTCCGGAACATCGTCACCTCGCTGCTGCTCGGTGCCGTGCTCGTGGCGGTCGTGCTGCTGGTGTTCCTCTCGAACGTCGGGGCCGCGGCCATTTCGCTCACCGCGATCCCGCTCTCGCTGCTGGCCGCGATGATCGTGCTCGATCTGCTGGGGTTCGGGCTCAATACGCTGACGCTGGGCGGGCTCGCGATCGCGCTCGGCGAGGTGGTGGACGACGCGATCATCGACGTGGAGAACATCGCGCGCCGGCTGCGGGAGAATACCGCGTCGCCCGAACCGCGCCGGGCGGCGGCGGTGGTGCTCGATGCCTCGCTCGAGGTGCGGAGCAGCGTGGTGTACGCCACTTTCGTCGTCGCGCTGGTGTTCCTCCCCGTGCTCACCTTGAGCGGCGTGCAAGGCGCGCTGTTCCGGCCGCTCGGTCTCGCGTACATCCTCGCGATTCTCGCCTCGCTGCTGGTGGCGCTGACGGTCACGCCGGCGCTGACCCTGCTGCTGCTGGGCCGGCGTGGCGGGCGGGCCCACGAATCGCCGGTGCTGACCTGGCTCAAGGCGCGCTACGCGCGGATGCTCGACTGGTTGGCCGACCGGCCGCTCGCCGTCGGCGCGGCGGCCGCCGCGCTGTGCGTCGCCGCGGTGGCCACGCTCCCGGTCTTCGGCGCCACGTTTCTGCCGGAATTCCGGGAAGGGCACTACCTGATCCACATGTCGGCGGTGCCGGGCACCTCGCTCGACGAATCGTTCCGCCTGGGGGCCAGGGTCACCGCGGCGCTTCGCCGCGATCCGCGGGTCCGCGCGGTGGCCCAGCGGATCGGCCGGGCGGAGCTTTCCGAGGACACCTGGGGTACCCACTACACCGAATTCGAAGTCGACATGGTCCCGCTCACCGGCGACAACGCGGAAACGGTGCAGGAGGATTTCCGCCGGATCCTCGCCGGGTTCCCCGGCGTGAACTTCGCGATCCGCGGCTTTCTCGCCGAGCGCATCGAGGAGACGCTCACCGGCTCGACCGCCGAACTGGTCGTCCGGGTGTTCGGCGACGACCTCGACAGCCTCGACGTCGCTGCGCGGCGCGTGGCCGAGATCCTCGCGAGCACGCCGGGCACCGCGGACGTGCAGTACGATCCACCGCCCGTCGCGCCCGAGGTCCTCATTCGCCTTCGGCCGGAGGCGCTGCCCGCCTACGGGCTCCGGGCCGACGAGGTCCTCGCCACGATCGAGACCGCCACCCGCGGCACCCGCGTGGCGCAGGTATTCGAAGGCAATCGCTCGACCGATGTGGTGGTGACGCTCGTGCCGCGGAGCCGCGACCGGCCCGAGGACCTCCGGAGCCTGCCGGTGACGTCCGCGGGCGGCCGCCAGGTGGAGCTGGGCCAGGTCGCCGACGTCGCACGCACGACAGGCCGGTTCATGATCTCGCACGTCGGCGCGCGTCGGGTGCAGACCGTCACGGCCAACGTGCGCGGCGGCGATGCCGAGGGGGTGACGCGGGCGGTGGAGAGTCGGCTCGGCCCCGAGGCGAAGCTGCCCGCCGGCGTCTACGCCGACGTGGGGGGGAGCGGTACGGCGCAGCGTGAGGCCCGGCAGGAGCTGCTTCGGAACAGCCTCCTGGCCGGCGCCGGCATCCTGATGCTGCTCTGGGTGGCGTTCGGCGAGGCGAGCCGGCTCTTCCTCGTGCTCGCCAATCTGCCGTTTGCGCTGGTCGGTGGCGTGCTCGCGGTGTTCGCCACGGGAGGGCTGCTGAGCCTGGGCTCGCTGGTGGGGTTCGTGACGCTGTTCGGCATCGCCACGCGCAACGCGGTGATGCTCATCTCCCACTACGAGCACCTCGTCACGGTCGAAGGCGTGCCGTGGGGACGCGAGGCGGCGCAGCGGGGAGCGCTCGAGCGGCTCGGTCCGATTCTCATGACCGCGCTGGTCACCGCGCTCGGGCTCCTGCCGCTCGCGCTCGGCAGCGGCGATCCCGGACGGGAGATCGAGGGCCCGATGGCGATCGTGATTCTGGGCGGGCTCATCACCTCGACCGTGCTCAGCCTCTTCGTGCTCCCGACGCTCGCCCTTCGCTTCGGCCGGTTCCACGTGCCGGTGGAGGCGGACTAGCCGTCCGCACCCTCAGGCGGCGATGCCCGCCGCCGCCGGATCGGTCCGGTCGAAGACGCCTCCCAGCCATCGAAGCGCGACGACGGCCTCGGCCACCACGGCCGCCTGGAGCACCAGCCACGCCGGCAGCGCGGCCCACCAGCCCAGAGCCGGTTCCAACCCGCCGAACACCGCGACCGCGAGCGCCACCGGTATCGCGAGCGCGGCGGCCAGCACGGTCAGGTACGCCACGATCATCAGCATGTTCTGTCCCAGGGCCTCGACTCCGCCGGGACGGCCCATGCCGAGATGCACCCACGCGGGGAGGAGCAGGGCCGTGGCGTTCTGGATCAGCATGCCGAGATAGTTCACCCCGGGGAGGCAGGCGGCCGCCCCGAGCAGCACGGCCGATCGCGTCGCGAGATCGGGCCCCATCTCGCGGTTGCCGAGGAAGGCGAGATACGCGACGGCCAGCAGCGCGAGCTGCAGCACCGTCAGGACGAGCGTCGACGCGGCGGCTTCGGCCCCGACGACGGCACGGCCCCGGAGCGGATAGCTCCGGAGCAGGTCGAGCTTGAGCAGGTCGTTGCGGAGATCGTTCCGGATCCACTGGGGCCCGATCACCACCGCGAGTCCCGCCCACGTCGCGGCGAACCACCCGGCGATCTCGGCGAGCCTGCTCGAGCGGCCGAACGAGAGCAGCGCGGCGACGGCCCCCGCTCCGACGAACGCCACCGCGGCGTTCCGGGCGCGGCGGGTGCGGGCGACCGCGAGCAGGTTCTTCCACAGAATCGCCGCGGCCGGCCAGCCGAGCGGCGCGAGCCGGAGCAGGCGGGGAACGCTGCGGTGCACCAGCCCCCGGCCGTCGGTGGCGCCCAGTCCCGTCCGGCGGCCTGCCCGCCGCAGCGAGGCCTCGGCGGCGGCTTCCTCGAAGGCGGTATCGGCCCGGATCACCCAGACATAGTGCAGCACGAGCAGCAGGAGCGCGGGGCCGATCGCCTGCAGCCACTCCACCGGCGTGCGCGCGGCGAGCGGCCGTACCATCGCCCGGAACGGGGTGAGCAGCAGGTGCGGGACGGGCTCCGCCGCCGCCTCCGTGATGGCGTCCAGGAAGGGACCCACGCCCGCCTCCCACCCCGCCGCGATAGTGGGGAATGCGCTCTGGATGCTCCACGCCACCGCGATGAGCGCGCCCCCCAGCACCACCAGTGAGACCACGCGGTGCCGCAGCCCGATGCGCCCATGCTCCAGCAGGCTCGTCCGGACGAAGGACGCGCCGAGCCGGTGGAACGAGAGCGTGGTGAGGAGCACCCAGATCGAGACGGCGCGGAGCCACGGCGACGCTCCGAAGCGCTCGTGCGAGAGGATCAAGGTCCAGAGCAGGGCATTGAACAGGATCAGGAGCTGGTTCCGCAGCAGCTTGTACTGCACCAGACCCCGGCGGGCCACCGGGCCCGCGAATAGGAAGGTGACTTCCGCCGGCGAGAAGGCGAGCACCCGTCGCTCCACGCCGAAGATCCAACCCCAGAGCACCGCCCCCGCCACACCCAGCGCCCCGAGCACCTCGAGCCAGCGGACCCCGACCGGCGGTGCCTGCCGCGGTCGCTGCTCCACCGCCACGATGTAGAGGTACGCAGCGCCGAGCACCAGCGCCGCCAGGTAACGCGGGCTGCGGAGCTGGCGGAGCTGGCGCTTCACCCGGTTCGCCGCCGAGCGCCACGCCAGGTACAGGAAGACGCGGATCACTCCGCTACTCCGCCCTCGGGGCCGATCAGCGCCAGGAAGACATCTTCCAGACGCCGGCCGGCGAGGGTGGGGTGGCTCGCCATGATCTCGCCGATGGTTCCGAACGCCACCGCCTGCCCCGCTTTCATCACCAGCACCCGGGTGCAGATCTCCTCGACCAGATGCAGGAGGTGGGAGCTGAGAATGACGGCGGTCCCCGCCTCCGCGCGACGTACGATCGTCGCCTTCATCCGCCGGATGCCCACCGGGTCGAGACCCGTGAGCGGCTCGTCGAGCAGCAGGGCACGCGGCCGGTGGAGCAACCCGCAGGCGATCGCGAGCTTCTGTTTCATCCCCCGCGACAGCTCGCCCGGCAGTGCGGTTCGCTTGTTCGAGAGCTCCAGCTCGTTGAGCAGACCGGGAATCCGCTCTTCGACGTCGGCGACCTGGTAGAGCCGGGCAACGAACCGGAGGTGCTCTTCGACGGTGAGGTACTCGAATAGGTGCGGCTCGTCGGGGATGAACGCCAGCACCGATTTCGCGGCCACCGCGTCCTTCGCGAGGTCGTGCCCGCCCACGGTGATGCGGCCCCTGGTGGGAATGATGATGCCGGCGATGCTTCGGATCGTGGTGGTCTTGCCGGCCCCATTGGGGCCCACCAGGCCGAGCACCTCGCCCGGCTCCACCCGGAACGAGAGCCCCCGCACCGCGGGGAAGTCACCGTAGAGCTTCTCCAGTCCCTCGACCTCGATCACGGGCGCTCCCGGGGCGCTCGGGACTGCCGGATACGGGCTGACCGGTGAAACTTTCGGGTGCCCGCGAACGTCTCTCGTTGGAACATAGTCCCCCATACGGGTGTGACCCGGCCCTGGAGGGCCGACCGATGCGAAGCTACTGGATGCGAATTCTGCTGGGCGCCGCCGCGATCTTCGCGATCGGCATGCTCGGCATCACGCTCTACCGCCGCGGCGCGGACAAGGTCAGCGAGGTCGTGGCGGGCGCGGGTCCGCTCACCATTCCGCTGCCGTTCGTCCCCTTCGAGCTCGGGGGCAACCGGCTGGGCAAGCTGGAGCGGCTGGTCGTGAATCGCGATGCTCCCAAGAAGGTGTCATCGGTGGACCTCGAGGTGAAGCTCGACGACTCGCTGGTGGCCCAGGGGCTGGCCGGCTGCCGGCTGGCCGCCAACCTCGAGAGCGACTCGACCAAGCCGGGCGACGTCAACATTCACGTGAGCCGAAAGGACCGGCCATTCTTCTTCTGCGCCGGCGACGACTCGTCGCTGGTGGAATTCGGGACGGTCACGCTCAATCCGGGCGACATCGAAGTCCCCCTCCTGGTGCCCGAATCGCTCGCCGACCAGCTCCAAAGCGGGTCGTGGGAGGGCGGGATGCCGTCCGATTCGGCCGACGCCGTCGCGGCGCGCGCGGAATCGCTCGCGGCCAAGGCCCAGAAGCTGGGCGACTCGCTCGGCCGGCGGCACGAGCAGTTCGCCGAGTCCATGGCGGTCTGGGGGCGCCACCTGGGCGACTCGCTCCGGGCAGCCGGGCAGCTCCGCGCCGACTCCATGCGGCGGCTGATGGCGGACTCGCTCTCGGAGCGCTAGCTTCGGGATCCATGCTTCTCGTCCTCGACAATTACGACAGCTTCACGTACAACCTGGTCCAGTACGCCGGCGAGCTCGGCGCCGAGCCGGTGGTCTACCGGAACGATGCCCTGAGCGTCGAGGCCGCTCTCGACCTGGCTCCCAGCGCGATCGTCATTTCGCCGGGCCCGCGCACGCCGGGCGAGGCCGGGATCAGCGTCCCGCTGGTGCGCGGCGCGGCGGCGGCCGGCGTGCCGGTGCTCGGAGTCTGCCTGGGTCATCAGGCCATCGGCGAGGCCTTCGGCGGGCGGGTGGTGCGGGCCGACCGGCTCATGCACGGCAAGACCACCCTGGTCGCCCACGCGGGGCATCCGCTCTTCCGCGATCTCCCCTCGCCGTTCGAGGTCATGCGCTACCACTCGCTGGTCGTCTCCCCGGCCGGGCTGCCGGGCGAGCTGGAGGTCACCGCGTGGTCGGACGACCGCACGGCGGGGAGTGAGATCATGGCGCTCTGCCACCGCACACTACCGGTCTTCGGGGTGCAGTTCCACCCCGAGTCGGTGGGGACGGGTCACGGCAAGCGGGTGCTGGCCAATTTCCTCCAAGGTGACGTAAGCCTCTCTCCCCACTGACTTTTGACTGTCCCCCGACGGGTGATTACCTTCCGTGATGCGCGTCCTGGGTGTCATTCCGGCCCGTCTAGGCTCCACCCGTCTCCCCAACAAACCGCTCCAGCTTCTGGCCGGTGAACCGCTCATCACCCGCGTGATTCAGCGTGTCATGGACCATGGGATGCTGCAGGAGCTGGTGGTGGCCACCGACTCGCCGATGATCGCCCAGGTCGTCGAGCGGGCGGGCGTGCGGGCGGTGCTCACGGCCGACGGGCACCTCTCGGGCACCGAGCGGGTCGCCGAGGCGGCGCGGCGGGCCGAGTACGCGGGCTTCGACCTGGTGGCCAACGTGCAGGGGGACGAGCCGTTCGTGGCACGCGAAGCGCTGGCCGGCGCGGTCCAGCGGGTGGCGCAGGGCGACGACATCGGCACCGCCGCGGCGCCGCTCGCCCCGGAGCACGCGAACGACGCTGCGCGCGTCAAGGTGGTGACCGATGCACGGGGCCGAGCGCTGTACTTTTCGCGGGCGGTGATCCCGCACCGGCGCGAAGCCACCGATCCGGCGGACGGGCTCTACTGGCAGCACGTGGGGCTGTACGTCTACACCCGCGACGCCCTGGAGCGCTGGGTGACGGCGCCCCCGAGCCCGGCGGAACGCGCCGAACGGCTCGAGCAGCTCCGCGCGTTGCATTGCGGTCTCACGATCGGCGTGGCTCGCCTGGCCGAGCCCGCGCCGCCCGGCGTGGATACGCCGGAGGACCTTCGACGGGCGGAAGCCCACTGGCATGCACTAGAGGGGTAACACCTATGACTTCGGGTCCGAACGCGACCAAGTACATCTTCGTCACCGGCGGCGTCGTGTCCTCCCTCGGGAAAGGCATCGCCGCCGCGTCGCTTGGACGGCTGCTCGTCGAGCGCGGGCTCAGCGTGACGATGCAGAAGTTCGATCCGTACATCAACGTGGACCCCGGCACCATGTCGCCGTTCCAGCACGGCGAGGTGTTCGTGACCGACGACGGCGCCGAAACCGACCTCGACCTCGGCCATTACGAGCGGTTCATCGACCGCTCGCTCTCGCAGCAGAACAATGTGACCACCGGCCGCATCTACCAGACGGTGATCAACAAGGAGCGGCGCGGCGAGTATCTCGGCTCGACGGTGCAGGTCATCCCGCACATCACCGACGAGATCAAGAACGCCGTGCGCCGCACCGCGCCGGGCCACGACGTGGTCATCACCGAGATCGGCGGCACGGTGGGCGACATCGAGTCGCTGCCCTTCCTCGAGGCCATCCGGCAGTTCCGCCAGGAGGTGGGCCGGGACAATGCGCTCTTCATCCATCTCACGCTGGTGCCCTACATCGCGGCGGCGGGCGAGCTCAAGACCAAGCCCACGCAGCACTCCGTCCGCGACCTCATGCAGATCGGGATTCAGCCCGACATCCTCATCTGCCGGAGCGAGCAGCCCATCTCGGCCGACATCAAGCGCAAGATCGCGCTGTTCTGCAACGTGGACTTCGGCTGCGTGATCGAGAGCCCGGACGTGCGCTCCATCTATCAGATCCCGCTCCGGTTCCACGAGCAGGGACTCGACCGCGAAGTGTGCCAGCGGCTGCGGCTCGACACGCCCGAGCCCGACCTCCGGAACTGGAAGGCGATGACCGAACGGATCCTCGAGCCCACGCACCGGGTCCGGATCGCGGTCGTCGGCAAGTACACCGCGCTCCACGACGCCTACAAGTCGGTGGGCGAGGCGCTCATCCACGGCGGCATCCCGCACGACGCCCAGGTCGAGCTCGAGTGGATTCCGAGCGACCGGTTCACCGACCAGACCGCGGCGGGCCGGCTGCTGGCCGGGGTGGACGGGCTGCTCATTCCGGGCGGGTTCGGGGAGCGGGGGGTCGAGGGGATGATCGAGGCCATCCGCTGGGCCCGTGAGAACGATCTCCCGTTTTTCGGCATCTGCCTCGGCCTGCAGGTCGCGATCATCGAGTTCGCCCGCGATGTCTGCGGACTGCCCGACACCAACAGCACGGAGTTCGCGCCCGACTGCGCCTCGCCGGTCATCGCGCTCATGCAGTCGCAGCGCGACGTGAGCACGATGGGCGGCACCATGCGGCTGGGTGCCTACACGGCCCGGCTCCGGCCCGGCTCGCGGGTGGCCCAGGCCTACGGGACCCACGAGATCAGCGAGCGCCATCGCCACCGCTGGGAGGTCAGCAACGCGTACCGCGACGTGTTGGCCGAGTACGGGCTCCGGCTCTCGGGCCAGTCGCCCGACGGTGGACTGGTCGAGACGATCGAGCTGCCCGACCACGCGTGGTTCATCGGTTGCCAGTTCCATCCCGAGCTCAAGTCGCGGCCCACGCGGCCGCATCCGCTGTTCGCCGGCTTCATCGGTGCCGCGCTGCGCCACCGGCGGGGGGGCGCGCCGGAGACCGCCCCGAAGGAGCTCGCCGAGATCGGACGCTGATGGCCTGGTCCTTCGCGCGCACGCCGTTCCTGATCGCGGGGCCGTGCGTCATCGAGCCCGGTGACGCGCTTCCCCGCGTAGCCGAGGCGCTCGCGCGGCTCGGCGCCACGCGCCGGCTCCCGGTGTGCTTCAAGGCCAGCTTCGACAAGGCCAACCGGGCTCGGCTGGCGGCGGCGCGCGGGCCCGGGCTCGACGAAGGTCTCCGGGTGCTCGAGCACGTTCGCGCCGTCAGTGGACTCCCCATCGTGACCGACATCCACGAGTCGGCGCAGGCCGCGCCTGCCGCCGAGGTGGTGGACGCGTTGCAGATTCCCGCCTTCCTCTGTCGGCAGACCGATCTGCTCACCGCGGCGGGAGCCACCGGCCGCCCGGTCAACATCAAGAAGGGTCAGTGGATGCAGCCTGAGGCGATGGCCGGCGCGGTCGAGAAGGTGCGCGCGGGCGGCAGCGCGGACGTGGCCGTCACCGAGCGAGGGACCTTCTTCGGCTACGGCGACCTCGTGGTGGACATGCGCAGCTTTGCCCGCCTCCGGACCGCGGCCGGCGTGCCCGTGGTGTTCGACGCGACCCACGCCGTCCAGCAGCCCGGAATGGGGGCCGGTGGCGCGAGCGGCGGCGCGCGGGAGCATATCCCGGCGCTCCTGGGCGCCGCGGCGGTGGCCGGCGCCGACGGATTCTTCCTCGAGACCCATCCTGATCCCGGACGAGCGCTGAGCGACGCCACCACCCAGTGGCCGCTTGACCGCCTCGACGCGCTCATCGACCGGACGCTCGACCTCTGGGCCCGCGCACATGATTGACCCCACGGTCGCCGCGCGCATCCGCATCCTCGGCCTCGATGTGGACGGCGTGCTCACGGACAACGGGATCTACGTCGGCCCCGTGGATGGGCGCGGCATCGAGCTCAAGCGCTTCCACATCCAGGACGGGCTGGGTCACGTGCTCATGCGCTGTGCCGGGCTGCCGGTGGTCTGGATCAGCGGGCGTCACTCGGACGCGACCCGCCTCCGCGCCGAGGAGCTCAAGGTGGACGAGCTGCTCCAGGTGCCCGGCCCGCGCAAGCTCGAGGCGGTCACAGCGCTGCTCGAGCGCCGCGGCCTCCCCTGGGAAGCCATGGCCTTCGTGGGAGACGATCTCGCCGATCTCCAGGTGCTGCGCCGGGTCGGGCTGCCGATCGCGGTCGCCAACGCGGTGGCGGAGGTCAAGGCGGTCGCCAGCTACGTGACCCGCACTCCCGGCGGGCAGGGCGCCGTGCGCGAGGTCATCGAGACTCTGTTGCGCGCGCGCGGCCTCTGGCCGGAGATCCTGGAGCGTTACTTCTCGGAGCCGGCGGCCCGTGCCGTTTGAGGCCGCCGAGCTCGTGGCGCTGGGCCGCCGGGTGGTGGCGCAGGAAGCCGCGGCGGTGGCCGCCGCGGGCGGCCGGCTCGACGAGCGCTTCGCCTGCGCCGTGCGCCTGCTGGCCGAAGCTACGGGACGGGTCATCGTGTCGGGCGTGGGGAAGTCGGGTGTCATCGCGCGGAAGCTGGCAGGGACCCTAACCTCGACCGGCACCGCGGCCACGTACGTCCACCCGGTGGATTCGCTGCATGGCGATCTCGGTCTCGTCCGCGCGAGCGACGTCGCGATCCTCCTCAGCAAGAGCGGTGAATCCGAGGAGCTCTTCGGTCTCGCCGGGACGCTGCAGCGGGCCGGCACCCCGATCGTCGCGATCACCGGGTCCATGGGGTCCACGCTCGCCCGCGTGGCCGCGGTCGCGCTGGACGGCGGCGTGGACGACGAAGCCTGTCCGCACGGGCTCGCGCCCACCAGCAGCACCACCGTCGCGCTCGCGCTGGGCGACGCGCTCGCCGTCGCGCTGCTCGAGGTGAAGGGATTCCGGCGCGAGGACTTCGCCGCGCTGCATCCCGGCGGGTCGCTGGGCCGCAAGCTCCTCCTTCGCGTGCGCGACGTCATGATCCTCCCGGCCCATCTCCTCGGCCCCGACGCGACCATGCGTGCCGCGGTGGTGAGCCTGGCGCGCGATCGGGGTCTCGCCCTCGTGGTGGACGGGGGGCGCCTGGCCGGCGTGCTCACCCCCGGCGATCTCAGCCGCCTGGCCGAGCGCGATCCGGCGTTTCTGGACCTGCCCGTCACCGGCGTCATGACCCGCACCCCTCGCACCGCGGCGCCCGACGATCTGGCCGCGGCGGCCGCAGGCACCATGGAGCGCCACGGCGTCATCGCCCTCCCGGTGGTGGATGGCAGTGGCAGCGTGGTGGGCGCGGTGCATCTGCATGATCTCATGCGGGCGGGGGCGGTATGACGGGGCGGAAGGGCGGAAGGGCGTCTCTCCGTCTCTCGGTCATTTGCCTGCTCGCAAGCCTGTCCGCGTGCGAGGAGAGCGGCGCGAAGCCCACCACGACGATCGAGGCCCCCGACAGCGCCGATCAGGTGCTGCAGGGATTCTCGCACTACGTCACCCGGGAGGGAGTGCGGCGGAGCCGCGTCGAGGCCGATACGGCGTTCTTCTACGAGCCGACCCAGATCACCGAGCTCCGGAACATTCGGGTCGTGTTCTTCAACACGGCCGGCGAGGAATCGTCGACGTTGACGGCGCGACGGGGCACCTATCGGTGGCAGGACGGGTCCATGGACGCCGAAGGCTCGGTGGTGGTGGTATCGCCCGACGGCCGGACGCTTCGCACCGAGCGCCTGCGGTACGACAACGCGACCAATACCATCTCGACCGATACCCACTTCACCTTCGACAAGGGCACCGAGCACCTGGAAGGGAACAGCTTCAAGTCCGATCCGGACTTCAAGAACGTGGTCACCGACCGGCCACGCGGCGTGGCGGGCGACGGACTCCTGCTGCCCGGGCAGGAGCGGCCGTGAGGGGCGCCGGCGGGTGCGTCGCGCTGCTGGCGGCCGGCGCGATCCTCGCCCTTCCCCGGGCGGCGACCGCCCAGCGGCCCGGGGCCGCGAAGCCGCCGCCCGGCCCTGTCGCGCCCGCATCCGACCGCTGCGTGTTCCAGATCGACAACGTGGACCGGCAGGGCGCCGTGGAAGAGACATCGCGCGGCACCAACTATTACGCCGGCGGGAACGTGCGGTTGAGCTGCCGCGGCACCCAGATTTCGATGCAGAGCGACAGCGTGGCGGCCTACGGCGGCAGCGTGGTGCAGTTCATCGGTCACGTGAAGTACCGGGACTCCACCATCACCATGGACGCCGATCGCGGGACCTACTACAAGAACGGCGAGCGCTGGGCCGCCCGGGGCCGCGTGAATACCCAGAACCTGGAGAACGGTTCCACCCTCACCGGCCCGTCGCTGGACTACTTCCGGGTGGTGCCCGGCGTCCGCGACACGCTCGAGATGTACGCCGTCGGCCGGCCGAAGCTCAAGTACGCCGAGGCCACCCGCGGCGAGGGCGAGCGGCCCGCCGAGCCGTACCTCATCGTGGCCGACCGGGTCCGGTTCAAGGGCAACGACCGCATCTTCGCCGGCGGCAAGGTGACGATCGATCGGAGCGACTTCGCCGCCCGCTCCGACTCCATGCGGCTCGATACCGGCGCCGGCAGCGACGGGACGCTGCTCGGCGGCGAGCCGATCATGCGCGGGCTGGGGACCGACTCGTTCCGGCTGAGCGGCACGCGCATCGATCTCGCCCTCAAGCAGCGCGAGCTCGACCGCGTGGTCGCCAAGGGGGGCGCGCACGCGGTGAGCCGGGACTGGGACCTGGTGGCCGACACCATCGCCCTGGACCTCGAGAACCGCGCCCTCGAGCGCACGCTGGCCTGGGGCAGGAAGACCCGGCCCTACGCGCTCTCGCCGAGTTACGCGATGCGCGCCGACTCGCTGGTGCTGGAGTCGCCGGGGCAGCTGCTCCAGGAGGTCCGCGGCTACGGCAAGGCGTGGCTCGGCGGGACGGTGGACTCGGTGACGAAGGACCGCGACTGGATGCGGGGTGACACCGTCATCGCGAGCTTCGCGAAGGCCGATTCGGCCGGCCACGAACGGGCGGTGCTGAACCGCATCGTGGCCCGGGCCGACGCTCAGTCGTATCACCTCGAGCCCAATCCCAAGGCGCCCAGGCGGCCCTCCGTCAACTACGCCCGCGGCAACGTCATCGTCGTCACCATGAGTCCCAATCCGGACGGGGGCGTGGAGCGGGTGGACATCCGCGGCAAGGTCGACGGGATCCAGCTCGAGGCCAGCGCCGATACCGCGGCGACGGCGGCGCCCGACTCGACCCGCCGCGGAAAGGGAGGCGAGTGACCGCGCCCGAGTGGATCTCCGCCCTCGGCGACCGGGACCCCTCGGTCGCCATCGGGCTCGCGGCGATCACCAGGGCCGCGGGGCCGGCCGACGCCGCGCCTTTCGGCGAGCTGGTGTTGACCTACCGCGAGGCGCACCTCGCCTGCTACCGCGGCGTGGGCGACGGCCAGGAGCAGGAGATCACGGGCGACGAGACCCGTGAGCACCTCGGCCGATCGGTGCTCCCGCGGCTCGCCACCGAAGGCTGGATCCTCGACACCTCGGCGACCGGCTGGGACCCGGTCCAGCCGCGGGTGGCCTGGTGGGGCGAGGGGGCGGAGGACCGCCAGGCGATCTACGACGCCCTGCTCGCCGCCGCACGCCGTGCGGCCCAGCGGGCCCGTCCCCCGAGACCGTCGCGCGCGCCGAGCAGTGTGCTCGAAGGCATCGATCTGGTCAAGAGCTTCAAGGGCCGGCGGGTGGTGAACAACGTGAGCGTGCGCGTGGCCCAGGGCGAGATCGTCGGCCTCCTCGGCCCGAACGGCGCGGGAAAGACCACGACCTTCTACCTTATAACGGGGCTCATCCGGCCGGACGGCGGGCGGGTCAGGCTCGACGGCCTCGACCTGACGCGCGCACCGATGTACGAGCGCGCGCGCGCCGGGATCGGCTACCTGGCCCAGGAGCCGTCCATCTTCCGGAAGATGACCGTCGAGGAGAATATTCTGGCGATTCTCGAGACCAGGCACCTCTCCCGGGACGAGCGGCAGCGGCAGCTCGACCGGATGCTCGACGAGCTGTCCATCAAGCACCTGCGCCGGAACCGCGCCTACAGCCTGAGCGGGGGCGAGCGCCGGCGGCTCGAGATCACGCGCGCGCTCGTGACCGAACCCAAGTTCATGCTGCTCGACGAGCCGTTCGCGGGCGTGGATCCCATCGCGGTGCACGACATCCAGACCATCGTCGCCGGTCTGCGGCACCGCGGGATCGGGGTGCTCATCACCGACCACAACGTCGAGCAGACCCTCGACATCGTGGACCGGGCCTACATCATGTTCGAGGGCAAGGTGCAGGCATCCGGCAAGGTCAGCGAGCTCGTGTACGATGACCGCGTGGCCCAGCTCTATCTGGGACCAACTCTCACCGCGCGACTGCGCGCCCGTCTGGAGTCGGTGGCATGAGAACGGGGCTCTCCCAGCACACCAGCATGCGCCAGGAGCTGCGGGTCAATCCGCGGCTCTATCAGGCCATGGACATGCTCTACATGCCCATGATGGACCTGCAGCAGCACCTGAAACAGGAGCTGCTGGCCAACCCGTTCCTGGAGCTGCTCGAGCCCGAGGAGGAGACGCCGGAGCAGAAGGACGCCGAGCAGGAGAAGGAGCAGAAGGAAAAAGAGGAGGAGATGGACTGGGAGGAGATCCTCCTCAACGGGTTCGAGGTCGGGGGCACCCGCGAACAGTACGAGCAGCTCGAGTACACCGAGCCGGTGACCGTCGAGACCCGGGATCTCATCGACCACCTGCGCGAGCAGCTCCAGATGATGACCCTCACCCCGCGCCAGCTCCTGCTGGCCGAGGAGTTCCTCGGCAACATCAACGACGAGGGCTACCTTGCCGCCTCGCTGGAGGAGATTCTCGGGAGCATCAATCATCTGGTCTCGGAACATGTGACGGACGGCGAGGAAGAAGACGGAGAGACGGAGGGACGGAGCGACGGAGAGGGACAGCAGCCCGGGCCGGAGAATTCCTCTCCGTCGCTCCGTCCCTCCGTCTCTCCGTCGGTCTACACCCAGGCCGAAGCCGAGGAGATGCTCGCCATCATCCAGCGCCTCGACCCGCCCGGCGTCGGCGCGCGCGACCTCCGCGAGTGCCTCCTCATCCAGCTCGGCGAGCAGGCCGATACCGAGTCGCTCACCTTCCGGCTGGTGCACGACGCCTTTCCCGATCTCATCGCCCACCGGTGGAACGATCTGGCCAAGCGGTTCGGCGTGGAGCCCGCGGCCGTCCAGTCCGCGGCCGACGAGCTGGCCCGCCTCGATCCCAAGCCGGGGCTCAAATACGCCAGCCAGAACGACGGCTACATCATCCCCGACCTGATCGTCGAGAAGATCGCGGGCCGCTACCAGGTCTTCCTCAACGATACGGGCATGCCGCGGCTCCGCCTCAGCCGCTCGTATCAGGAGATCGCGCGCGACAAGAAGAAGATGACGCCCGAGAACCGTGAGTTCATTGCGTCCAAGATGAACAGCGCCAACTGGATGATCCAGGCCATCGAGCAGCGCCGGCAGACGATGCTCAAGGTGATGAACTTCATCGTGGACCGGCAGCGGGAGTTCTTCGAGAAGGGGATCGAGTACCTCCGGCCGCTCACCCTGCGCGAGGTGGCCGAGGTGATCAACATGCACGAGTCCACCGTCAGCCGGGTGACCAACGAGAAGTACGTGCAGACCCCGCGCGGCGTCCTCCCGCTCAAGTTCTTCTTCTCCAGCGCCCTCGCCACCGCGTCGGGCGAGGACGCCAGCGCGCGCTCGATCCGCGCCAAGCTGCAGAAGATGGTGTCCGAGGAGGACACGGCGAAGCCCCTGACCGACCAGCAGATCGTGCACCTGTTCCAGGAGCAGGGCATCCAGATCGCCCGGCGCACGGTGGCCAAGTACCGGGACCAGCTCGGGATCCTGCCGGCGCGCATGCGGAAGCGGGTATGACCCCGGGTGGCGCCGAGACGCTGGACGTGAGCGTCCTGGTCCCGGCGAAGGACGAGGCGGCCAATCTACCCGAGTTCGTACGGCTCTGCGGCGAGGCCCTGCCACCGGCAGGGTTCAGCTTCGAGGTGGTGGTGGTCAACGACGGCTCGCGCGACGACACCGCCTCGGTGCTGCGCGAGCTCCAGGCGACGTACCCGTTTTTGCGGGTCGTGAGCCACCGGCGCCAGCGCGGCATCGCCGACGCGCTCCGCTCCGCGGGCGATGCCGCCCGCGGCGACATCTTCGTCTTCTACCCGGCCGACCTGCAGTACCTCCCGCAGGACATTCCGCATCTCGTCGCCCCGATTCTCGAGGGCCGGGCCGACATCGTCACCGGTACCAAGCAGGGGAAGTACGAGAAGGCGTTCGTGAGCGGGGTCTACAACGCGCTCTGCCGGCGGCTGTTCGGCGTGGGGGTCACCGACCTCAACTCGGTCAAGGCCTACCGGCGCGAGGTGATGCGCGGTGTGCCGCTCCGGCCCGACTGGCACCGGTACATGGTGGTCATCGCCGCGGCCGACGGGTTCCGGCTCGACTCGGTCCCGGTGCCGCTCTATCCGCGCCGCGCGGGCGTCTCGAAATTCAACTGGCGGCGCATCCCCATCGGCGTCTTCGACCTGCTCAGCGTCTGGTTCCAGCTCCGCTTCGGGCGGAAGCCGATGCTCTTCTTCGGCGTCGCGGGCTTCACCCTGTTCGTGATCGGCCTGCTGGCCGGCATCGCGGCGCTCATCCTCCGGTTCGGGTACGGCTTCGGGTTCCGGCCGCTGCTCAACCTGGTCGAGACGATGCTGATCAGCGGCATCGTGCTGTTCGGCTTCGGCCTGCTGGGCGAGATGGTCGCCGGCCTGCAGGAGGAGACCCGGGCCGTGGCCCGTGCGCTCGATCGCCTCGACAAGCCCGGCCCGCGGGACTGAGCCGTGCGGGTCGTCTTCCTGACCCACAACTATCCGCGTGTGCCTGGCGATCTCTCGGGATCGTTCATCGCCACGCTGGCCGTCGGGCTGGTGGCGCGCGGCATCGAGGTGCGCGTCGTGGCGCCGAGTGACGAGGGCCGGGGCGGGGAAGAGGAGCTCGACGGCGTCCAGGTGCGGCGGGTCCGCTACGCCTCGGCGCGCCGCGAGACGATCGCCTATCGGGGCACCATGGCCTCGGCGCTCCGCGCGCCCGCCGGCTGGCGTGCGCTCGCGGGACTCTGGCGCGCACTCCGGCGCGCCGCCCGGGAGGAGGTGACGGCCGGCGCCGACCTCATCCACGCGCACTGGTGGGTTCCCGCGGGCCTGGCCGCGCCGGTGGGGGTGCCGCTGGTGGTGACAGTTCACGGCACCGACGCGGCGCTGCTCCGACGCTCGCGGGTGGCACGCCGGCTCGCGCGGCCGCTGCTGCATCGGGCCCGGGTGGTCACCGCGGTCTCGCGCGAGCTGGCCGGCTGGGTTCAGAATGCCACCGGGCGGCCCGTGACCCAGGATCACGTCCACCCGATGCCGGTAGACACCAGGGGCTGGCCCTGGACCGCCGGCGGGGGCGGGGCCATCGTGGTGGCGCGGCTCAGCGCGCAGAAGCGGATCCACCTGGCGCTCGAGGCCACGGCCTTCCTCGCCTCGTGCGGACATGGGCTGACGCTCACGATCGTGGGGGATGGCCCCGAGCGCGGCGCACTGGAGCGCCAGGCCGCGCGGCTGGGCATCGAGCCGTTCGTGCGCTTCACCGGGGCCGTCCCGCCCGGTGAGGTGGCGGGCCACCTCGCCACCGCCGATCTGATGCTGTTCCCGGCTCAGGGCGAAGGGTTCGGACTCGCCGCGGCGGAGGCGCTCATGGCCGGCGTGCCGGTCGTGGCCTGCTGGGACGGCGGCGGACTGCTGGACGTGGTCCCCGAGACGGGCGCGGGGCGCCTCACGCTCCCATCGGCCGAAGCGATCAGCGATGCCGCGCTCGATCTCCTGCAGGACCCGCAACACCGCGAGGCGGCCAGGCTGGTCGGCGAGTCCTGGCGGGCACGGCTTGCGCCCGGGCACGTCGCGGAGATCTGCGAGGGCTGGTATCGAGAGGCCCTCGGTGCGTAGCTCCCGGCTTCGACTCGTGCTCGGCCTGGTGGGGCTGCTGATCGTGGTGTTCGCCGCGCGCAGCCTGGTACGGAACTGGGAGGAGCTTCGGTCGCAGCCGCTCGAATGGCGGCTCGAGCCGGGGTGGCTGGTGCTGAGCGCACTCACCGTGTGGAGCATGTACGCCGTCCTGATCGCGGCATGGCGCGCCGTGCTGGTCGGCTGGGGGCAGCGGCTCGACGGGTGGACCGCGGGCGGGATCTGGACCGTGTCGAGCCTGGGCAAGTACATCCCGGGCAAGGTGTGGGCGGTCGCCGGGATGGCGCTCCTGGCGCAGCGTGCCGGTGTTCCGCCCTGGGCGGCGACGGGCTCGGCGGTGGTGATGCAGGGGCTCGCCATCGGGACCGGGGCCGCGGTGGCCGGCCTCACCGGCAGCGAGGCGATCGAGGCGGCGCACCCCGGCGCTCGTGTCGTCCTCGTGCTGCTGGTGCTCGGGGCGATCGCGGGAACCGCGCTGCTCCTCTGGCCACCGTTCCTTCGCCGCCTGCTCCACCTGCTGGCCCCCGATGCCGAGGCGCGCGGTGCGCCGGCCGCGGCCGGCATCGCCTTCGGGATCGCCGCCAACGTGGCGGCATGGCTGGGCTACGGGGCCGCGCTCTGGATGCTCGCCCGCGGACTCCTGCCCGGCGCCGGGCTCCAGCCGCTCCTGGCCGTGAGCGCGTTCACGGCGTCCTACCTGGCCGGGTTCCTGGCGCTGCTCGCGCCGGGCGGGCTGGGCGTGCGCGAGGCGCTGTTCATCATCATGTTGCAGGGCCCGCTCGGGATCGGCGCCGCGACCGCACTGGCGGTCGCCTCGCGCCTGCTGCTCACGGTTACCGAGTTCGGGGCTGCTGTTCCGTTTCTGGTCTTTTCCCGCTGGAGAGCGCGTGTCGCACCCTGAGTCCTCCCGAGCCGCTCCCTTCGAGCCGCGCCGCCCCGCGTGGGTGGCGCTCGGGGTTTTCCTCCTCGCGGCGCTCACCCTCTGCTGGCCCATGCTGGCGGGCCGCTGGCTTCTGGGCGACGACCAGTACATCGCCGGCTACGGGTTCCGGCTGTTCGGCGCCGAGATGTTCCGGGCCACGGGGCACATCCCGGAGTGGAACCCGTACCTGTTCGGCGGCATGCCGTACATCGCCGCGATGCACGGCGACATCTTCTACCCCACGGCCTGGCTCCGCTGGATACTGCCGATCGACACGGCGATGAACCTCGGGTTCTTCAGCCACATCGTCCTCGCCGGCGCCGCCATGTACGCCTTCCTCCGCGCGCTGCGCGTGAGCTGGTCGGGCGCGATCGTCGGCGGGCTGGCGTACGAGCTCACCGGTATCGTGGCCTCCCTCGTGCACCCCGGGCACGACGGCAAGCTCTTCGTGTCGGCGCTCTCGCCGCTCCTGCTGCTCGCGCTGCTCCGCGGCATCCGCGACCGTCGGCTCTGGGGTTATGGTCTGCTCGCCGTCACGGTGGGCCTGTCCATCCTGAGCCCGCAGTTCCAGATGGCCTACTACCTCCTGGTGGCCGGCGCGCTGTGGGCGATCTACCTCGCCTTCTTCGATCCCGAGCGCCCCGCCGATCTCAACCGGATTCGGGAGCTCGGCTTTGCCGTCGTCGCGGTGGCGTTGGGCCTCGCGATCGCCGGGATCCAGGTGCTGCCCTTCCTGAGCTACATCCCGTATTCGCCGCGCGGCGCCGGCGGGCCAAGCACCGGATGGGACTACGCGGTCCTCTTCTCGATGCCGCCGGAGGAGATCGTCACCACGGTCCTGCCGCAGTTCAACGGCGTGCTCCAGGACTACTGGGGGCGGAACGCGTTCAAGCTACACACCGAGTATCTCGGTGCCCTCGTCGTGGTGCTCGCCGTGCTCGGCCTCGGCGACCGGACCAGGCGGCGGACCGTCCCGGCGCTCGGCGTGATCGCGCTGCTCTTTCTGCTGGTGTCGCTCGGAGGGCACACGCCGTTCTACCGCCTCTGGTATGAGGTCATGCCCATGATGAAGAAGGTGCGCGCGCCGGGCATGGCCTTCTTCCTCGTGGCGCTACCCGTGGCGGCTTTCGCCGGGTTCGGCACGGACCGGCTGCTCCGCGGCGACGTACCGCGCCGAACCCTCCTCGTGCCGCTGGCCGTGCTCGGCGGCCTCGCCCTGCTCGGCGTGCTCGGCATCCTGCAGTCGTTCGCCACGGTGCTCGCCATCCCCGAGCAGGCGGCGCGGGCCGAGGCCAACGCGCCGGCGCTCCGGCTCGGCGCCCTGCGGCTGCTGGTCGTCGTGCTCGTCGGCGGGGCAGCGCTCTGGGCGGTCTGGTCCGGCCGGCTCGGCCGCGGCGCCGCCACCGCCGCGATCGCCGTCGTCGTGCTGGGCGACCTCTGGAGCATCGACCGGCTCTTCTTCACCTTCCGGGAGCCGGCGTCGGTCATGTACGCCGACGACGCGGTCACCAGCCGGCTTCGCGCCGAGTCGAAGCCTTTCCGCGTGCTCGACGTAGGGGTCTATCAGGGGTCGTACCTCATGGCCCACGACATCCAGGCCATGCTCGGATACCACGGCAATGAGGTGCGCTACTACGACGAGCTGCTGGGCGGGAAGGGGCAGTGGCGGTTCGCCGGCAGCCCGGCGCTGCTCGATCTGCTCGCCGTCCGCTACCTGCTGCTGCCCCAGGCGCAGCCCGTTCCGGGCTACCACCAGGTGCTGGGGCCGGTGACGACCACGCCGGGCGCGCCGGCCATCCTGCTCGAGCGGGATACGATCCCGCGGTACGTCCGCGTCCTCCCCGGCGCGGCCAAGCTGCCCGAGGAGCAGGTGGTGCCGACGGTCATCGATCCCCGATTTCCCTACGACCGGATCGCGCTGTACTCCGACACCGCCTCCGTAGCACCCGCGCCGATCCGCGGAGGGCAGGTGCCTGAGCCCGTGGCGGTCCGCGCCACCCTTGCCGACTGGGCGCCGGGCCGGATGCGCATCACGCTCGAGGGTGCCGCAGCGGGGCCGAGCTACCTGGTGATCGGGGAGACGTGGTACCCGGATTGGCATGCGACAGTGGACGGGAAACCGGCGTCGCTGCTCCGCGCGGATCACGCGCTGCTCAGCGTGGAGCTCCCACCCGGAGCGCGCGAAGTCGCGCTGCATTTCGCCTCGCCGTCGTACGCCCGGGGCAAGCTGGTCACCCTCGTGGCGGTGCTCGCGACGGCGGTGCTGCTGGCGGCGCCGCTCTGGCGCCGCCCCGGAAGGCAGCGCGATGGCTGAGCGCGCGCTGGTCGTCATCCCGACCTACGACGAGCGGGTCAACCTGCCGCTCATCGTGCCGCAGATCCTCCAGCAGGACCCGCGGCTCGAGGTGCTCGTGGTGGACGACAACTCGCCCGACGGCACCGGCAGGCTGGCCGACGAGCTGAGCGCCGCCAATCCGCGCGTGCACGTGCTGCACCGGCCGGGCAAGGCCGGGCTCGGCAAGGCCTACATCGCCGGCTTCCGCTGGGCGCTGGAGCGCGGCTACGATCTGATCTTCGAGATGGACGCGGACTTCAGTCACGACCCGAAGTTCCTGCCCGACTTCCTCAAGGCCATCGAGCACGCCGACCTCGTGATCGGGTCGCGGTACCGGCACGGCGTCAACGTGATCAACTGGCCCATCGGCCGGCTGCTCCTGTCCGTGGGAGCGAACGAGTACGCACGGCGTGTGACGGGGCTGCCGCTCACCGACTCCACCGGCGGCTTCAAATGCTTTCGGCGCGAGGTGCTGGCGGCGATCGATCTCGATGGGGTACGCTCGAACGGCTACTCGTTCCAGATCGAAATGAGCTTTCGCGCCTGGAAGAAGGGCTTTCGGCTGGTCGAGATCCCGATCGTGTTCACCGACCGGGTGGAAGGCCAGAGCAAGATGAACAAGCGCATCGTGCGCGAGGCGATCTGGATGGTATGGTGGCTGCGGCTCCGCTCGCTGACGGGGCGCCTGTGAGGGGCACGGTGATCTACAAGATGACCGGCTCGGGCAACGACTTCGTGATGCTCGACGGTCGCACGGCGCGTCCCGAGGCGTGGCCTCCCGAGCGCATCGCCGCGGCCTGCGACCGCCGGTCCGGGGTCGGCGCGGACGGTCTCGTGATTCTCGTGCCCGAGGCGGCGGGCACGGTGCGGATGCACTACTGGAACGCCGACGGGTCCCGCGCGGCCATGTGCGGGAATGCGGCGCTCTGCAGCGCGCGTTTGGCCGTGCACCTGGAGCTTGTCCCGCCGGGCGAGCTCCGCCTCCTGACCGATGCGGGAGAGGTGCGCGCCTGCGCGCCGGCCGGCGGCGAGCTGGCCGAGATCGGCCTCCCGGGTTTCGAGGTCGCCGGCAGCCCTGCAGGTCCGGAGCCGGAGCTGGGTGAGCAGTGGATCGCCTTTGCCACGGTCGGGGTGCCTCACCTGGTGGTTCGGGTGGGTGACGTGGAGCGGGTGGACCTCCCGGGCCGCGGGCGCAGCCTGCGGTACGATCCGCGACTGGGCTCCGCCGGCTCCAACGTCAACTTCGTCTCGCCGGGCGGCGCCGGCGCGCCGTGGCTGATTCGGACCTATGAGCGCGGCGTCGAGGACGAGACTCTGGCGTGCGGCACCGGCACGGTGGCGGCCGGGATCGCGCTGGCGCTTCGGGAGGAGGTAACGCTGCCGGTCACGTTCCGGAGCAGGGGAGGCCAGCCGCTGGTCGTCCACGCGACGCTCGATGGCCCCCGGGCACATGGGGTGTGGCTGGGCGGCCAGGGCCGCCTGGTATTCCGCGCCGTACTCGAGTAGCCGGTTTTCCACCGAGCTCGGACCTACCTGTAACACCAATTAATTCAATAAGTTGCGCCGATGGGAAAGGAGAACTCCACAGTTCTCCACAGTTGTCCCCACGCCAACTTAACATAACATACCTTATACGTCATTAGGTATCCGACGACAAAAAGGGAGGAGCCGACCGCGGTCCGCTCCTCCCGTCGGCCCGCCTGATCAGTGGGGCGTCGCGTGCCCGTGCTGCTGCGGCATGCCCTTCATCGCGCCCCGCATCTGGGACATCATGTCCGCCATCCGGACTTCCTCATACCCCGCCGGCGCCTTGAACACATCGTCGCTCACCGTCTTCGGCTCGATACTGGTCGCCTCGAACTCCACCCGGGTCTTGCCGTCCTTCGTGCTGGTAGCCTTGAGGACGCCCTTGCCACCGGCCGTCAGCGACTGAAACTGCTCCATTTGCTTGAGCTGGTGCTGATCGCGCCGCATCATGGGGTTCGCGGCCATCATCTCGCCGAGCGCGAAGCCCACCCCCTTGGCCAGGCACGCGTCGCCCTCTTTGGTCTCGCCCGTGCCGTCGTCGAACGTGCCGTGCCACACTTCGCACCGGACGCCCGCTACGGTCTCCTGCCGGCCGGTGTTCTTGAAGCTGAGCTTGGCGTCGTCGCCTTTGTCCCCCTTCGCCTTCATCCGCTCCGCCATCGGGCCCATCATCTCGCCCATCTGCTTGGCGTCCTCCTCGGTCATGACGTACGCCTTCTTCTCACTCGTCGACACCATCATCATCGTGTGCGCGTCGCCGTCCATGATCATGGCCCCCGACTCCCGGCCACCCATGCCGTCCAGCCTGATTTTCCGGCCCTTGGTGGTCTGAGTGAAGGTCGAGGTCTTGCCGTCCTCATCCTGCTGTTTGAACGTGATGACGCCGTTGAAGCCGGTCTGAGCGACCAGGCTGCCCGGCCTGATCCCCAGCCACGCCGCAACGGCGACAGCTGCTACCATCAGATGTTGTGTGCGCATGTCGGGAAGCTCTCCTGGGAGAGCTTTGAATCTGCGCCGCCGTCCGAGGCGGCGCCAGAGGAGGCCCTACATCTTGCCGTCGGTGAGCTCCGCCAGCCGCACCTGGGCTTCGGTGAGACTCGAGGTCTTGGGGTACTTCTGGATGACCTCGCGGTAGGCTGCCTCGGCTTCCTTGAGCTTCCCCGCCTCGCGGTAGGCCCGGCCCGCCTCGACCAGGTAGCGGGCCTTGAGATAGTCCAGATCGGCCGCCCGGGAGGCGCTGGCGTACGCCTCGCCCGCGTCGGGCCACTTGTGGGCGTTCTCGAGGGCCGCGCCGAGCAGCCCGTACGCGGGCGCCGCGAACTCCGGCTTGGGGTTCTTTGCGAGAAACTCCCGGAGGTTCACCGCGGCGAGCTCGCTCTGCCCGTTCACCAGGCGCACCTGGTTCAGGGTGATCACGGCTTCCTTGGCCGCGTCGGTTCCGCCGTAGGTGGTGATGAGCTTCTGCAGCTCGCTCGAGGCCAGCGGGAGGTTCCCTGCCTCCGCGGCGGCGCGGGCCTGATTGAGGCTGCGCGCCGCGAACTGCTCCTTCCGGTGCGCACTGCTGATGAGCAGCCAGGCCA
>DASUXW010000181.1:0-26841 GCA_036377715.1 Gemmatimonadales bacterium
CTTGCCCTCGCAAAAGACCACCTCGGGCTCGCCCTGCCGGAGCGCGCGATGGTGGTCGATGCGGGCGAACTCGATGTCTTCGAACGGGAGGTGCCGGAGCCGGTCCAGCGCCGCCGCCGGTGCCACTCGCCCGGCGGCGACCTCGGCCAGCAGGGCCTCGAGCTGGGTGGCTCTCACGCCACCGCGGCGACCGGCTCGAGGTACTGGAGAAAGATCGCCTCGGCCTCGGCGATCGATTCGACCTGGAAGAGCCGCTGCCGCAGGTCGCTCGCCCCGTGCAGCCCCTTGGTGTACCAGCCGAGGTGCTTCCGGAACTCGATGACGGTCCTGCGGGTATCGCCCTGGAGCCGGAGCGCGAGGCGCGCGTGGTCGAGCGCGACACGGAACCGCTCGGCGGCATCGGGCGGCGGCGACGCGGCGTGGCCCGCGAGCAGCGCCTGGCCGTCGCGGAAGAGCCACGGATTCCCGAACGCGCCGCGGCCCACCATGATCCCGGCGCAGCGGGTGTGCTCGCGCATGCGCACCAGGTCGTGCGCGGATTGAATGTCGCCGTTGCCGATGACCGGGATGTCGAGCGCCTCGACGACCTTCGCGATCTCGTCCCAGTCGGCCTGGCCCGAGAACATCTGGGTGCGGGTGCGGGCGTGCAGCGTGAACGCACGGGCCCCTGCGTCCTGCATGCGGAGCGCGATGCCCACTGGGTCGCGCAGCTGGTCGTTCCAGCCGCTCCTGGTCTTGACGGTCACGGGAATGTCGGTTGCCCCGATGACCGCCCTGATGATCCGCGCGACCAGGTCCATGTCGCGCAGGCAGCCGGAACCGCCGTTCCGCTGCACCACCTTCTTGACCGGACAGCCGAAATTGATGTCGATGAATTCCGGCCGGTAATGCTCGGTGATGAGCCCGGCGGCCTCGGCCATGGCGTTCGGATCGGCCCCGTAGATCTGGATCCCGATGGGCCGCTCCACCTCCTCGAACTCCGCACCCTCGAGCGTCGTGCGGATGCGGCGTCGGATGGCTTCCGAGGAGAGGAACTCGGACAGCACGACGTCGGCCCCCATCCGCCGGCAGATCTGGCGGAAGGGCGCCTCGGACACTCCGGCCATCGGGGCCAGGAGGAGCGGGAAGGCGTGCGCGGAGGGGTAGGGCAACTGCATGGGGAGAAAATACTTGGCGGCTTGGCGGCGGGCAATGGAGGCGCCAGGAGTCACCCTGAACGAAGTGAAGGGGACATAGCCTAAGGCACGCCCCCTTCGCTCCGCTCAGGGTGACTTCGGGTCTGGACGTTCGCAACCGACCCTCACGCACCGGAGGCCCGGAACACCTCTTCCGGAGTCGTGACGCCGGCGCGAACCTGACGAACGCCGTCCTGCCGCAAGGTGCGCACTCCTCTTGCCGCAGCGAGGCGCCGCACCTCGCCGGCAGGCGCGCTGCGCATCACCGCCGCCCGCATTTCGTCGTCCAGGACCAGCAGCTCGTACAGCCCCGTGCGCCCGCGAAAGCCGGTGTTCCAGCACTCCGAGCAGCCTGGACCGCGGCGGACCTGCTCGATGGGCTCGGCCCCGGGCTCGCACACGCGCCGGATGGATTCGTCGGCCGGGCCCCAGGTGCCGCAGCCCGGACAGACGGTCCGGACCAGGCGCTGCGCCAGCACCGCCTCGACCGTGCTGGACACCAGGTACGGCGCGACGCCCAGGTCCAGGAGCCTGGTGAGCGACCCGGCGGCGTCGTTGGTGTGAAGCGTCGAGAGCACGAGGTGCCCCGTCAGCGCGGCATGGGTGGCGATCTCCGCGGTGTCCAGGTCCCGGATTTCGCCGACGAGCATCACGTCCGGGTCCTGGCGCAGCAGAGCGCGAAGCGCGGTAGCGAAGCTCACGCCCACCTTTTCGTTCACGGGCACCTGCGGCACCCCGGCCAGCTCGTACTCGATCGGGTCCTCGACGGTGAGGATCTTCTCCCGGCCGGTGCGGATCCGCTCCACCGCGGCGTAGAGCGTCGTGGTCTTGCCGGATCCCGTAGGCCCGGTCACCAGCACGATGCCGTGCGGCCGGGAGATCGCGTCGACGAAGCCGCGCAGGGTGTCGTCCGCCATCCCCAGATCGCCCAGCCCGACCCGTCCCCGTTCCTTGTCCAGCAGCCGGAGCACCACGCTCTCGCCGTGGAGGGTCGGCAGGGTCGAGACCCGCACGTCCACCTGCCGGTCCTGGAGCCGCAGGCGGATGCGGCCGTCCTGGGGAATCCGCCGCTCCGCGATGTCGAGATCGGCCATGATCTTGAGGCGGCTCACCACCGCCGCGCCCAGGTTGGCCGGCGGCGACGGCGCATCCTGAAGAACGCCGTCCACCCGGTACCGGACCCGCAGCGCGTCGGCGTAGCCCTCCAGGTGCACGTCCGAGGCCCGCAGCTCCAGCGCCTCCAGCACCAGGAGGTTCACCAGCTTGACCACAGGCGCTTCGTTGGCGAGGTGCACCAGATCATCGAGCGCGGCCTCCGGGCCTGCCGCGATGGGGCGAGCGTCTGGAAGGTTCTCGATCACACCGCGCGCCGTCACGCTCCCCGCGCCGTAGAGCCGGCGAATGGCCGGGCGGACCTGCTCCTCCCGCGCGGGAACCAGCTCGAGATCCAGATCAAAGAGGAGGCGCAAATCATCCAGCGCCTGGGGATCTGGCCGCTCAAACCAGGTGGCCACCCGGAGGCACCCCGATTCGGTGCCGAGCGGCAGGAGGCCGTAGTGCTCGAGGTAGCCGGGGCTTAGGCGATCCGAGAGCGCCCGTGACCCGGCGATTTCACTTGCCGGATCGCCGGCGGCCCCGACCACGCCCTCCAGAGCGGTCATGGCTGGAGCGGCGACGCCGGGAGGCGGCTGTCTCGTGGGCGCACCAGCGACTCCGGGGCAGGAAGGGCCGAGCGAAGCAGCGGCGCGCTCTCCTCGATTCCGGTGCGAACCCGGTCCGCGTCCTCATCGGTGGCCACGATGTGCGGAGTGAGAAAGAGGAACAGCTCGCTGTTCGCGCTCGTCGTTCGACTGGTCCCGAACAGTCCGCCGAGCAGCGGTATCTCCATCAACACGGGGATGCCCGACTTGGTCTTCTCCTGCTGGCGGTCGATCAGTCCACCCAGGACCGCGGTGCGTCCGTCCTTGACGAAGAGATAGGTGGACGCCTCGCGCGTGCTGATCACCGGCGCCCCGAACTGGGTCTCCGCGGTGGCCGTACTCACTTCCTGAAGCACCTGCATGTTCACGTAGCCGTCATCGTTGATCGTAGGCGTCAGGGTCAGCTTGGTGCCGACGTCGCGGTACTGGATGACCTGGTCCCGCACCGCCGCGTCGGTCGGAAGGGATCGCGAGACCTGCACGAACGGCCGCTCGGAGCCGATCAGGATCCTGGCCTCCTGGTTGTTCTGGGCCAGGATCACCGGCCGGGAGACGATCCGGACCGTTCCCCGGGTGGCCAGCACGGAGAGTGCGAGGCCCACGTCCAGCGTCCCCGCCCGCAGCGCCTCGAGTACGAGGTCCCCGCTGGTGCTGCCCTTGAGGGTCCCCCTCACGGTCGGCTCGGCCTTGGAGTCCGCCACCGTCCCCGAGAGCGACAGCTCCTTCTCACTCGTCCGGCGAACTTCGACGATGAGCACTTCGATCAGTGCCTGGAGCGGCCGGAGGTCGAGCGCAGCGATCGTCCGCCGCACGATTTCCCAATCGCTCGGTTGGGCCCGGACCAGCAAGGCGTTGGTGGTCTCGTCCGGCACGATCCGTACGTCCCCCCGAAGCCGACCGGGAAGGCTCGGCTCGCGGGCCTTTCCGATGTCCACCCGAACCTCCGGTTCGTCGCGATTGGTGTCCGGCTGGCCCAGCGGCGCCGGATTGGTTCGGAGGCTCTCGGAGAGAGGAGCCTCCCTGATTCCGGGTCGCTCTTGAGGTGCTCCGCCCGCCCCGCCGAACAGCGCCTGAAGCGTGCTGCCCAGCTTGGCGGCCCGCACGTGCCGCAGGTGGTACACGAAGAGCCGCGGCTCTTCTTGCGCCGTGGTTGCAATGGTGTCGCGCGCCTTCGCGGTGTCCGGAGTCCCCGAGGCGTCCAGGCGGAGGAAGCCCCCGTCCTCCGTCAGCCGGAGCCCGTTCGATTGCGCGATGCTCCGCAGCAGCGGCAGCAGATTCTCCTTGGGCACTGGCTGCTTCATCCTGAGCGTGACGCGGCGCTGGGGCAGGTCGGAGTAGATCAGATTGAGCCCGCCCGCCTCGGCGAGCGCGGTCATGACCAGCCGGAGATCGGCGTCCTGAAAATCCACCAGGACGCCTTCCTCGGTGACGCGGACCGCGTCGGGCTCCTGGGCTTCCGCCCGAACCGGGGCGGTGATCAGCAGACAGGCGAGAATCAGCCCGAGGCTTTTCACGTGCCCGCCTTGGGCACGCGCAGCTCGACCTGCCGCCCTTCGGCAGACTCGAAGGTCGCACGTCCCTGATGCACCCGCTTGAGCACCAGGTCGCCCACCCGCTCGCCGAGTCGGACCAGGCGCGGCGGCTGTTCGCCCATCTGGCACATGGCGAAACCTCGGCCCGCCGGCAGCACCGCCGTGCCGATCAGCCGGAAGGGAGGCTCGCCGGCTGGCTGGACGGGCGAGCCCGCGAGAGGCTCCCCGGGCATACGGAAACGGACCGCCGGCCGGCGTCGGTCGGGGCGAAACGGATCCCCCTCCACCGCGACGCGAACGGCCTCGACGGGAACGGCCGTGGCAGCGGGCGGCAACGGAATCCGGGACGACTCCAGCGCCCGTGACGTCACCGGCCCGGCATCGAGCAACAGGGCGCGCGACAAGCACCAGCCGGCGAACGAGGCCGAGCCCAACAGGACCGCACCGGCCGGGACGGGACGGAACAGGCCGCGTATCACCGGTCCCCCTCCCCCGTGAGTGCGTATCCCACGATCACCGCCGCGAGCGCGAGGACCTCCTCGTCCTCGCCCTCGGCAGGATTCACCCGCTCGGCGGGGCGTAGCGTGAGGCTCTCGATGCTCAGCAGCTTGGAGCCGGTTTCGAGGGCATGGAGGAATGCGGCGATGCCTTCCAGATCGCCAAGGGCGCGGAGCTCGACGCGCAGGCTCACCACTACTGCGCCCGCCTCCTCCGGCGCCCGCGTCTCGCTCTGCTGCACGAAGACCCGATGGCGGTAGGCCAGGCTGGTCACGTGATTCGACAGCTCGGCCGACGCGGTCGCGAGATCCGAGCCCGCGAACAGCCGGGGGGCCGTGCGAAGGAGCGCGGTCTCCGCGAGCGTGAGCCGCGCCGGATACGTGCGGAGCGCGGCAAGGAGGTCCTGCTCCCGGACGAGCAGATCGCGCTCCCGTGCGGTTCGCGCGCGGAGATCACGCAGCTCACTGACGTATGGCCGAAGCCCGAGCTGAACTCCCAGCACGGCCGCCAGCACGAGCGCCCCGGTTCGGAGCGCCCGGCGGTCCCGCTGGCTCAGGCCGGCGAGAGCGGGCACGCGCGGGATTCTCACCTGTGCCCCGGTGCCGGGCCGCCGAGCCGGGCAGCCAGCAGGAAGTGTTCGACCGGCGTCGCGCTGTCGCGGGCTTCCTGCCGGATCGGCGCGTCGGCCCGGACACCCTTGATACCCGGCACCCGCCGGACAGCGTCGAATACACCGGCGGCCCGCCCGGCGAGGCCCTCGAGACGCAGGGTGTCGGCGGTGCCCGAGAGGCTGAGGAGATATGCGTCCCGCGGGAGGCGCTGCGCCACGTCGGCCAGCGCCGGTGACCAGCGGGATACCTCGGCTTCGGCGCGTGCCAACGACGCGACCCGGGCTTCGACCTGCTCGATGCCCTCCCTCAGCTCCATCGCCTTGAGCACCTGGGCTCGATGCGCAGTCCGTCTCGCCTCGACCGCATCCAGCTCCCGGCGCGCGCCCCAGAGCTCGAGGCCGGCCGCGAGCACGAGCAGCGCCGCGGCGGCGAGATACAGTCGGCGGGCCAGACGGGCGGCCCGCAGGTCTCGCAGCCGCCGGACCCGCTCGGGGAGCAGCGCCGGTCCGCCGCATCCGGCGGCGTACTCGGCCGCGGCCGCCGCCGAGGAGAGGCCGAGCGCCTCGGCACCCGCCTCGGTGAGCGTCCGGGCGAGCTCGGTGCCGCGATCATCGAACTCCACCAGCGCGATGCGGGTGGTGCCGAGCTCCTCGAGCACCCACGCCGGATCGGAACCCCGGCGGAAACGGCGGGGCGCCTGAAGCAGCCCGTCCTCCAGTACCAGCGCCTCGATCCAGGCCTCCTGCGGAACGAGCAGGGCCGCACGGCCCTTGCGGAGCGGCGGCCAACGCTCGCACACGGCCTTCCGCCAGGCAAAGTGGGCCGGAGTAACCGAGTCGAGTCTCCAACCGGCGGCAGCCGCGGCGGCGAACACCTCATCGATCAACGCTTCCTCGGCCGCCGCGGCCAGGTAGACGACCGGCGAGCGTCGCGGGCCTTGCGCCGCCGCGAGGGCGACTGCTTGCGGGCCCGGTACGTCCAGGAAGTACCGCCCGGCTAGCCCGGTAACGGCCCGGCGGATATCGTCGGGCCTGGCACGGGGCAACTCGAGGCGGCGGAGGCGGACCAGGGGCGGCAGCATGGAGATGACGAGTCGCCCGGACGTGGAACCCAGCCGCTCCCGCAGCTCCTTCAAGGCGGCGGCCAGCTCGCGCCCGAATCCGTCCTCGCCGTAGGCCTTTGACAGCTCACGAATCCAGACCGAGCCTTGTCCCTGACGGCTGCCTGCCGGAATCATCGCGACCACGTGGGACGGTCCGATGGCCAGGCCGATGGTTCCCATCCGATGTAGCCGGCGCAGGATCACCACACCCGCCTCCAGACCAGGAAGGTCGCATCGCCTGCCCTGGCGAACAGCGCATCGACGCGGCCGCGAACGGGGCTGCCGATGGTCCATCCCTCGCTCGACGCGAATAGCTCCCGGGTCTCGAAGACGACGCAAGGCAGCAATCGCCCGGTGGCATCCACCAGTGCCTCGCGCGGACCGGTGGACAGGTCACGTGCGAGGTCCTCGAGACTCCGCACCGGCCGCCGCGAAGTTCGGCGGCGGAGCAGGACGGTGGCGGCCTGCTCAGACATGCCGGGCAGGGCGAGCAGCACGGGCCGCGAGGCGGTATTCAGGTTGATTCGGCCGGTGCCGACAACGGTAAGCGAACCGCGGACCCGATCGTACAACTCCGGCGTGACGCCCTTCACGTAGCGCAGCTCCGCAGGCGATTCGAACGGTGCATTCGCTGGAAGGACGAGCGCCCCTGCGCGCAGATAGTCCGGCCGCTCGGCGCCTCGGCCGCGCGTCAGCTCGTCCGGGTCGCGCCAATCCGCGATCGCCTGCGCCATCCTGTCGGCCACGCCCGCATCGATCCGGAGCGCGACGAACAGGCGGCGCAGCTCCTGCTCGTCCGCACGGTTGAGGTTGAGCCGGGCCGCGGGGTCGCTGAGGGTCACGTGGAACCGAGCGTCACCTAGCGAAATCGTATCCGCCGGGAGCGTGGCCCACGTGGCCCAAGGGTCCAGCCGGCGATCCGCATCCATGCTCCCGGCGCGCCCCGAGGCGGCGATCAAGTCAGCCAGCTCGGCATGCGCCGCGGCGATGCCGGCCTCGGCCGCAGCCACCGCCCGGCTCGACTCCAACACGTTCGCGGCGGCGAGCCTTCGCGCGCGGGCGCGCAGCCCAAACTCGAGCCCGACCGCCGACAGTATCACGAGCAGCCACAGCGCCGCGATCAGGGCGAAGCCCCGCTCGGACCTCATCGCACGTTACCGAGCGGGATGAGGACCGGCAGCCGGAGCAGTCCGGGCAGCGTGTCTCCGGGCCGCGCGCCGAGCGAGATCTCCACCGCCGAAGGCAGCACGGTGGACGAGATCCAGCTCGGCAGCCATTCCGTTCGGCCGAGCATTCGGGTGGAGTAGCGGAGGTCGAGGCTCGCCGCCGCCGGCTCGATCTCGATCCGGGCGACTCGGCGCCCCGGACCGAGTTGCCGCAGCTCGGCGGTGAGACCCTGCTCCGGCGTCGCCGAGTCGCGGTCCACGAGGAGCCGGATCACGGTCGGGCCCCGCTCCCCCGACACGCGGGCGCCGGTGAGAAACGTCAGCTCGTCGTCGGGCAGGTCCCCGTCGGTTCCGTCCAGGCCCCGGAACGGCGGGCCGTCTCCATCCGGCGTGAGCTTGGCGCCGGCCACCCAGGCGGCAAGCTGGCGCCGCTCGGCAGCGATTCGTGCCGTAGCCGAGACCGCCGCTTCCGCGCGGGCGCGCTGGTCAGTCGCGCCGGTCAATGCGGCCGCGCCCATCGCCAGAGCGAGCCCGGCAACCGTGAGGCCGACCACCAGCTCCATGAGCGTCATCCCGCGACGGCTGGTCATTGCCGGGCCGCTCCCGCCGGGAAGCGTGCGAGCTCCGCACGGAACACCCGGGTGTCCAGCTCGTAGCTCCCCGATCCCCAGCGGACCACGACGTGCAGCTCGAACAGATCCGGCTCGCCCGGGATCCCTCTGGCCGACGCCGCCCACCGGTACTCATCGAACGGCGGCGGGAAGGCACCCCGGCGGAGGGAATCCGCGAGGGGCACGAGCTCGTCGCGGCCGAGGGTCCGCAGCCGGTCCATCCGGTCGAGGGCGAGCGCGTTGGATTCCAGCGCGCGGCGGACCCGCTCGGCGCCCCGCAGCTCGGCGGCGGTCGCCGCCATCGTGACGGCCGCGGCGGCGCCGAGGATCGCGAGCGCCACGACGGCCTCGAGCAGGGCGAAGGCGCGAGGCCTGCTCATCCGCCCATTCCCATCCGGGAAATGCGCACCTCGCCGCTCCAGCGCTCGACCCAGACCTTCACCGCATCCCCGCCGCCACGAACCAGAATCGTGTCCGACACCGCCGCGCCGAACCGGTCGAACTCGAAGCGGCTGCGTGGGGACGCCGCGGTCAGCTCCGCGGCACCGGCCAGCGGGAGGGCGCCCTCGGCGAGGGTGCTGTCCTCACCCGCCCCGGTGCCGGCCACGACGAGATAGCGCCGGGTACCCGGGTTCAGCAGCACGGTGACCGTGCCCCCGCCGTCGAGGGCCCGGCTGCGGGCAACACGCAGCAGCCGGGCGACCTCCTCCGCGGCCGCGGGCGGCCCGTCCTCCCGGGCCGCTCGGCCGAGCGCCGGCGCGACCGCCGCGGCTCCGATCGTGAGGATGGCGAGCACGACCACGATCTCGACCAGGGTGAAGCCCGCGAGCCTGCCGGCGGCCGAGATCATCGGAACGACCCGGCGTTGATGCCGTAGATCGCCTGCAACACCGACAGCGCCACGAACCCGACGATGCCGCCGAACACCACGATCATCGCAGGCTCGGCGAGCGCCACGAGGCGTTCCACCGCCCGCTGGGTGCGCTCCTCCAGGATCTCCGCGGTCTTGAGCAGGAACTCCTGAAGCCGCCCGGATGCCTCCCCCACCGCGACGAGCTGAGCCATCAGGGGCGGAAACAGCGACCCTTCGGCTATGGCCGCGTGCAGCGCCGCGCCCTCCCGGACTCGGGTCCGGATCCGCACCGCCTCCTCTCTCGCGGCGGCGTCCGCCAGGCACTCGATCGTGTCGTCCAGCGCGCCGAGCAGCGGCGCGCCGCCACCCAGGAGGACGCCGACCAGCCGGGCGAACCGTGCGGCGAGCGCCTGGCGGCGCAGCGTTCCGACCCCCGGGAGCCGGAGCAGAAGCGTTGCCCGGGCGCGTGCGCCTTCCTCGGTGGTACGTGCCCACGCGAGCGACAGGACTCCGGCTGCCGCGAGCGCGAGGAGCAGCGGCCAATGCGACTGGAGCCCGCCGGACAGCGCCAGGAGTGCGGCGGTGGAGCGCGGCAGGGCGGCACCGCTCCCCTCCAGCAGCTCGACGAACCGCGGCAGCACGAAGAAAAGCAGGATGACGACCGCGAGGCCGCCGGCCACCGCGAGGACCAGTGGATAGACGGCCGCTGACACGAGCTTCCCGCGGAGGGCCTCCTCCTGCTCGAGCTGCGCCGCGAGCCGCCGGAACGCGCCTGCGAGGTCCCCGCTCCGCTCTCCCGCCCGGACCAGGCCCAACGAGAGCGGCGGGAACAGCGCAGCGGACTCGGCGAGTGCCGAGGCCAGTGCTTCCCCGCGCTCGACCCTCTCGCGTACCGTGGTGATGGCGAGGGCCACGGTGCCGGTGGCCAGGCCGGCCGCCACGTCCAGCGCCCGGGCGAGGGGCACGCCCGCCGGAAGCAGCGCCGCGAGCGCGCGGGCCAGCTCGAGCACCTCGGCCTGGCGGGCGCGGCGATGTGAAGCGGGCGGCCTGCGCGCCGAGGCGTCGTCCGGTGCTTCGGCGTCGAGGAGGAGCAGCCCCCGGGCCTGGAGCGCGTCGGCGAGCGCTTCCGGGCTGGCGGCGGCTTCCACCCCCTTGAGCCTGCGGCCGCTCCCATCTAGCGCCCGGAAGTGGAAGACGGTGGCGGCCACGGCGCCTCCGGGGCGGGTCTATTTCCAGCTCACGACGTCGGCGGCCTCGCCGGCGCCGCCGGGTTTGCCATCCTCGCCGAGGCTCAGGAGGTCGTACCCGCCGCGGCTCTGCTCGCCGGGGCTCCGGTAGACATAGGGCCGGCTCCAGGGATCGGCGGGGACGTCCTTCCGGAGGTATGGACCTCGCCAGTTGGCGGGCCGGGGCTCGCCGGGCGGCGGGTTCCAGAGGGCGGCGAGGCCCTGCTCGGTCGTGGGATAGCGACCGTTGTCGAGGCGGTAGGCGTCGAGGGCGGCGCCGAGCATCTCGATCTGGGAGCGGGCGGTCGCCTCCCGGGCGGCGCCGACGTGGCGGAACACATTCGGGGCCACGAGGGCGGCGAGGGCGCCGATCACGACGATGACGACCAGGAGCTCGATGAGCGTGAAACCGGGTCGGTGCCGGAGCGCCATGATGGGGCCGGGAGGTGTGGGGAGCGGTGGTCAGGGACCGGTCTGTCAACCGTCGAGAGGCAGAACGCGGACCCAAAGGTCCGCCCGGTTGATCCCGAGACAGACTAGGGGTGGGAAGATGCTGGCGCTATGACCTGTGGCGCGCAGCGAAGCAGCAGCTGCAGAGACTCGTACGACAATCCGCTGGCCGAGACGGTCATCGGCCTCTTCAAGCCTGAGGTGATCCGCCACCGCGGACCGTGGCGCGGCCTGGACGACGTCGAGTATGCCACGCTCGAGTGGTTAGCCTGGCACAATACGCAGCGGCCGATGCAGCCGCTGGGCTATCTCCCGCCCGCGGAATGCGAAGCGCAGTTTCACCACGGCCACACCGGCCAGCCCGTGGGCGTACTCAACAGGCGGAGCCTCCGGAAAACCCGGGGCGGCTCATCAAACCCTCCCTTATCGCCTCCAAATTTCAATCAGATCACCACCCGAGGCATGGCGGTCAGTCAGTGGCGGCGTATGCCGCAACCTCTCGACATGCTCGACAAACATGAAAGATTACCTGGACCCAGTCATTTCCTATGAACGGCTTTGGTCCAAAGCTGTCATTGCCAATAGAAGCGAACAGCGGCATGGCCGACCCGCAGGTTGAGCAGGCGACCGGTTCTACGTGTTGCAACAGGAGCGGCTCACCACCTACCTGGTGGCGAGGCCGATCAAGTGCCGGATACTGCCGAAAAAGCTCGTACTTCGACCGAGTTCGGTTGAGGAGCCGGAGCACCTGCTGTTCCTCAACCGACAACGGAATCAGGCCAACGGCCCGACGCGCGAATACTCGACTGAACTCCGCGTATGGGTCACTTACCTCCTCACCTGACCGAAAGGCGAGCACGTTTACGGCAGAGCCTTGGCCCTTCAGACTGTAGCGGAACACTGACTCAGGAATCGCGCATGACCAGCAGTATAAGAGCGGCAACCGGCGCAACTGAGCAGCGTCAAGCTCCAGCCTGGCGTCAGTGGCGTCGAAGTCTACCAAAAGGATCAATGGTTCGTTGCAGTTGGGACACCTTGCACCAGGTAGTGAGTTCACGCCTCCCAAGTAATGCGCGAACCGCTCCCCCTCTGCCGAGTTGGGTCGTATCCAGTATCCTTGCGTAGGGGCACTTTGGGTCAGAACATCGTCCATCACGACACCTCTGGAATCAGCTCGCCACCCCGCGGGATCCCAATGTTCGCGCGACCGCCGCCGCGGACATTCCAAGGGGTACCCCGTCAGCTACGATCCGCGGTATACCGCCCCATAAACACACACATCAAATGATCGGAGGCGCTGGCCCATACATGAGCTCCTTGTATCCCGGCTGCATCAGCTCGCCCAGCTCGTCCCACACGTTTGTGCCGTTGCAGGCGGCTCGTTGCTGGGCCTCAATCGCGTCTGCGAGCGACAAAAGGTAACCGGCGTAGCCGAATGCTCTCCCAGCGAGGCCCAGTTTGGCAAGGAAGCCGGCGCTCCTCAGGTCTGTCGAGCGCATGAAACGGTTTGCGAGCAGACGGGCGTCCTCAGCTGTGGCGGTTGCAGGCGTGAATCGACCTTCCGCGATTTCCCGCGCGACGAATTCCCCGGCAGCCTGATTGTAGGCTCTATGTGGTCCCGAATAGCCCCTATGGACCGGGCTGTGAGTCTGCATCGTCCCGTGATCCTCGAACCACTGAGCCGCCTCCGGAGAGAGGTCAGGGATGTTGTTGAAGACCCCCCGCGGAATAATATGGTGGTGCCACGGTGGGCCCTGGAGGCCCGTCGGGTCAATAGAGTTGACGGGATCACAATCTACGTAGACGTACAGATTGGCCCGCCCCCCGCCAAAGCCCAAGGGATCCTTGGCAGTCCACCGACCGGTGCCTGGATCGTAGTCCCGCGCCCCGAACCGCACCAAGCCCGTCTGATCATCCACCAGCCCGCCCGCAAACCCGAACGGCTGGAACCCGGGGTTCGTGTTCTGCGTGACCCGCCCGAACTCGTCGTAGTCGAGCCGCTGGGCCACGGTGCCATCCGCGACGTTCACCACCAGCCGCACGCTCCCCAGGTGGTCCAGGACCAGCCGATACGTCTGGCCGCCTTTCACCAGGTAGTCCGGCACGTTCGCCCGGGTGGCGTACACGAACCGGCTCACCAGCGCCCCAGTCCCGTCGAGCTCCGCCACCGGCGCCAACTGGCTCTGCCACAGGAAGCGCCGCACCAGCGCGCCGTTCACCTGCTTGCCGATCCGCCGGTTTTGTGGATCGACCAGGTACTCGATGCTGGTCCCATCCGGCAGCGCCACCTGCGTGAGGTTGCCCAGCGCATCGTAGGCGTAGGTCGTCGTGTCGGCGCCCTCCACCCTGGTCCGGAGCTCCCCGTTGGCGGTGTAGGTGTAGCTGGCCGTCCCGTACGCCGTGAGCCGGTCCTGGTCGTCGTAGCTCGCGGTCACCACCCCGTTCGGCGTGGTCACGTCCAGCCGGTTGCCGTTGGCGTCATACCGGTAGCTCGCCATGAGCGTGCCGTCCCGCCGCACCGTCGCGAGCCGCCCGGCCGAGTCGTAGCTGAAGGCCGCGACCGTGGTCACGCCCTGCACGGTCTCGGTGAGCTGGGTGATCCGGCTGAGCGAGTCGCGCAGGTAGCTCGTCTGGAAGAGCGGCGCCCCGGCCACCGTGGCCGTGTAGCCCTGGAGGGCGCCCTTCGGGTCGTAGCTCCACACCCCGAGCACGCTCCCGACCGAGTCGCGCTCCAGGAGCCCGTGCTGGGCGTGGCCCTTGAGCCCCAGCGCGCCGGCGCTGGTGAGCAGGCCGTCCCGGTCGTAGCCGAAGCTCACGGCATTGGCCCCGTTCACCGTCTGGCTGGTGATCCGGAAGTCGCTGTTGTAGCTCACACCCACGCTGCCCGTCACCGGCCCCGCCCAGGTCACCGTCTTCGGGAGCAGGCCGTCGTAGGTGAAGGCGAGGCTCACCCCGCCCGGCCCGGTGAAGCCCGTGAGCTGGCCCGTAGTCGAGCCGTAGGTCAAGCCGATTGTCCCGCGGTCGAACGTCACCGTGCTGGGCCGGCCGCTCGTCGGCTCGTAGCCGAAGCCGATCGTCCCCCCGTCGGGCCGGATCACCTGGGTGAGCTGCCGGTCCGCGTTGTAGCGGTACTCCGTCGCCCAGGTACCCGCCCCCAAGCTCGGTGGGCTATACACGCTGTCCTGGTCGATGGACGTGGAGCTAAACCCGTGCGCGGGCCGGCCCGGCGGCGTGAGGCTCGTGAGGTTCCCGCTCGAGTCGTAGGCGAAGAGCACCGCCCGCCCGCCCGGCAGCACGTGCCGGGTCAGCCGATCGGCCGTGTCGTAGAACAGGCTGTCGGTCCGGCCCACGGGGTCGGTCGCCGTCGCGAGCCGCCCGCTCGGATCATAGGTGTAGCTCGTGACCCGCCCCCCGGTCTGCACCCGGTCCAGCCGGCCCCGGGCATCGTACCGGTAGGTCACCGAGTCGAGCCCCGGCGTCCGGAGCCCCCGCACCCGGCCCAGGCTGTCGAGCGTGGTGAACGCCTGCCGGCCCTCGGGGCTGGTGCTGGTCCAGCGGCGGGTCGCGCCGTCGTACACCGAGCGGAAGAGCTGCCCGTTGACGAGCGCCGAGTCGGTAAGCGCGGTGAGGCTGAGTGGGTCGGCGACGTTGGCCAGCGTGGCCCGCCGGCCACCCGTCACCGTGGCCGTGAGCCCGCTCGGCAGCCGCGTGCTGACGGTGGCCGGCACCGGGGCCAGCATCCCCCAGCGGGGGTCGGCGCCGTCGGTCACGTCCACGCGGGTGCCGTCGGGCGTGGTGGTAGTTCGGGTGGCGTTGGTGTCGATCCGGAGCGTGGTCAGCCCCGCGGGGTCAGTCACTTCCCGCCGCAGACCGCCAGTCGGCAGGCGAAATACCTTGTAGGTCGTATTGCGGTTGAGCGCGGTCGCCACCGTCACCGAAATGCTGGTGTCGGACTCGACCGAGGTGAGGGTCTTGGAGCCCCCCGCTGGATCGGCGTCGCTCTGGAGCCGCCCGAACTGGTCGTACGCAAACCGGTGGAGGTTCCCTCGTGCGTCCTCGAGGCTGTCGAGCAGCCCTGCGGGCGAGTGGTATAGCCTGATCAGGTTGCCGCCGGGATCGGTGACGCTCGCCAGGTAACCGGCCCCGTCCACCGCCAACGTGGTCCGTTGGCCGAATGGCCCAATAATGGCCGTCGGGCGTCCCTGCGCGTCCCTCTCGATGGTCGTCACGTTCCCGTCCCCATCGGTCACGGTACTCAACGCGCCGGCGGCATCGTAGCCGAACGTGAGCAAGACCGCCCCGGTGCGCGCGTCGCGGGTCCGGAGGTGCTTTCCGCTCGCGTTGAACTGGTAGAGCTCGGTCCCGTCCTCCGAGGCCACCGCGATGTCGCTGGCCGAGAAGCCGGGGAAAGCCGGCGCAATCCGCCGGACCCGGTTGTTCGACAGCTCGGGGACGTAGATGGCCCCATCGGGCCCGACCGCCACGTCGAACGGGCCGTTGAGCCGCGCCTGCCGCGCCGGGCCGCCGTCGCCGCCGAAGCCGCAGCTTCCCGTGCCGGCGACGGTGGTGACGATCCCGTCCGTGCCCAGCCGCCGGACCTTGCAGAAGTCGAACTCCGCCAGGTACAGCGCGCCGTCCGGCCCGGCGTCGATCCCCTGCGCCTGGAAGCCGAGCTGCGCGGCCGTGCCACGCCCGCCGTCGCCCGAGGTCCCGCTCTGCCCGGTGCCCCAGACGACCTTGATCTTGCCGTCGGGCGTGATCCGCCGGTTCCGGATGTTGTCGCCGTCCTCGATGTAGACGCTGCCGTCGGGCCCGACGGCGAGCGCCTCGGGGAAGTTGATTCGGGCGGTGCCGGCGACGGTGTCGGTCGCGACGAAGCCGGCCGAGCCGGTCCCGGCGATCGTGCTGACTTTTCCGCTCGGACTGACCCTGCGGACGCGGTGGTTCGCGCCGTCGATGAAGTACACGCTGCCGTCGGCCCCGTGCTGAGCCTCCCGCGGGAAGATCGAGAGCTGCGCCTGAGTGGCCGGCCCGCCATCGCCGCTGAAGCCGGGCGTGCCGGTCCCCGCGATCGTGGAGATGATGCCGTTGGGCGCGATCTGTCGGACCCGGGCCACCGAGTCGGTGCCGAAGGTGATCGTGCCGTCGGGGGCGACGTCGAGCCGGAGCACCCGCCAGATGCCGGCCTGGGTCGCGGGGCCCCCGTCGCCCGAAATGACCCGTGAGCCGTTCCCCGCCACGGTCGTGATGATGCCCTGCGGATCGACCTTCCGGATCCGCATGTTGTTGTATTCCCCGATGTACACGCTGCCGTCCGGCCCCACCGCCACGCCGAGCGGCCAGTTCAGCTTCGCTGCCGTGGCCGGGCCTCCGTCTCCGTCGAACCCGGCTACGCCGGTACCCGCGAAGGTGCTGATGGTGGGCCCGATGCCCTCGGCGTCGCGGCGCTCCCCGGTGCCGAGGTACAGCATCCGCGCGTTGGGGTCGTAGAAGTGGTGCGCGCTCAACGTCCATCCGCCGAGCCGCACCGCCGCGGCGGCATCGAAGCCGCCGAGCATCACCTCCTGCTCCTGCCAGGCGGTGATCTCCTGCCGGGCCGGGACCGCAGTCACGCCGTTCACCGAGTACTGGCCGAACGTCTCGGTCAGGAGCTGTGAGGGGGACTGGTAAACCGCATCGTAGGTGTAGCCCACCCGGATCGTGGCCCGCTGGGCGGCCTGGACGATGCGGCCGTAGGCGTCCCGGCCGTCCCAACTGTAGACATGGGTCAGGTTCGGAGTGACCGCGAAGGACGTATCGAATTTCTTTCCGGCAACCTCGACCTCGAGCTCCACCCGCTTCACGCCCGCCGGTACGGTTGCCTCCGTGAGGGGGATGCGCACCGTCCCCTTCCCCACCCGTCCGGCCTGACGGTCGCTCCGGTAGGCGAGGAAGTACGCCGTGCCGGCCACCGGCAATTGCTCGCCCAAGGTCCGAGTCTCGCACTCGATCACGGACATGGCGCTGCAATTCGGCTTGGTGAGATTGTCGAGGAAATCCGCTACGGCCCGAAGCGACGGCGCCACCCAGGCGACCGCGAACCAGATGGCCATGTTGATGTCGAACTTGGTGAAATGCGTCACCTGGACTCGCCACAAGGTCTTCCCGGCCGCGTACTCGGTGGCGAGTCGCTCCCGCTCAACACCATCGATGCCGATCGCTGCCAGAGCGGCGCTGTCCTCGGCGATGCCGTCACCGGTGAGGTCGAGGTCCGCCCGTCCGCCCGAGACCGCGACGATCTTGAGCACCTTTCCATCCGGCGACGGCACCCACCGGCCTTTCTGCTCGTCGTAGAACCCGACGGGCATCTTGGCCCCGACGGGCACGCCGAGGAAGTTGTCGAGGTAGAAGGCGACCGGCTTGCTGAACTGCACGTCGGTGGCGCCCGCGGCAACCGCCTCGTCCAGCGTGAGGTCCACCGCGTAGGTGTACCCGCTGGTCGCGGGCAGCGTCCCGGGCATCGCCGCGGGCCCGTTGGGCCCGACGGTCAGCTCCGTGGCCCGGACGCTCACCGAGGCGAGCGGCTGCACGCTGCCGTCGGCCAGCGTCATGCTCGCCTGGGTCCCCTGCTTGAACATCAGCGTGGCCCGGCGAGCCCCCGAGGTATCGCTGACCGTACTGCCGTGCGCCGTCTCGACCGGGTCCGCGAAAGCGATCTGCGTCGCCGCGGTGTCGGCCGGGCTCAGCACGACGTCCTCGAGCACGAGGAAGTCCTGCGTGAGCGGCAGGACGCTGCGCTGCACCGAGAGGTAGCCCGCCTTGGCGAGCTGAATGACGAGCTGATCGCCGCCGTTGACGGCGAGATCGAACGCGCCGTCGGCCCGGGTGTAGGTGCCGCCGAACTCCGGATGCCCCGCCACCGTCACCGCGGCCCCGGAGAGCGGCTGGCCCGCCCGGTCAAGGGCTCGGCCCTTGAACACCGCCGCACGGAGCGGCTTGATCGTGCCCGGCGCGACTCCGGTCTGGATCGGGTTCGCTCCCGAGTACAGGAAGGCGATGGCGGACTCGAACGTCGTAGCGCTGCTCGGGTCGATGGCGGAGGCGACGGTCGAGGGGTCGGGCGGGATGCTGCCCGCCCGGAACACGGCGCGGCTCACGACGGAGCGGTTGCTGCCCTGATCGGTGGCGACGACGAGCACGACGTTGGCCCCGGGCCCCAGCGGCACGCTGCCGCTGAACGATCCGGAGGTCACGGGCAGGTTGATGCCGTTGGCCGTCACCGTGACCGGGAACTGGTCGGTGACGGTGCCCGACACGACTACGCTCTCGCTGGACACGCTCGTGCCGCCCACCGGGGCGGAGACGGTGAGCACCGGCGCCACAGTGTCGCGAGTGACCGTCCGGACGTCGGTCGCGGCGTTGCCGGCCCCGTCCGTGGCAGTGGTCGTAAGGACATTGGGGCCGTAGGCGAGCGCCACCGGGCCGCTGAAGTTGCCTCCGGTGACGGTGAGCGGGGTCCCGTTCACACTGACGCTCACCGGATTGGCATCGCTCACGGTCCCGCTCACCGTGATGCTCGTATCCCGCGTGCCCGAGCCGTCGGCCGGCGCAGTGACGCTGAGCACCGGCGTCTGGGTGTCGCGGATGACGGTGCGGGTGACCGTGGTGACGTGGCTGGCACCGTCGGTGGCCTGCACCGTGAGCAGATTACTGCCCTCGGCTGGAAGGGGCACCGTGGCGGTGTAGGAGGTGTTGTTGCTGACCGTGGCGGCGGCCCCATTCACCGTCACCGTCACGGGCGTCCGGTCCGAGAGCGTCCCAGCGATGCCGACGGACGTTGCGCCCACGAAGGCGCCTGCCGAGGGTGAGGTGATGGTCACGATTGGGGGCGATTCGTCGGGCGCGGTGATGCGCACGGTGACGAAGGAGTTCACCGATCCGTTCACCGTAACGGACAGGTTATTGATGCTCCGGAGGCTCACCGCCTTCGTGAGTGATCCGACCGTGCTCTTGAGCTCGCTCGTGCTCACGACGGTGGTACCGTTCAGAGTGATCGCGGCGCTGGTCACGCGACGGGTGCCGTCGGGGGCGCCGTTGGTCACATAAAGCCGCCCGGTGGTACCCGCAGTCGAAATATCAACGATCTCGTTGGTGGTCTTCGTCGTACCGCTCGGGATAGCGTACTGCTTGGGTCCGAAGGCGACGTATTCTGGCGCCGGTGGACTCAGCAGCGAAAGCGTGATGAAGGGATTCCCCGATCCCGCTACCGTGACGCGAATCGTGTCCGTCTCGGTAAGGGCCACCACTCGATCCAACAACGCTACCGATTGGCTGACTTCGGTCTGGGCCACGACCTCGAAGCCATTGAGGGTGATTTTCACCTTGCTGGCTCGCTGCGTCCCGCTGGCGTTGCCGTTCACCAGGTGGAGCACGTACTGGCGTTCGGGCGCGACGCTCGCCGTGAATGCCTCCACATAGGTCTGGCCCTGCCCGCTACTGCCGTTGAACTGGAAGGGACCCCATACAACCGTGGTATCCCCCGGCGCCAGGCTCGAGCGGATGACGAGTCCCCTGCCTCCACCCTCCCCGGCGGCGAGCGCGAGCGTACCGAGTGCTGCGAGAACGAGCGTCGGGAAGCGGTAGAGTTTCAACCACTGGGCAGTGTCGCGCATCGCTCTGGCCCTCGCCGGCGCCCGCGGCGGCCCGATGGTCGGCGCGGGAGTTGTCGATTCGGAACGAATGAAGGTGGGATCTTCGGCGCGGTGAATGTGCGACGAGCAGGTGGGACGCTGCTATGACCTGTGGCGCGGCCGGTACGTGGGGAAGCGCGCCCGTCAAGCCCGCTTATCTACTGCCACCGGTGCCGCGCGCGCTATGACTCCTGGCGCGCCGGCGCCGCCTCTTGCGGACCGCGCAATCGGAGCGTAAGTCACTCGCCGTCGGACCCGTCTCCTCCATCCCCGGTCGTCATGCACTCGCTGAGCACGCTACTCCACGTAGCGCTCTACTGGCTGTCGCCTCGTGGCCACGAGGTGATCGCGTACCTGCTGCGGCATCGCGGATACTTCGACTCCGCCCCGTCAGTAGCCCTCGCGCTCGGGTTCGACGACCGGCATCAGCTCGCGCGCCGGCTGAAGCACGAGTCGCTGCCCTGCCTCGAGGAGCTGGCTGCCTGGGTTCGGACGCTCCTCTGGTTGAGAGACTGGGAGGAGAGCCGCGTCGCGCTGAGCCGGAGCGTGCTGACGGACGCTCGGGATCCAGCGCCGTGCTACCGGACCGTGGAGCGGATCACCGGGCTGAGCTGGGGAGAGCTGCGGAGCTACGGGTCGGAGTTCGTGTTGTTGGCGCTGATCGACCGTTGCAGGGAACTCAAGCAGACCACCCCTTCGGCGGGATCCCGGGGCCTCATCCGGCAGGGAGTCTCCTGAGGAAGAGCGGACATGAAGACGCTCCAGTCCCAAGTGGGGGCCTGGCCGGCCGCCGCTCGCCCGCGCATGCTTTGACTCGCCCCCATGCCGGAATTAGCTTGCCGCCACGCCATGCACCTCGCCGACTTCTTCTCGCGGGACGCGATCTCGCTCGACCTCCAGGGCGCGGCCCCGGACGAGATCCTGGCCGAGCTCGTGGGGCTGCTGCGACTCGACGACGCCGCGAGCGAAGCGTTGCTGCGCGTCCTGCAGCGGCGCGAGTCGCTCGGCTCGACCGGCGTCGGGCGCGGGATCGCCATCCCGCATTGCCGCTCGGCGGTGGTGGCGCAGCTCCGGCTGGCGTACGGCCACCGGCGCCAGGGCATCGAGTACCACGCCATCGACAACGAGCCGGTCCTCGATTTCTTCCTGATCGTGGCGCCGCCGCTGGAAGTCTCCAACCAGTATCTTCCGGTGCTCGGCAAGATCGCGCAGTTCGCCAAGGAGCCCGACGTGCCCGGGCGGCTGGCGACCCTGCGCTCGCCCGACGAGTTCTTCGCATTGCTGGGGGAGAAGGGGGTGTAGGCGTGACCCGCTGGCTCGTGGCCCTGCCGCTCCTCGCGGCGCCGCTCGCTCCCCTGCCCGGCCAGACCCCGTCCGACCGCCCTGCCCTCGACCGCTTTCACGATTCACTCGCCGCCGTGTACGACACGGCCTCGCTCCGTCAGTCGTATCGTTCGCTCTCCCGCCTTGGCAAGGATGACCCCGCCGCCGGCCTGCGCGCCGGCTACGTTGCGCTCCGGCTCGCCGAGCTCGACGCCGATCCCGACGCGGGCGACGCCCGGCGCGAGCTCGGGCGGTTGGTGCGCCGCGAGCCCGACTGGCCGTACGTGTGGCACGCCCTGGCCGCCGCCGAGCAGCAGCGCGCGGGATGGCTGCGCGACAATCCGCTCGAGCTCGGCAGTCGCGCCGGGGCCGGCGCGCTCGAGCGCGCGCTCGAACTCGAGGGCCGCGCGCTCGAGGCGGATCCGGCTTTCGTGCCTGCTGCGGTCACCCTCGCCGGCCTCGCGCTGGGGCTCCGCGACACCTCGCGTTATGCCGGCGCGCGCGACCTGCTCCGGAAGGCGGAGTTCGCCCGGGGCGCCGGTCACGCGCCCGCCCAGCTCCTCCTCGCGCGCGCGCGGCTCGAGCGCGCCACCGGCGAGTCCGATTCCGCGGCCGCGGTGTTCGCGCGAGTCGCGAGCGGACCCGGTGGGTCGAACGGAGCGCCCTCAGGCCTCTCCGCTCTGGCACGTCTCGAGCTGGCGCGCACCCTGCTGGGCTCGGGCGCGCGCGGCGCCACCGGCGCCATGGCCGAGTCGGCCTACTACTCCGCGGCGGCCGAAGACGACTCGGCGGTCGTGGCCGCGTACCGGGCCGACCTCATCCCCATCGCCACCATCTCCGAGCTGGCGCGCTTCGACGCCGCCCGGGGCCCGGCGCGCGCCGAGTTCCTGCGGCGCTTCTGGACCGACCGCGACCGGGTCGAGCTGCGGGCCGACGGCGAGCGGCTGCGGGAGCATTACCGCCGGCTGCTGTACGCCCGGCGGCACTTCGCCCTCACCATCACCCGCCGCTACTACGGCCGGCGCGACGCCTGGCACTCGGGCAGCGAGGAGCTGGACGATCGCGGGCTCATTTACGTGCGCCATGGCGAGCCCGCGACGCGCCTCAGGCCGTTCGTCTTCGGGCTCATGCCCAACGAGACCTGGCGCTACGCTCGCGCCGACGGGGATCTGCTGCTCCACTTCAGTGCCGGCTATGACGAGTCGGGCGGCGGGGACCTCTACGACTACCGGCTGGTCGAGAGCATCGAGGACCTGCGCGGCGCGTCCGATGCGCCGCGGGACCAGCTCCTGCTCTCGCGCCAGTCGCTCTCGCCGTGGTATGGCCGGATGCTCAGCTGGGGCCCCAACGGCTCCGCCAGGGCGAGCGGCCACGAGCGGGCCATCGGCCGCGCGAGCATCGACTACGGCACCACGAGCGACAGCTACGAGCTCGTGTTCGGGCGGCGGCTCACGGCTTACGCCAACCTCGTCGCCATCGGCACCCGGGGCGGCCGCCCGCTGGCGCACTTCGTGTTCGCGATCGCACCGGCGGGAACCACCCCGCACCCGCCGCACGCCACCTACGCGATCCGCGCGCGGCTCGTGGCGCTCGATGCGTTCGACCACGCGGTGGCGCACGCGGACACGGTCGTGACATTCGGCCTCGCCCGCCCGCTCGCGAGGGGGCAGTACCTCGTGGGCCGGGTCGAGCTGCCGGTTCCGGCGGGCGAGTGGACCTGGCGCGCCGCCCTCTCCGAAAGCGACAGCGCCGGCCTCGTGCTCCCGCGCGACAGCGTGCGCGTCACCGCCCCGGGTCCCGGCCTTACCCTCAGCGATCTCGCGCTCGGGATCCCTGCGGCCAGCGCGCGCTGGCTTCCGACGCCGGCCGACACCGTGCTGCTCACCCCATTCGATCTGTTCCTCGAGGGAAGCGCGGTCCAGTTGTACTACGAAGCCGCGGGAACCACGGAGGGCGCATCCTACCGGCACCACATCGCGGTCTACCAGGTGAAGCGCAACGGGAAGCTGGAAGCGCGAGCGGTAGTGCGCCTGGGATTCGACGAGCGCGCCGGCGGACCGGCGGTGCGCGCGCACCGCACACTCCAGCTCGCACGCCTCAAGCCGGGATCGTACGTGGTCGAAGTACGGGTGGAGGGGCCGGGCGGATCGACGGTGCGGCGGCGGGAGATGCGGGTGGTGGGCGGGACGGCGGTGAACAGTGAACGGTGAACAGTGAACGGTGAGTGGGCCAGCACACCACACCATCCTCGGTGTGCCGTTCCCGCTCACCGCTCACCGTTCACCGTTCACCGTTCACCGCTGTCCCCGCTGCTCGACGCCTCCAGCTGCCCCAGGTGCGACTCCATCTCCGCATCCATGAGCCTGCGAAGCTCGATCAATCGAAGTGCGTACGCCTGGAGTGCCCGGTCGGTCTCGGTCTCGGGCTTCCACGGGGGCACCGGCAGCGGGCGACCGTCCTCGTCGAGCGCCACGAACACGATGACGCAGTGCCCCGTTCGCTTGAGCGCGGCCTCCTTCGGATCCCGCGCGTGGATGTCCACCGCCACGTGCAGGCTGGTGCGGCCGGTGTGGATCACGAGCGCCCGGAGCTCCACCACCTCGCCCACGTGGATCGGGCGGAGAAAGTGGATCCCGCCCACGTAGACGGTGACGCAGTACTCGCCGGTCCAGCCGGCGGCGCAGGTGTAGCCGGCCTGGTCGATCCACTTCATGACCGCCCCGCCGTGTACCTTGCCGCCGAAGTTGACGTGCCCGGGCTCGGCCAGGAACCGCAGGGTGGCGCCGCGCGGACGGGTCATTCCCACTCGATGGTGGCGGGCGGCTTGGAGCTCACGTCGTACACCACGCGGTTCACCCCGTCGACCTCGTTGGCGATCCGGTTGGAGATCCGCGCGAGCACATCCGGCGGGAACGGGAACCAGTCGGCCGTCATGCCGTCGCGGCTGGTGACCGCGCGGAGCGCGATGACCTGGTCGTAGCTGCGAAAATCGCCCTGGACGCCGACCGACCGGATCGGCAGCAGCACCGCGAAGGCCTGCCAGATGTCGTCGTACAGTCCGCCGGCGCGGATCTCCTCGATGTAGATCTGGTCCGCGCGGCGAAGCATCTCGAGGGCGCCCTCGGAAACGGCGCCAAGAATCCGGATCGCGAGCCCCGGCCCCGGGAACGGGTGGCGGCCGACCATTTCCTCGGGCAAGCCGAGCTCGCGACCCACCTGCCGCACTTCGTCCTTGAACAGCTCGCGGAGCGGCTCGAGCAGCTTGAACGGCAGCCGCTCGGGGAGTCCGCCCACGTTGTGGTGCGACTTGATCGTGACCGACGGCCCGCCCATGGGCGAGAGGGATTCGATCACGTCGGGGTAGAGCGTGCCCTGCACCAGGAAGCCCACGTCCGGCCCGACCGACTGCGCCTCGCGCTCGAAGACTTCGATGAAGGTGTGGCCGATGCGCCGGCGCTTCTCTTCCGGGTCCTCGACGCCGGCCAGGCGCTCGAGAAACAGCCCGCTCGCGTCTACCACGCGGAGATCGATGCCGAGATGGCGGCGGAAGGTGGCCTCGACCTGCTCGCGCTCGTGCATCCGGAGCAGGCCGTGGTCGACGAAGATACAGGTGAGCCGGCCGCCTACGGCGCGATGGACCAGCACCGCCGCGACCGACGAGTCCACCCCGCCCGAGAGGCCGCAGATAACGCGCTGATCGGGTCCCACGAGCGCGCGGATGCGCTCGACCTCCGTCTCGATGAAGTGGCCCGGGGTCCAGTCGGGCGTGATGCCGCAGACCTCGAACAGAAAGTTGTTCAGGATCTCCCCGCCGCGCGGGGTGTGCGCCACCTCGGGGTGGAACTGCACCCCGAAGAGTGGGCGCTCGGCGTGCTCGAAGGCCGCGACCGGCGAGTTGTCGCTCGAGGCCGTGACCTCGTACCCCGGCGGCGCCACGTCCACGTGATCCCCGTGGCTCATCCAGACCGGCGTCTCCTCGCCCTTGCCGAAGCCCAGGAACAGGCGGCCGCCCTCGATGGTCACGTTGGCGCGACCGTACTCGCGGCGCGAGGCGCGGGTGACGTTCCCACCGGAGAGCTGCGCCAGCACCTGCATGCCATAGCAGAGTCCGAGGATCGGTACCCCGAGGTCGAGCAGCGCGGGCTCAGCCGTGGGCACGCCATCGCCGTAGACCGAATTGGGGCCGCCCGACAGGATGATCCCCTTCGGGTTCCAATCCCGAATCCACTGGACCGTTCTCGATGGCGGGTGGATCTCGCAGTACACGTGCGCCTCGCGCACCCGTCGGGCGATGAGCTGGGTGTACTGCGACCCGAAGTCGATGATCAGAATCCCGTCGTGGTGACGGGCGGACGGCGCGCTGCTCATGGCGCGATTCTCTCTCCTCGGTAGAGATCCTCGACGTTCTCACGCGGGCGCGCGATCCACCACCGACCGCCGTCCACGATCACCTCCGCGGGCCGGGGGCGGCTGTTGTAGTTCGACGCCATGACGAAGCCGTAGGCGCCGGCGCCCAGCACCGCGAGGCGATCGCCTGCGGCAACGTCGGGCACCATGCGGTCGAGCGCGAGAAAATCGCCGGTCTCGCACACGGGGCCGACCACGTCGGCGCGGACCCGGGCGTGGTCGAGCGCCTCCAGCTCGACGATTTCGTGATAGGCCTGGTAGTGACTCGGGCGGACCAGATCGTTCATGCCCGCGTCCACCACCACGAACTCCTTCCCACCCGAGTGCTTGCGGTAGAGCACCTCGGTCAGCAGCACGCCGGCGCTGCCGACCAGGAAGCGCCCCGGCTCGACGTACACCGTGTAGCCCGTCGGCGCGAGCAGCGGCACCACGGCCTCGGCGAAGCGTTCCGGGTCCATCGGCTGCTCGCCGGCGTAGCGGATGGCCAGCCCGCCGCCGATGTCGAGCACCCGGATGGGCGGCAGGCTCTCGGCCTGAAGCCGTCCCGCGAGCTCGAGCAGCCGGACGATGCCCTGTCGAAACGGCTCGGTGTCCGACAGCTGACTCCCGAGGTGCATGGCGAGCGTGGTGAGCTCGAGCCGCGAATGGCGCGCGATGAATGCGGCGGCGGACGGAACCCGATCCACCGGGACGCCGAACTTGATCCCGCTCTTGCCGGTGGAGATGTAGGGATGGGTCTCGGTGGTGACGTCGGGATTCACCCGGATGCCGACGGCGACCGTCCGGTCCAGCTCGTCCGCGATCGCGCCGAGCCGATGCAGCTCCTCCACGGATTCGACGTTCAGGTGCCCCAGCCCGGCCCGCACGGCGCCCCGGAGCTCCGCGTCGGACTTCCCCACCCCGCTGAACACGATGCGCTCCGGTGCGAAGCCCGCGGCCTGCGCGCGCGCCAGCTCGCCGCCGGAGACAATATCCGCGCCCGCCCCCAGGTCTCGCAGGATCCGGAGCACGGCCAGCGTGCTGTTGGCCTTGACGGCATAGCAGATCCGGTGCGGCAGCCGGTCCAGGGCCTGATCCAGCACCCGGTAGCGCTCGCGGATGCTCTCGGCATTGTAGACGTAGAGCGGCGTCCCCACCTCCGCGGCAATGGCCGAGAGCGGCACACCGCCCAGGTGCAGCGACCCGGCGACCCGGGTGAGGCCGGCGTCGGCGAACCGGGTGTCGGTCAGTACGCCCGGGCCCACACCGCCTCGGCTACGCTCGGGCCGCCGCACCACATGCAGGTGGTGGGCGGCTCGGGCGAGCGGTACTGCTCGTCGGGGAGGACACGGATCGTGGCCTTGGTCTGCTCCTTGATCTCCGCCTCGCACTCGGGGCGGCCGCAGAAGCCGCCGTAGACGAAGCCGCCGTCGGCCGCCATGTGGTCGAGGAACTGCTGCTTCGTGGCGCCGCGGATGGTCGCGGCGTCCATCCGCGCGCGCGCCGCGGCCAGCAGGTCGGCCTGCATCCGGTCCATCT
>DASUXW010000182.1:0-10222 GCA_036377715.1 Gemmatimonadales bacterium
GTCGTGACCAGCCGCGCCACCGCACGGGTCTGCTCCACCAGCACCGCCTGGTTCACCGAGGTCCGGCCGCCGGTGAGCCGATCCAGCGCGCCCGAGCCTCGCGAGACGACGCGTCCGACCAGAACCGCGAGCCCGAAGAGGAGCAGCGCCAGCAGCAGCGGCCACGCGGGCCGGCGGCGCCCGCTAGCGGCCACGCCGCGCCATCTCCGACTCGATCTCTCCGATCTCCCGCGGCGCGCGGCTCAGCCACTCGACCCCGCTGCCGGTGACGAGATAATCGTCCTCGATCCGGATGCCGATGTCGGCGTAGCGCTCGACGGCGGAGCGCACCTTCGCGATCATCTGGCGGTTCCTCGGCGTGTCGGGGAGGATGTCGAGCAGGCGCGTGCTGACGTACACCCCGGGCTCGATCGTGAAGACGTCGCCCGAAGCGAACGTGCCGGTTCCTCGCCAGGGGTGCGGAGGATCGTGCACCTCGAGGCCGATCCCGTGCCCGAGACCGTGGGCCATGTAGAGAAACGCCTGCGTGCAGCGGACCGGCTCGGAAGTGCACTGCTCCGCCCAGGGGGGATCGAACGTCGCATCCACTCCTTCGGTGAGACCAAGCCGAGCGACACCGCGCGCCACGACCGCGCGCGCGGCATCGCGCCACGCGGCGTACGAAGCCCCCGGTCCGGCGGCACGCTCGGCGGTGGCCTGCGCATCGCGCACGATTCGATAGACTGCCCGCTGCTCGGGGGTGAACCGGCCGCTCACGGGGATCGTGCGGGTGACGTCGGCGGCGTAGCCATGCCAGGCCGCGCCTACGTCCATGACCACCACGTCGCCGGCCCGCATGCGCCGATCGTTGGCCTCGTAGTGGTACTGCGTGGAGTTGGGGCCCGAGCCGATGATCGAGCCGAACGACGGACCGTCTCCGCCGCCTCGCCGGAACGCCGAGGTGAAGAGCGCCTCCAGCTCGTACTCCCACATCCCGGGGCGCACGGTCCGCATCGCCGCGCGCTGCGCCTCCACCGTGAGGGCGATCGCCCGGCGGATCAGCGCAATCTCCGCCGCGCTCTTGCGGGCGCGGAGGCTATCCACGATCGGATGGGCGTCCCGGACCTCCAGATCCGGGTGCCCGTCGGCGACGGCGCGAATGAAGCTCGCCCCGCGCGTGAGCGAGTCGCTCTCGGCGTAGTCGGCGCCGCTGAAATCACGCAGAGTGTAGAACGGCAGGCCGGTCCCCGCGAGCGAGTCGAGCGTGGGTGCGAATGCCGCGAACGAGCGCACGTGGAGTCCGGTTCCGCGCGCCACGGTGACGGAGTCGGGCGGAAAGCCGTCGTACAGCGCGCGCCGCGGATCGCGGGCCTGGGTGTAGAGAGTGCCGACGGGACGGCCGCCGCGCACCACGAGGACCAGCGCCGCATCGGGCTCGAGAAACCCCGTGAGGTAGCGAAAGGCGGGGAGCTGCGCCGGGCGCGAAATGCCGGTCGGCTCCGGCGCGCCGAATGCCACGACGACGCCGTTCACGATTCGCGCCGCGATCGAATCGCGCCGGGCGGCGTACTCGGTCGCCGGGATGTCCTGCGCGGCCAGAGTGGCGGGCAGCAGCAGGAGGATCAGGAGACGAATGGGCATGCGCGCTCCTAACGGGCGCGCTCGCGATGCGCGAGCACGGCGGGTCGTTCGATGGGCGGCAGCGCGGCCTCGATGGCCGAGCGGTGCGGCTCCTCCCACGGTGGAAGCTTGAGGCTCTCGCCCAGCCCATCCGCCGGCTCGTCCACCGCGAACCCGGGCTGGATGGTCGCCACCTCGAACAGCACTCCGCCGGGTTCGCGGAAGTAGATGGACTGGAAGTAGGTGCGGTCGCGCACCTCGGTCACCTGCCGGCCCGCGCCGATCAGCTCCTCGCGGAGACGGAGCTGCTCGTCGGCGCTTCCGATCGCGAAGGCCACGTGGTGCACCGTGCCGAGTCCGTTCCGGGCGGCGGGAGCGTCGTGCCCCTCGACGAGATCCACCAGGTGTCCGTCCGTGGCCCCTCCCGCGGCGAGCCGCGTGCGGGGGCCGTCTTCCTCGATGACATCGAACCCGAGCAGGCCGGTCATCAGCTCGATGGTGGGCCCGCGCGAGCGCAGGAGGAGAGTTACCGAGTGAAGTCCGCGGATCGCCGCATCCGCCCCGATGCCGCCGCCCGGCCACGGTGCCCGCGTGTCATGCTCGTCGGCCACGAGCTCGAGCGCGAGGCCGGACGGATCGTGGACCACGAGGGCGCGCTCGCCGAAGCGTGGCTCGGTCCACGAGGCGGTTCGGCTCATGCTGCGGAGTCGCGCCTGCCAGAACTCGAGCGCGCCTGCCGGTACGGAGAACGCCGTCGCGACCACCTGTCCGGCACCGTGCACGCCTGGCGCGACGCCCCGGCCGTGATACGGGAAGGTCGTCCAGATGGTCCCGGGCGCGCCGGCGGAGGTGCCGTAGTAGAAGTGGTAGACGCTATGATTGTCGAAATTGACCGTTCGCTTGACCAGTCGAAGGCCCAGCACGCCCTCGGAAAAGTCGAGGTCCGGCTGGGCCTCATCCACCGTCGCCGTGACGTGGTGCAGTCCGCGGATGGGATGACTCACCTGGCCTCCTCGGGTCCCGGTGCGGGCCCGCGTTGGATTCGGACCGGCGGAAATCCTACGATGTCGTAGGTGCTCGAGGCCACCGCGATCCCGGCCTGATCGAGCCCGTCGAGGATTTCCCGTGAGATGGTGTCCTTCACCTCGCGCACCCCGTGCTCGTGGGTGAGAAAGCGCACGCTCAGCTCCAGCCAGTTGTCCGTCAGGTGCCAGTATACTCTGGGCTCGAGGTCCGTGCGGTTGATGAAGTAGACCCGCTGCAGCCGGTCGAGCCGAGCGGCGCCGATCTCGTCCAGTGACACCGCGTGCCGTCGCGCCGCCTCGAGCATGATGCGCTCGGCCCGGAAGCGGTCGGCATCGTAGGGGACCGGCAGGTGCATTTCCTCCCAAAGGTACGGGAAGTCACGGGTGTAATTGTAGACCGGCTCGTCGAAGATCTTGTCATTGGTGATCGTGACGATCCGCCCGGTGAACTGGCGGGCCCGGACCCAGATTGCCGGTTGGTCGCTCTGCACCGGCGGCGGCTGCCCCATCTCCATCACCGTCGTGCGGGGGGTGAGCCCCACGAGCCGTACGCCGAAGAGGCGGAGTGCCCCGTCTGCGCCGAGCTGCATCAAGGCTCCTCCGGCGGCGGGTGACGGCGGTCACCTCCGCGCTGGGGACGTTCCTGTAGCGTCGAGCCAGGGAGCGGGTGACGACCCGGGACTGACCAGGAGAGGTACACCAGATGCGATGGACTACACAAGCGGCCGCGACCGTCGTGGCGATGGCGCTCGCAGGCTGCAACGGCAACAATCGAAACGATCGGGGAGCGGGCACGGCTGGGACCGGCATGGAGACCGGAGCGATGCCCGACACCGGCGTGTCCGCGAGGAATGCCCCCTCGTCCACCGGAACCGCGGCCGATACCGCCACCGGTGTTCTGCCGGCGGACACCGCCCACAACGGCGCGACGCCGGACTCGGCCAAGGCCAATCAGACCAAGTCGGGCGTGACCGACACGAAGACCGGCACGTCCACCCTCGGCCCGGGGGCCACCAGGACCCGGCCGGATCAGGGGCAGCCGGTCACGTCGAAGGGAGATACGATCAACCGCGGCGTGGACAGCGCACGGTAGCACGATCGCGTGCAATCCCGGGCCCGCGCGGCGATGGCCGCGCGGGCTCTCGTGCGTCAGCTGCCCAGGCAGCGCAGGTAGGTGCGCTCCAGCGAGTCGGACAACCTCGCGATTCGTTCGATGCGCGCGTCGCCCAGGCTCATCCAGGCCGGCATCGAGGAGCGCTGATATGCGTCCACGGCATCGCGCGTCGCGGCGAACAGCGCCTCGGCGTCTTCGCGAGCGGCGTGGCAGCCGCAGCCCGAGTTCTGCACGACCATTTGCCGCGCGTGCTCGGTCATGGCGCGGAGGTCGTTCAGCTCCTCAGTGTGCGGGCGCCGCCGGGCCGAGCGGCCCATCGAGAGAATGGTGGAATGGATCCACGCGGCGTCACGGCTCATGCTGTCGAGCGCCTCGCCGCACCGGGTCCGGCCGATGCCGCGCCGTGGGCCGTCGCAGTCGCCGCTCCGGCCAAGCCGCTCCCACGGGCCCAGCGCGAGATAGGCGATGGCGCGCGCCTGCGGCTCACTCACTTCGTAGCGCGAGAAGCTCTGCCGTGGCAGGATACCCTCGAAGGCCTGGCGCACCCGCACGCGGTCCTCGGCGGGCAGACGGGTATAGCTCGATCCATACGGCACGAGCGCGCGATCGATCTGCGAGAGGTTCGCCCGCGCAGTCCGGTTACCCAGACCGGCGTACGACAGCAGCCACGGATCGGGCTCGACCCGGGCCGGGGCAGGTGCCGGAGAAGGCGCGGGCCTCCGCTCCATGACGGGCTGCGGCGCGATGATCGGGGCGGCCGTCGGCGTGGAGGACTGGGCGGCGCCGGCCGCGGGCAGCACGGCGAGTGTGAGCGCGGCGGTGAGGAGTCTTGCGATTCGGAGCATCGGCCGGGCCTCGCGAAGGGGTGCTCGAAACGGGCGCAGCGGCGGTCCGGCCGGTGCGCGCCTCCAAGCCCTTGCCTGCCGTGGGTTTGGAACGCGCAACCCGCCCTGCCGGGGAGCGCTGTGTCGGTTGGGAGCGTGTGGAGAGCAAGCCGGAGGCCAGCGGCCCGCCCGGCGTTATGGCTTGACCGGCTCCAGCCGCAGGTCCTGGAAATCGAAGCTGAAATCCACCGCCGACGATGCGGGCACCATCCGCACCTGGGCGATCGACCCGTCGGGCTCGAGCGCGAACGTCACGTACGCATCCGCCCGGAGCTCGCGGTCGCGCCAGCGCGCCAGAAAGGTGTCGTGCTGCCAATGCTCGAGGTCGCCCACCAGCGCCGGCGTGCGGGTCATCCGGATGACGAGCGTCCCGTTTTCCTCCGCGATCGCGACGTCGCCGTACCACGGGTCGCGGTAGGCGCCCGCGTAGCGGGACAACGGGAGTGACGGGCCCGAGGTCGAATCGCGCCCCGCCGATGCCTTCGCCGCCTCCTGTGAGAGTTCGGCCCGGTTTTGCGCCAGGCGGGCACCGTAGATACCGACGTAGTCCGGTGCCCTGGCACCGATGTAGTGGTCGAGCACCCGCCACGCGATCGCGTTGAAGGCGTACCCTGACTCCTGGTTGGTCAGCACCGCCACGCCCAGCCGGAGCTCGGGGATCATCGCAATCCGGGAGACGTAGCCGGGCAGCCCGCCGGTGTGCGTGAGCAGCATCTTCCCCCGGTAATCCAGCGTGTTGAGCCCCAGCGCATAGCCGAGAAAGTGGGGCCGCAGGTGCTCGAGGCCCTTCGGCGCGTCGCCGATCGGCTCCGGGGTCACCTCGCGCCAGAGCTCCTTCGTGCTCGCGGGCGAGAAGAGCCGGCTCCCGCCGGCCGCTCGTCCCGAGTCGAGCTGGACGATGAGCCACTGGGCCATGTCCTCCGCGCCCGACATGATCCCGCCGGCGGGATTGGTGTTGTCGCTCGCGAACGGCTTCACGATGCGCACCGTGTCGTTCACCTCGGCGTGCGTGGTCGCCACGTTGCCCGGGCCGGCCGCCCCCGAGTGGCGAACGTCGCTGTGCGTCATTCCGATCTTCTGGAGGATCCGGGTGCGGACGAAGTCCTCCCAGGTCATCCCGGACACGGCCTCGATCACCTCGCCGGCCACGAGATAGAGCACGTTGTCGTACGCATACGCGCTCCGGAACGATGTCGCCGGCGGGATGAAGCGCAGCCGGCGGGCGATCTCGTGGCGGTCGTAGGTCGAGGGCGGCCACCAGAGCAGGTCGCCCGCACCCAGTCCCAGCCCGCTCCGGTGGACCAGCAGGTCGCGCACGGTGAGCTGGCGCGTGACCCACGAGTCGTACATGGCGAACCAGGGCAGGTAGCGGATCACCGGCGCGTCCCACTCGACCTTGCCCTCCTCGACCAGCAGCGCGAGCGCGGTCGCGGTGAAGAGCTTGGTGTTGGACGCGATCCCGAACCGGGTCTCCGCGTCCACCGGGGTCGAATCGCCGAGTCGCCGGACGCCGAATCCCCTGGCGAGCACTACCCGGCCGTCCTTGACGATGGCGACGGCCATGCCGGGGACCGTGAATGTCTTCATCACCCGGGCGACGTAGGCATCGAAGCCCGGGGGCGGCGCGGCGGGCGTCTGAGCGGGGAGAGGCGCAGGCGAGACTACGGCCGCCGCGACGACCGCGACGCCGGTGATGTGCGAGATGAGTCGTGGCATGGCAAGCAACGTGCGCCCGCCGGGGCGCCGCCGCAAGTCAGCCGGTGCCGCCTTCGAACAGGCCGCTCAGCTCGGCGAGCGAGGAGAGCTGGCTCGCCTTGGCAAGCGACTCGGCCATGTCCGAGCTGACCGGTCCATCGCCCGATGGCGTGATCTGCGCCCGCCAGTCGGCGGCGACCGTAGGCACCGCGACGGTGCCCCCGCTCCGGGCCCGGCGCCGTGAGAAGTCGAAGCAGCTCGCCCAGAGCGACTTCACCAGCGGCAGCCTGGGCCCGGCCTCCGACGGGATGTCGAGCTCCCAGCGCTCCGCGATGGTCTTGAGGATCGAGGTGTGCTCGAAGGTCTCGCTCACCACCATGCGCGGGGTGAACGGACTCAGCACGATCGTGGGCACCCGCATGCCGAGCACATCCCAGGGCGCGGCGCCGCCCTCCGGCGTGGCGGGCGGCGGCACATGGTCGAAGAAGCCGCCGTGCTCGTCGTAGGTGATGACCATCGCCGTGCTCTTCCAGCTTGCGCTCCGGGTCAGCGCGTCCACGATGTAACCGATGAACTGCTGCCCCCGTCGCGGATCGTGTGTCGGGTGGTCGTCGGCCGAGCTGTACGGCGGCTCGACGATCGCGACCTCGGGCAGCCGGTCGGCCCGGCAATCGGCCACGAAGTCGCGCAGCGTGGCCCCGTTGGCCTCGTGCGCGCTCGCGAACCCCGGCCAGAGCGCGAACATCGACAGCTCGCTCGGGAGCTTGTAGCTGCGCCAGGTGAGCCCGGGCCGGCCGTTCCGGTCCTGCTCCCAGGCGCCCCAGATCGGGGGCGGCTTGTGGCGGAACGCGGTCTTCCAGGTCGTCGTGATCACGTCGCCCGAGTGGCCGGCCATGGCAAAGATCCGGTTGGGGTGCGTGGAGCCCAGGAACGAGCTGTGCCAGTGGTCGAACACGGCGAACTGGTCGGCCAGCGAATACAGCACCGGGAGCGTCTGCCGCGTGTAGTAGCCCATCACCACGCGCGCCATCTGCCGGATGTCGGGCGGCGCGGAAGGCGCGGTGCCGAGCAGCGGGCTCGCATACGGGTCGGCCGGGAAGGTCGAGCGCGCGTGGAACCGCTCGTATGCCGCGACGAAGCGGTCCATCTTGCCCTCGTCCCACTGCTCGCGCACTTCCGGGGCCTCGTGCGGCGGATCGAAGAAGCGAAGCTGAATGTTGTCGAGGGGCCAGGGTGGGACGCCGGTATCGGTCTCGGGATCGCCGATGTGGCGGTTGACCGGCAGGCCGGGGCGGCCGAGCCCCTCGACGTCGGTCCGGCTTTCCGGCGGCAGGTTGAGCGCGCCGAAGTAGTGATCGAACGAGCGGTTCTCCATCATCAGGAGGACGAAGTGGCGGATCTGCTCCATGCCCATGGTGGTCTCCACGCCTCTGCGGGCGGTATTGTTCGCGAGGATGAGCCTGCGGTCTCACTATGGGGAGGAGGCGCCCGGCGCACCAGATGACCGGCGACGCAATACGGGTCACCTACCTGGTCCGGGCGGCCGCACGCGAGATCGCCGCACGGGCCGATGCGCTCCTGCTGGAGCAGACCGTGGAGCTTCCGCGCGCGGTGGTGCGCGATGCGTGGGTGCTCGAGCACGTCGTCGGCTGCGTCGAGGACGTGCGCGAGGCGGGCGCGGGGGTCTTCCGGGTGACGGTCGCCCAGCCGCTCGCCACGGCGGCTGAAGATCCGGCCCAGCTCCTCAACGTGCTCTACGGCAACGCCTCCCTCCAGTCCGACGTGCAGCTCGAGGACGTCGAGCTTCCGGCTGCCGCCTTCGATTTTCTGCCCGGCCCGCGCGCCGGGGTGGCCGGGCTGCGCGAGCTGGTCGGTGTGCACGATCGGCCGCTCCTCGCCGCCGCACTCAAGCCGATGGGGCTCCCGCCGGAGCGACTGGCCGAGCTGTGCGGTGCCTTCGCGCGCGCGGGTGTGGACATCATCAAGGACGATCACGGGCTGGCCGACCACTCGTTCTGTCCGTTCGAGGCCAGGGTCGAGGCCTGCTTTCGCGCGGTGGACGACGCGGCGCAGGCCACCGGCCGCCGCGCGCTGTACGTGCCGAACGTCACCGGCACGCCCGACCGGATCGGACGCCAGCTCGAATTCGCCCGCCGCGCCGGCTGCCGCATGGCGATGATCGCGCCGATGCTCGTGGGGCTCCCGCTGCTGGCGCAGGTGGCTTCGGCGGCTGACGGGCTTCCGATCCTGGCCCATCCCGCGCTCGGCGGCGTGCTCCGGGTCGCGCCCCAGGCGCTGTTCGGGAAGCTGTTTCGGTGGTACGGCGCCGACGCCGTCATCTTCCCCCACGCGGGCGGCCGGTTCGAATGGAGCCCGGAGACGTGCCGGGCGATCGCAGCCGCGCAGCGGGCGCCGCACCCCCGGGCGCGGCCGGCATTCCCGATGCCGGGCGGCGGGATCCGGCTGGACCTGATCGAAGGGGTGGTCGCGTTCTACGGCGCCGACTGCATCCTCCTGGTGGGCGGGAGCCTGCGGGCGGCGGGCGGCTCACTCGTGGAGCAGACGCGCGCGCTGGTGGAGCGGGTGGCCGGCGCCGTACCGAGGGACACTGGATGAGCGAGCATATCCGGCAGATCGCGCCGTTCCGCTGGGAAGGCGTCGAGGTTCGGCCCTACAAGGCGGACGGTGGGACGTCCTCGGGCGTGAGCCGGCAGGTGCTGTTCGACGGAGGCGACGGGTTGACCTGCGAGCTGCGCTACTTCGAGGTCGCGCCGAGTGGCTGGACCTCGCTCGAGCGGCACCGCCACGCGCACGCGGTGATGGTGGTCCGCGGTCGCGGCCGCGCGCTGGTGGGCCCGCGGATCTACGACGTCGGGATCAATGATCTGGTTCGGGTGCCCTCGCTCACCTGGCACCAGTTCCGCGCGGCGGACGACGCACCGCTGGGATTCCTGTGCCTGGTGGACTGCGAACGGGACCGGCCGGAGCGGCCGGACTCGGCGGCGCTCGCGGAGCTGCAGCGGGACCCGTCGCTGAGGGAGTTCCTCCGCGCGTGACCCGCGACCGCGCGCGACCCGCGACGGTGTTCCGCAGCGTCACGCTCCCGCCGACTTGGGCCCCAGGCACACGGTGAGCAGCATCCGGCTGTCGGCCAGTGCCTTCACGGTATGCGGCACGTCGGGGTCGAGCAGCAGGGCGTCGTCCGCGCCAAGCCGCTCCACGCGTCCCGCTGCGTCCACGTCGAGCTGACCCTCGAGGCAGTGGATCACCACGTGGCCCGGCGCCCGGTGCTCGGGCAGCTCGCCGCCGGCATCGAGCGTGAACAGAACCAGCCGAAGCGGCCCGCGGTGCGCGAGGCTTACCTGTCGGTGGCCCTTGGTGGCGGGGTGAGGCTCGGCATCGAGCGCGCGCGCGAACTCCGGCAGCCTGAGTACGACCGCCGGCCCGGTGAGGCGCTCACTGGGATGCGGGCGCAGGCGATCTTCGGGTCGGGACATGACTACCCTCGCTGAAATCTCGAAGATAGGCGTATACGGCGGCGGCGTCAGCCTTGGGCGGCGGCTGCCTGCTCGCGGAGGACGCGGAGGGCGAGGTCCATCGTGCGGCGGTGAGTGCGGAACGAGAGCGCCACCATCCGGATCATGAACCGGCCGTCGAGCATGGTCGAGGAAAGGAAAACGCGCCCGTCCCGCCGCACCCGGTCCACGATCGCCTGATTGACCCGATTGGCGTGCTCGAGGCTGGTGTCGCCCGAGCGGGGCACCCAGCGGAAGATGACGACGGACAGATCCGGCGCCGGCCCCACCTCGAAACCGAGCTGCTGGATCTCCAGGTAGAAGTAGCGGGCGAGCAGCAGCTTCTCCTCCAGCGCCGCCCGGAACGGCCGAACGCCGAGCGCGATGAGC
>DASUXW010000183.1:0-5384 GCA_036377715.1 Gemmatimonadales bacterium
CTCAATCATGAGGCCTGGACCTTTCGGAGGATCCCCTCGCATTCTGACAGGGGCGCGGGAGCCGCGGCGGGGATCCCAGCCCATTTCCCGATGCGAGACCCGAAGATAGTATCAAGAGGCGAGTATGAAATGGAGCGTCCCGGTTGCGGTACTGCTCATGGTCGGCACGGCGTCTTCCGCTGGCGCTCAGGGCGGCCCGCCGCTCCGGACCGACGATCCCGGCACGCCCGGCCCCGGCCGCTGGGAGGTGAACACCGCCGTCACACTCGAGCATGTGCGAGGCGAGACCTCGTTCGAAGCCCCGCTGGCCGACATCAACTACGGCGTGGGCGATCGCATCCAACTCAAGGTCGAGATGCCGCTGGAGCTGATCGACCAGCGTAACCGCCGGCTCGACACGGGTCTCGGCAATCCGAGCCTCGGCGTCAAGTGGCGGTTCGCGGAAGACACGGCGTCGGGCTTCGCCGTATCCACCTACCCGCAGCTCGAGCTGGTGAGCCCGGTCCGAACCGACGCCGCCCGGCTGGAAGGCGGCGGCACGTCGCTCCTGCTGCCGGTCGAGGTCACCACCCGGCTGGGCTCGCTCGACATCAATGCGGAAGTGGGCTACCAACTGGTGGCCCACACTTCGGGTGGGGTGCTCTATGGTCTGGCCGTGGGCCGCGAGGTGTCGGACCGACTCGAGCTCGCCGCCGAGTGCCACGCCACGAACAACGCCAGCCTCTCCGAGCAGATCACCGTCTGCTCCGCCGCCGCGCGCGACGGTTTCACGGACCACCTGACGCTCCTCGCCGCCCTGGGCCACGGTATCACCGGCCCGCGCGACGAGCGCCCCACCGTCGCCATGTATCTGGGACTGCAGACCACCTGGTAGGCCGCGCTCCCGCAGGACGCTCGTCCTTCAGTCCGTCCGACCGTCCGCCTCCACGACCATCGCGATTCCCTGTCCCACCCCCACGCACATCGTCGCGAGTCCGTAGCGCCCGCCGGTGCGCCGGAGGCCGTGCACCAGCGTCGTGAGGATCCGCGCCCCGCTCGCGCCCAGCGGATGGCCCAGCGCGATCGCGCCGCCGTAGACGTTTACGCGTGCAGGATCGAGCTCCAGCTCCCGGATGCACGCCACCGCCTGCGCCGCGAACGCCTCGTTCAGCTCGATCAGATCGAGCTGATCCGCCGTGAGCCCCGCTCGGGCCAGCGCTTTGCGCGTCGCGGGTACCGGTCCGAGCCCCATGCAGCTCGGGTCCACTCCCGCCACCGCCGTGGCCACCACCCGCGCGAGCGGGCTCGCGCCCAGCTCGTCCACCGCCAGCGCGCTCGCGACCGAGAGCGCGGCCGCGCCGTCGTTGATCCCGCTCGAGCTGCCCGCCGTGACCGTGCCGCCGCGCACGAACGCGGGCGCGAGGCGCGCCAGCCCTTCCATGGTGACGTCCGGCCGCGGCGGCTCGTCCTGCGTGACCGCCGTGGGCGTGCCGGAGCCGCGCACCTCCACGCCGACGATCTCGCCGTCGAGCACGCCCGCCGCGATCGCCGCCTGGGCCCGCCGCTGGCTCTCGAACGCGAACGCATCCTGCTCCTCCCGGCCAATCCCGTACATCCGGGCGACCCGCTCGGCGGTCTCGCCCAGCGAGATGGTCCACTCGGGCCGCATCCGCGGGTTGACGAACCGCCACCCGACCGTGGTGTCCGCGGTCTGCGGCGGTGAGCGGTCCCACGCCTTCGCGGGCTTGAGCATCACGTAGGGCGCGCGGGTCATGCTCTCGACCCCGCCCGCGATGAACAGGTCGCCTTCTCCCGCGCGGACCGCGTGGGCCGCGGTCGCCACGGCCTGGAGCCCCGAGCCGCACAGCCGGTTCACCGTCTGTCCGGGAATCTCCACCGGCAGTCCCGCCAGCAGCAGCGCCATGCGCGCCACGTTGCGGTTGTCCTCGCCGGCCTGGTTGGCGCAGCCGAGAATCACGTCCTCGATCCGGTCCACCGGCAACGAAGCGCTCCCGACCAGGCCGGCGATCGCGGCCGCGGCCAGATCGTCGGGGCGGATCTCGGCCAGCGCGCCGCCCGCGCGGCCGACGGGGGTGCGCACTGCGGCGGTGATGTAGGCGTCGCGCACGACGGTGCCTCGCGGTCAGGGGAAGGGAGTATTTGAACACCCGGACGGCGCCCGGGCAACCTTGTGACCCGGCTTACGGGTCGAGGCAGCTCACGCCACCATGTTGGGCCCGCACAGGGAGGTGCACATGCTTTCGCTCGCTCGCAACTGGTGGCTGGTGGCCGTACGCGGCCTCCTCCTCGTCATCATCGGCTTCCTGGCCCTGATCTGGCCCGGGGTGACGCTCGCGGTCCTCGTGATCTGGGTCGGTGCGGCGCTGCTGGTCACCGGGATTCTTGCGCTCGTCGCCGCCCTCGTCGGCCGGGACCTCGAAGGGCGCGGATGGATGGTGCTGGTGGGGATTCTCGGGATCGCGGCCGGTCTGATCACCTTCTTCTACCCGGGCCTCACCACGTTCGCCCTGCTGGTCGTGGTGGCCACCTGGGCGATCATCAACGGGATCGCCGAGATCGCGGCGGCCGTCCGATTCCGGAAGGTCATCCGCGGGGAATGGTTCCTCGGGCTGGCCGGGGTGCTCTCGATTCTGTTCGGGGTGCTGCTGTTCGCGCGCCCCGTGGCCGGGCTCCTGGCGCTGGCGATCCTGTTCGGCTGGTTCGCGATCTTCTACGGGGTCTCGCTCACGGCCCTCGGCTTCCGGCTCCGGTCCTGGCAGAAGCGGCTGGAGCACGCGTTCGAGGCCGCCCCGGCGCGGGCGTAGGCTGCGGGGGCAGGTCCCCGACTCAGCGGCGGCTGAGCGGCTCGATCGCGAACTTGCCGAGGAAGTTGACCGTGTGGGCGCCGTGATCGCGCAGGATCGATGCGGCCCGCTCCCGGCGCTCGCCGGTGGGCGTCAGGACGAAGACGACGAAGCGGCCGTCGCGCAGCGCTTCTTCGTAGCGCTCCTTCAAAGCCATCTCCTCGTCGTTCACGCCGAACTTCTCGGCGATCCGGATGGCGAGGTGGGCGAGCCCGGTCCGGCCCGTGTTCGCGTTGAGCGCATCGGCGGCCGCCCGACCGGAGCTCACCGTCACCTCGGATTCGAGAAAGCCGGAGCTGGTGAGCGCCTGGTACGCGGCCCGGACCTGGTCGGCGGTGTCGAGGATGCCGACCACGTGGTCGGTGGGGTAGCGTACGGATTCATTCGCCGGACCGGCGGACTCGCGCGCCTGATCGCGCCGAGGGTGCGTACGGAACATTGCGCCTCCAGGGATAGGTGACGTACACGCCGCTTTCCCAATGTAGACGATCGGGAAGCGCGCTGCTGCGGCGCGGCCGCCGCGGTAGCCCCGATGATCATGTATGCAGGCGGCATGGGCATCTCTGACCCGGTCTCCGCCGCCACCCCCCACCATACAGGCCGCACGCGCATGGGGCGTGTGCGCCCCGTCACATCGCCGCGCAATCGCGTGACCCTGATTGCCACGGTGTACTTGCGTCGCTGGTGGTGCGGGCTGGCCGTGCTGCCGGCGGGGTGCGCGGGCCCGCAGTCGGCGCTCGACCCCGCCGGGCCGGCGGCTGCCTCCATCGACCGGCTCGGCGAGTGGATGTACGCCGGCGCCGCGGTCGTGGTCGTGCTCGTGACCGTGCTCGCCCTCCTCCCGGTGCTGCGTCGGCGCGAGCGACGGCCGCACCGGGAGCTCTTTCTCTGGGGAGGCGGCGTGGCGCTGCCGCTCCTCACCCTCACGGTGCTGGTGCCCTACATCTTCACCGTCGGCCACGGGACGCGCGCGCCGCTCGCTCCCGGCCAGCTCTCCGTCGAGATCACCGGGCACCAGTTCTGGTGGGAGGTGTCCTACCGCCGCGCGCCGGGGCCCGGCCCGGCCGAATCGGCCAACGAGCTCCGCCTCCCGATCGGCGAGCCGGTCGAGCTGCTGCTCCGCTCGACCGACGTGATCCACAGCCTCTGGATCCCCAGTCTCGCCGGGAAGACCGACCTGATCCCGGGCCGAGTCAACCGCATGGTCATCCAGGCCGACCGGCCGGGCGTCTACCGCGGCCAGTGCGCCGAGTTCTGCGGCAGGCAGCACGGGTTCATGGCGCTCGACGTCATCGCGATGCCTCGCGCGCAGTTCGACGCCTGGCTGGCCCGGCTGGCGCAGCCCGCGCCCGAGCCGGCCACGGCGCTGCTGCGCGCCGGCCGCGCGGTGTTCGACAGCGTCGGCTGCGCCGCCTGTCACGCGGTGCGCGGCGTCTCGGCCGGCCAGTTCGGTCCCGACCTGACGCTGCTGGGCTCGAGGCGGAGCATCGGTGCCGGCGTGCTCGGCGGCGGGATGGGCAACATCGGCGGGTGGATCGCGAGCGCGCAGCACATCAAGCCGGGAAATGCCATGCCGTCGTTCGATCGGCTCCCGGGGAACGACCTCCGCGCGCTGGCCGCGTGGCTCGCCTCGCTCAAATGACCGTCCAGCTCGCGCCCGAGACGACCGTCCTCTTCCCGCAGTCCACCGGGCCCGACGGACGCGAGCGGCTCGAGCACGCCTGGGCCATGCCGCGGCGGTTCTGGTTCTTCACGGAGGTCAACAACACTCACATCGGGCAACTCTACATCGCCACCGGCTTTCTTTTCTTTCTCGGCGCCGGGGTGCTCGCGCTGCTGATGCGGACCCAGCTCGCCGTCCCGCGCAACGACTTCCTGAACGCCGAGCAGTACAATCAGATCTTCACCATGCACGGCACCGTGATGATGTTCCTCTTCGCGGTGCCGATCGTCGAGGCGGTCGCCGTGCTGCTGCTCCCCAGCATGCTCGGCACCCGCGACATGCCGTTCCCGCGGCTCTCGGCCCTGGGCTTCTGGGCCTACGCGGTCGGCGGCGTGCTGGTCTTCGCCAGTCTGTTCTTCGGCGCGGCGCCCGACGGCGGATGGTTCATGTACCCGCCGCTCACCAGCGCGCGGTACTCGCCGGGCATCAACACCGACATCTGGATCCTGGGGCTCGGCTTCGTCGAAATCTCCGCCGTCGCGGCGGCAATCGAGCTCATCGTCGGCATCCTCAAGACCCGCGCGCCGGGCATGACGCTCTCCCGGATGCCGATCTTCGCCTGGTACGTCCTGGTCACGGCCGGGATGATCATGATCGGGATGCCCACCGTGATCGCGGCCGACATCCTGCTGGAGCTGGAGCGGGCGTTCGGGCTCCCGTTCTACGACGCGACCCGCGGCGGCGATCCGCTGCTGTGGCAGCACCTCTTCTGGCTGTTCGGCCATCCCGAGGTGTACATCATCTTCCTCCCGGCGGCGGGAATGGTGTCCATCATCCTGCCGACCTTCGCGCGCGGCCGGCTGGTGGGCTACACCTGG
>DASUXW010000184.1:0-6092 GCA_036377715.1 Gemmatimonadales bacterium
AGGAGAGGCCGGCCGTGCGCGTCACCACCGTCGCAAGCGGCAGCAGGACCATGAAGCTCAGGTAGGTGCAGGTGATCCCGAGGCTGACGCCGAACCCCGGGAGCACGCTGCGCGACCGGCGCCGCATGCTACCGCCCCGGCTGGTAGATCTGGTCGAACAGCGCTCCGTCGGCGAAGTGTGCCGCGTGGGCCTGCTTCCATCCGCCGAAGACACCATCCACCGTGACGAGGGTCATTTTCGGAAACTGCGCGGCGTACTTCGCGGCGACCGCCGCGTTCCGCGGCCGATAGAAGTGCTTCGCCACGATGTTCTGGCCGGCATCGGTGTAGAGGTACTCGAGGTAGGCCTGGGCCACGGCCTTCGTGCCGTGCTTCCCGGCGACCTTGTCCACGACCGCCACCGGCGGCTCGGCGAGGATGCTCACCGACGGAGCCACGACCTCGAACTTGCCCGGGCCCAGCTCCTTGATGGCCAGCAGGGCCTCGTTCTCCCAGGCGATGAGCACGTCGCCGATCCCGCGCTCGACGAACGTCGTGGTCGATCCGCGGGCGCCGGCGTCGAGCACCGGCACGTTCCTGAAGAGCCGCGTCACGAAGTCCCGCGCGGTGGCCTCGTTGCCGCCCGGCTGGCGCAGCGCCCAGGCCCACGCGGCCAGATAGTTCCACCGCGCGCCGCCGGAGGTCTTGGGGTTGGGCGTGATCACGGAGACGCCGGGTTTCGCCAGGTCGCCCCAGTCGCGAATGCCCTTCGGATTGCCCTTCCGGACCAGCAGCACGATGGTGGACGTGTAGGGCGAGCTGTTGTCCGGGAGCCGGCGCTGCCAGTCCGCCGGGAGCAGCCCCGCCTTGTCCGCGATCTGGTCGATGTCGTAGGCCAGCGCGAGCGTCACGACGTCGGCGCCGAGCCCGTCGATCACCGAGCGCGCCTGCTTGCCCGAGCCGCCGTGCGACTGGCGGATCGTCACCTCCTGCCCGGTCTTCTGCTTCCAGTAGGCGGCGAACTGGCGGTTGAAGTCCTCGTAGAGCTCGCGGGTCGGGTCGTACGACGCGTTGAGCAGGGTGACCGGCTTGCCCTGGGCGCTCGCGGCGCCGACCCCGGCGAGGGCGAGCAGCAGGACGGGGCCGGTCAGGGCGAATCGGATGCGTAGGCGCTTCACTGGACGTCTCCTGGTCGGCGTCAGAAGGAGTACTGGACGCGGGTGGCGACGAGGCTCTCCGGCGCGCGGTCGCCCGCCGCCGTGCCGCCGGTGAAGGTCGTGCGCTCGTAGTCCACGACCGTCTTGATGCCCCTGGCGAGGTACCAGTTGAGGCCCACGGCCCATGCCCGCGCCTTGCCTGGCGTGCCGGCGGCGCTCGCGAAGTTCGGGAACGTCGCGTCGTCGATGGTGAGCTCGCTGTAGCGGGCGGCGATCTCGAGCGCGCCGAAGGTGCCGGCCTTCGGATCGAAGGGCTTCTTCGGTGCGGCGCTCCGCCAGGAGTTCTTCTCTCCGGTGAGGAAGAAGGAGCCCGTGGTCTGCCAGGCGGTGTGCTTGAGCTTGGCGGTCGCGAAGCCGGCGCGGCTCACCGCCTGCCTCGACTCGATGTACTCACCGTGCAGGCCGAGGGGCCCGGTGTAGAAGTAGGCCTGGGGCGCGAGCCGCGAGCGCCGGCCGTCGGCGAAGGCGTTGGTCGCGGGGATGACCGTGCTGCTCGCGTAGCGGAACCAGGTCTGCTGGGCGCCGGTCCGGTAGGAGGCGAGCTGCGGCGCGGCGGTCGTGCCGCGCTCGATTCCGGTGGAGCCGGCGACGCCGACGCCGAGGCCCTTGAGCCCGCCTGTCTTGAAGGGCTGGAGGAAAACGCGGGCCACGAAGTCCTTCGCGTCGCTCACGTCGCCGTCGCCGTTGCCGAGATCGGGAACGCCGTTGAACACGCCGGCCTGCCAGGCCACGGTTCCGCTGTCGAGCTCGCCCGAGAGCTGCAGCCCCACGTCGCGGTTCGGCGCCAAGTTGCTGGCCAGCGACCGCTCGGCCAACACGATGTCGCTCGCCGACTGGAGCCGCTCGAGATCCACGGGCGTCTTGAATTTCCCGACCCGCACGGCAAAGGCCGGGGAGACCTTGACGTCCGTGTAGGCGTCGAACAACACGGTCGTGCCCTGGCCGAAGTCGGGCTGCAGCCGGACCTCGAGGTACTTCCCGACAGTGGCCTCGAGGATGGGCCTGGCCCGGCGCAGGAAGAACGTGTTCGTGACCGGCACCGCGCTGTCCGAGAGGAAGAACCGTCCGTCCGTCTGCACCAGGCCCCGGAGCCGGACGGCAAACTTCCCGTCCGCGGACTTGATGCCGAAGCCGTCCCTGGCACTCGCCGTGGCCGTGACCTTGTCCTTCGCGGCCGCGGCGGCGCTGTCGGCCGCGAGCTCGCGCAGGCGCTGGAGAATCCTCACCTGCTGATCGAGCGCCTCGAGCCGGCCCTCGAGCGACGCGGCGGCCGCCGAGTCCGGTTGCGCCTGTTGCGCCACGCAGCGTGGCACGGTTGCGACACCGACCGCCGTGACCAGGACACCAGAAGACCATCGCCAGACCGCACGCATTCGCGAACTCCTCCGAGCTCGTGGTGGCGGACCGCCGGCGCTATGGGGCCGGCCTCGGCCGGCGGCAGCGTCGTCATGCGCCTATATACTCTACTAACCCGATAGAGTAAAGAGGCAAATAGCGGGCCGGACCGGACGGGCTGGGAGGGAAGGGAGCTAGAAGCGGGGGGAGCGGCGGGAGCGGCGCGCCGTACGGTCCACCTGGGCGCGCAGATCGGCCAGGGTGGTCCCGTCCAGGATGCGGGCCGTCGCGTCCCGCACTTCCTTCATGGCGAGCCGGACGCCGCAGACCGCCTCGTTGCGGCAGTCGGCGCAGCGCTGGTACGCCGTCTGGCTCGCGCACGGCACGGGGGCGAGCGGGCCGTCGAACATCCGCACGATCTCGCCCAGATGGATCTGGGCGGGCCTGCGGGCCAGGAGATACCCGCCGCCGCGGCCTTTGCGGCTCCGGAGGATGCCCTGGTTCCTGAGGCCGAGCAGGATGGCCTCGAGGAACTTGGGCGGGATCTGCTCGGCGCGCGCGAGATCGGCGATCCGCAGCGGCTCCTCCCCCTCGTGGGCGGCGAGTGCGAGCAGCGCCTTGATGGCGTACTTGGCCTTCTTGGAGAGCATGTCCCTGGTTGGCGGTGGAGGGTCGTAATATACTACGGCACCACCCCTGACGGCCCTGCTCGCTCGACGATAATGCACAGAGATCTGTCCTCCCTCGCCCGCGCCGAGTTCGATCTGGTCGTGATCGGCGGCGGGATCTGCGGCGCGGCGGTCGCCTGGGACGCCGCGCAGCGCGGCCTCGCCGTCGCGCTGGTGGAGCGCGGCGACTTCGGCGGGGCCACGTCGGCGGAGTCGCTCAAGGTGGTGCACGGCGGCATCCGCTACCTGCAGCACCTCGACGTGATTCGCGTCCGCGAGTCGGCGCGCGAGCGCTCCGCGCTGCTCCGCATCGCGCCGCATCTGGTGCATCCACTCCCGATCGTGATACCGGCCTACGGTCGCGGCATGAGCGGTCCGGTCCCGCTCACCGCCGCGTTTCATCTGCTCGGTGCGCTGACCGGCGGCCGGAATCGGGGGATCGCCGACCCCGCGCGCCACATCCCGCCGGCCCGGGTGGTCTCGCGGCGCGAGGCACTCGAGTGGTTCCCCGACCTCGAGCCCGCGGGCCTCACGGGAGCCGGCATCTTCTGGGACGGCCAGCTCTACAACCCGCCCCGGCTGGTCTGGGCCTTCCTGCGCTCGGCGGCGAATGCCGGCGCCGTGATCGCGAACTATTGCGAGGCCATGGCGGTGCTCCGTCGGGATGGCCGCGCGACGGGCGTTCGAGTCGAGGATCGGCTGAGCGGCGACGACTTCGAGGTTCGGGCGCGCATCGTGGTCAACGCGGCCGGCCCGTACGGCGGCCCCGTCCTGAGTCGTTCGGGACTGGCGTTCCAGCGCCCACTGCACTTCTCCCGTGACATGGCGGTCGTGCTGGGGCGGCCGTTCGTCACCGCGCGCGGGCTCGCCGTCCAGACGCGCTATCGCGACCCCGACGCCCTGCTGAGCCGCGGCAACCGCCACGTCTTCCTGCTGCCCTGGCGCGGGCGGACGCTGGCCGGCGTCCACAGCATCGTCTGGCGCGATGAGCCCGACGCGCTTCGGACCACCGACGAGGAAGTCGCGGGCTTCGTCGCCGAGGTGGCCGAAGCGGCGCCGTGGCTGGGCGTGACCGAGGCCGACGTCGCCGTCGTGCTCGCGGGCCTGCTGCCGATCGCCCAAGGCGATCTGGTCGAACGCAATGTGAGCTTCGGCAAGCGCCCGATCGTCGTGGACCACGCCGGCCAGGGCTGCGCCGGACTGTTCAGCGCCGTGACCAACCGCTACACGGTGGCGCGCGGCGTCGCCGAACGGGTGGTGGACCTCGCCGGCCGGCGGCTGGGCCGCGCCGTGCCGCCGTGTCGGACGGAGAACACGCCGCTCTACGGCGGCGAGGTCCCATCGTTCGCGTCGCTCGCACGCCAGATCGGGGCCGCCATGCGGCTGGATGCCCCGGCCGCCGAGCGCCTGGCGCACGACCACGGCGCCGCGTGGCCGGAGGTCCGCCGGATCGCGGCCGAGCAGCCCGGCTGGGGTGAGCCGATCGGAGGCACGACGGTACTGCCGGCTGAAGTGGTCCTCGCGGTGCGCAACGAGCTGGCCTGCCGCCTGGCCGATGTCGTCTTCCGGCGCACCGGTCTGGGCACGGCCGGCCACCCGGGCGACGAGGTGCTCGAGCGCGTCGCCGCGCTGGCCGCCCGGGAGCTGGGATGGGACGCGGCGCGACGTGAGACCGAGCTGGACGACGTCCGAACCCGTCTGGCGCGAGGTGCCCCTACTGGATCGGGGGTGCCGGCGACACATTGAGGGCATGAACGGACAGTCGCCTCCGCTCGGCCGTGTGGTTGCCACCGAGCTCAAGCCTTCCACGCCCCATCAATTCCACTTCTGGACTGCTCGCGACACCCCGATCGGCATCGGCGCGATCGTGCGGGTCGACGACGAGGGCCGCCGGGTGTTCGGGGTGGTGACCGATGGCTTCGCCTATTCCGATCTGGTCACCCCGATGCACGCCGTCATCGGAGCCGACGGCGATCCGGCCGCCGCCGGACTCGAGCCCAGCGCGCGCGCCGAAATCCGGCTCTTCACCGCGGCCGTGCTGCGGCAGATCCCCGAGGAGCCATTGCAGCCGGTCCCGCTCGGTCCGGTGTGGCTGGCCACCGACGCCGACGTGGCCCTCGCGCTTCGGATGGACGCGTACACCTCCGGCGAGCGCCCGACCGGCGTCCCGATCGGCCTCTACGCCGCCGGCGGGCTCGAGTCGCCCGTCTATCTGGATTGCGACTTCCTGCTCGGCCCCGAGGCGGCCCACCTCAACATCACCGGCGTGTCGGGCCTCGCCACCAAGACGAGTGCGGTGGAGTTCCTGCTCGCCAGCATCTTCCAGACCTTCCCGCGTCACAAGGGGTCGGTGGCCGCGCTCTGCTTCAACGTGAAGGGTCCGGACCTCTGCTTTCTCGACCAGCCCGCCGCGCTCGGAGCGCAGGACCGCCGTCAGTACGCTCGCCTCGGTCTCGACCCCGAGCCCTTTGCCGACGTGCACTACTACGCCCCGTTCAAGGCGGACGGGGTCAACCTCAACACCTTGCGCACCAACGAGGCGCTCGCCGCCAACACCCATCCGCTGGTGTGGGGCCTTCGCGAAGTGCTCGACTACGCGGAGGTGGTGCTCAACCGCGACGACGTGGACGCGAAGGCCGGCGCGTTCATTGACTTCCTGGCCGATCGGGTGGTGGGACGCGAGTATCAGGACGAGATGCTGCGCGGCAAGCCGTTCCGGGTGCAGAGCTTCGCCGACCTGGAGGAGTTCTTCCGCGCCATCTTCGACTTCATGGAGGTGCTGGGCAAGGGCGGGGAGGTATGGCGGACGCATCACCTCGCGACCATCCGCAAGGTGCGCAACCGGCTGGGGAACATCTCGACCCGCGCGAAGGGACTGGTGACCGACGACGGT
>DASUXW010000185.1:0-2363 GCA_036377715.1 Gemmatimonadales bacterium
TCGGCGCAGGAGAGCGAGCTGATCGTGGCGATGCACTGGCTGGACCGGCTCAAGGGCAAGTAACGCCGCACGACGGGAGGACCCCATGGCAGGTGACCGGAGCGACGTCGTCGCGATCATGGCGGCCATCATCTACGCCGGCCGCACCGGAGAGACGGCCCAACCGCCTCATGACAAGGACTTCGGAGCGATCGCCAAGGCCGCGTGGGATCTCCACAAGGCCGTCACGGCGGCCGACGAGGTCAGCCGCCGGCCGGGGCCGGACTGACGGGCCGGCGCCCGGCCACGGGCCGCGCCACCTGCACCATGTCGGCGCTGCTCTTGAGGTAGGCGTTGGGGTCGTGCATCATCCCGCCCGGCGGGAGATGCTGGAACAGCGGGCCCAGGTCGTGCACGATCCGCTCGCGGTAGAACTCCGGGAGCCGGTCGGTCTCGCCCTCCATGAAGCCCCGCACCGCCGGATCGTCGTCCAGCAGACGGCGGATGGTCGCGTGATACTCGATCCGCCCCCACCCCTCCGACGACATCCCGCGCAGCACGTTCATCCACTTCGGGATCGCGCCGGCCGTGGCGCCCAGCCGCCGCCCGATGGCGCGCCAGGAGAACGAGTAGCTGGTCAGGTCCACGAGCCGGGAGTAGAAGTCGGGCCAGCCGTAGTTCTTGGGCCGCACGTTCATCGCGTGATTGTTGTTGAGGAACGTGAACGGAAACGGCAGCACCCGGCCGGCCCGCTGGTACTCGAGGTTGAGCGGCGCGGCGCGGCCGAACGCGGACAGCAGCGAGTAGGCGGGGAACGCGCCCGGCGCCAGGTCGAGAAAGCGCTTGGTGAGCTCGAACGGCTCCGGCCCCTCGTCGGTGTCGAGCCCCAGCACGAAGTTGGTCTGGATGTAGGGGATGTAGCGGAGGATCAGGTTCACGTGGTCGGCCACCTGGCGCACCTTGTCCATCCCCGTCCGCCGGGTCTTCGACTTGTTGCCCAGATCGAACCACGACTCGATGCCGGGGAGGATGGCCTGAAAGCCGTTCTTCCGGAGCCGGGCGAGGTGCGGCTCGGACAGGAGCGACAGGCTGCTCTCCGCGATGTGGCGGATCCGGCCGGGCGGGACGGCGGCCTCGATGGCCTCCATGTAGTCGTCGAACCGGACGCCGAAGTTGGGGTCGTGCCAGCCCACGATGGGCCGCTTCACCCTGGTGATCAGGAACGCGAGGTCGGCACTCACCTGCTCGAAGCCGAGCGGCTGGTAGTCCACCGTCGAGTCGATGCAGAAGCTGCAGGTGTAGGGACAGCCGACGCTGGCGATCATGGGGACGAACTTGATGGTCGGCGCCTTGGTGAGCGCCTTCTCGACGAACTTCCAGCGGGCCTCGAGCGGCGGCAGCTCGGACGGATGGCGCTCGGCGGCGACGAGGCGCCCCTCCGGCCGGTGCGGCGCGCAGTCCGCGAGGACGTCGCGCACGACAGCCCGGTCGGTGAAGCCGAGCACGTAGTCGAAGTACAGCCGGGCGTCCTCGGGATAGCAGCGGGCGTGTGGCCCGCCGAGCACCGTCACCGTGCCCCGGCTCCGGTACAGGCTGCTGATCGCGTAGGCGAGCTGGGCTGCCTGGGTGAAGGCGCCGATGAAGAGCACGTCGAGGTCGCGCGGCAGCTCGTCGAGCAGGGCGTCGCCGCCGGTGTAGCAGGCGTAGCTCACCCTGTGCCCCTCTTCCTCGCACCACACGCCGAGCACCTGGGGCATGATGCTGGCCAGGTTGGCGTTCATGAGCCGGCCGTAAAGGCTGTTGCGCGAGCTCTTGGTGACGAGATCGAGGATGCCGACGCGGCGTCGGCGAGGGGCTGGAGCGGCGTGAGCGGACATCGAGGCACCTTTCCTGGACGGCAGGGCACTCGAATCGCTGGGTCCCGGAGGCGGGGCGAAACAATCGGAGTGGGGAGGACCATCCGGCCTGGTTGGACCATGGCCGGGAATGCCGCAGGAGTGTATACTGCAGCACTACATATCGCAAGGTTGCACCACGCGGCCGGCGCGATCACACCCCGAAAGGCCGCATGGTCCGCCTCCGAATCCACGAACTCATGGTGCGGCGCGGCATCTCGGCGTACGCGCTGAGCCGCGGCGCGGGGATCAGCTATCCCAGCGCGTACCGCCTGTCACGGCCGCAGGGGCGGTTCGGGCGGATGCATGCGGACACGCTCGACCGCCTGTGCACATTCTTCCGGGTGCAGCCCGGGGCGTTGATGGAGTGGATCCCGGGGCGACGACGTCGGGGGTAGCGCCGCACGGCGGCAGAGGCCTGGCCTCACGCTGCCACTCCCCGCGCGCTTCGCTCCTGCGGCAGCAGCGCCGCATAGATCGTCCGATGCA
>DASUXW010000186.1:0-19047 GCA_036377715.1 Gemmatimonadales bacterium
GGTGTCATGCCGAACTCGACGACGTTCAGGAAGAACTGCAGCAGGTTCTGATCCTGGCTGTCGCCGCCCTGCACGGCAAAGGCGAGGAACGGCTTGCCGTCCCGCAGCGCCAGGGTAGGCGTGAGCGTCACGCGCGGGCGCTTCCCGGGCTCGATCACGTTGTATGGCCCGTCTTCGGCCCGGGTGACGAAGCTCTGCGCCCGCTGACTCAATCCCACGCCGGTGCGTCCCGCGATCACCGCCGGAACCCAGCCGCCGCTCGGCGTGACCGAGACGACCCATCCCGCTTCGTCCGCCGCCTCGATGGACGTGGTGCCGGCGTAGAACTGCGCGTGGAACGCGGAGTCGGTCAGCATCGAGCGCTGGGAGGCGGTGCGGTCCTGCCGGCCGCTTTTCTCCATCGTGTCCGGCGCCGGAACGACGGTCCACCGCTGGAGCAGGCCCTTGAACGGATTTGTCCCGCCCTGGTATGGGTAGGGATCGCCCGGCTTCGTAGTCGAATCGTTGTGCGACTGGTCGATCTGCGCGAAGCGCGCCCGCGCGTACGCCTTCGACAGGAGTCCCTTCACCGGCTCATCCGGCGGGAACGCCGGATCGCCGTAGTAGAAGTCGCGGTCGGCGTAGGCCAGGTTCATGGCCTGGTAGAGCGTGTGGAGATACGCGGGCGAGTTGTACCCCATCCGCTTGAGATCGGCGTTCGCGAGCAGGTTCAGCGCCTGGAGCATCACCGGACCCTGCTGCCAGATCGGAAGCTTGTAGACCGTGATGCCCTTGTAGTCGGTGCTCAGCGGCTCCTCGATCTTCACCTTCCAGCGGGCCAGGTCGGCCATGGTGAAGAGTCCGCCCTCCTCCCGCGCGCCGCGCACCAGCTCGCGGGCGATGTCGCCCTTGTAGAAGCGATCGTAGGCGGCGTAGATCGCCTCCTTGCGACTCTTCCCCGCGCTGAGCGCCTGCCGCTCCGCCTCGACCAGCTTGCGCAGCGTGACCGCCAGGTCGCGCTGCACGAAGACCTCGCCCGGTTCGGGCGCCTCGCGTTCGGCGCCCCGGTGCGGCAGGTAGACGGCAGTGGAATACTTCCACTGCTTGATCTGGTCCTTCGATCGCTCGATGGAGTTGGCGGTCTGCGCCTCGATGGGATACCCCTCGGCCATCTGGATCGCGGGCGCGAGCACCTCGGCCAGGTGCATCGTGCCGTACTCGGCGAGCATGGTCATGAGGCCGCCGGGGGTGCCCGGCGTCACCGCGGCCAGCGGACCGTACTCCGGCGGATAGCGGTAGCCGCGGCTGCGATAGAAGTCGGCCGTCGCTCCGGTCGGCGCCACCCCCAGCGCGTTGATTCCGACGACCTTCCTGGTCCCGGGATTGTAGATGAGCGCCTGGGTCTCCCCGCCCCACGAGAGCACGTCCCACATCGTCGTGACCGCGCCCAGCATGGCGCAGGCGGCGTCCACCGCGTTGCCTCCGCGCATGAACATCATGGCGCCCGCCGTGGCCGCGATGGGTTTACCGGTGACGGCGATCCAGTGCTTCGCGTGGAGCGGGGGCTTCTGCGTGCGCTGAGCGTGGAGCGGAGCGGCCATGAGGGCCAGCGCGGCGGGAACATACAGGAAATGTCGGATCATGGCCTTGATGGTACGACGGGCGCGAGCGCCACACCAGAGGGACGTCGCGGGCGCCGGCATGGGCGTCTAGTGCCCTCTTGACCGACCCGGGACCGCCTCCTAGAGTGGCGCGCACCTTATCCGAGAGCGCTCCCCTCACCCACCTGGAGGATGGTATGCCGAAGGCCCAGCAGAGCGACAGCGCCAGGATTGGTGCCGATGTCGTGGAGGCATTCAACCAGTCGGACTGGGGACGCCTCAGGGCGTGCCTGTCCGACACCGTGATCTACGAGGAGACCGGCACCGGCCGCAGGGTCACCGGCGCCGATGACTACGTCGACCTTTGCCGGGGCTGGAAGCAGGCATTCGCCGACGTCGCGGGTACGATCCAGCGGTCGGTCGCGAACGACGACGTCGCCGCGCTGGAGATCGTGTGGGAGGGCACCCATACCGGACCACTCACCGGGCCGGGAGGAACGATTCCGCCGACGGGCCGGCGCTCGCCCGTACCGGCCACGATGTGGGTCGAAACCAGCGGCGGGAAGGTCAAGCGGGTTCGCCACCACCTCGACATGCTGGGCCTGCTCCAGGCGATCGGTGCGATGCCCCAGCCCGCGGGAGCCGGCGCCGGCTGAGGGCGACGCTCCGGACTGGGCGCGCCTCAATGCGCCCGCTCGGCCGGCCGCTGGCGGAACAGGAGCAGGCAGGCCGCCATGGCCAGGAGCAGCACCGTCGAGGCCAGCGGACGGCTGAACGCCAGGCCGCCGGAGCTCACCGGCTTGTCCAGAAAGTCACCGACGACGGCGCCGAGCGGTCGGGTCAGGACGAACGCCGTCCAGAAGAGCACGGTCCGGGAGGCGTCGCTCCAGAAGTACGCCGCGGCGACGAGGAGCAGGAGCGCGCCGAACACGACGGCGGCGCCACCGTAGCCCAACCCCATGGAGTCGGCCGTCCAGTCGCCCAGCGCGGTGCCGAGGGTCTGCGAGAACATGATGGTCGCCCAGTAGAACATCTCGGCGCGGGGAGAGCTCACCGAATCCACCGAGACCGTGCCGAGCGTGCGGTACCAGACCAGGATCCAGGTGAGCAGCAGAGTCAGGAGCAGCGCACTCCCGCCCGCGTAGCCGATGCCAAGCGACCGGGTCGCGAAGTCGGCCAGTGTGGTTCCGACGGTCGTGGTGGCGATGATGGTGGCCCAGTAAATCCACGGATGGAACCGCCTGGCCGCGATCTGGACCGCCACGGCGACCACGAAGATCGTGGCGAAGACTCCGGTCGCGGCGAGGTAGCCGAGGTTCATCGTCATCGACAGTGTGTCGCCCGCGGTCTCCCCCAGCGTGGTGGCCAGGATCTTGAGCACCCAGAACAGCAGGGTGACGGCCGGAACCTTGATCGGGCGCGGATCGGGTGCGGTGTCCATGCGGCTGACTACTCGCCGTACGCGATCACGCAGAAGTTCTGCCAGAGAAACTTGTTGTCGTAGCGGTTATCCACGTATACCACGCGGGTGAGACCGCCGGCCTGGGCGGCGGCGGCCACGCTGGCGTGCCCGTTCGGTCCGAAGATCCCGAGAATGGTCCGGGCACACGCCTCTCCATGCTTCATTCCCCCCAGCTTCGTGAAGTCCACCTGCTCCGTGACCGGGTAGTTCGTCGCGGCGGGGGTGAGGATGGCGGAGCAGGCGGACAGAGCGAACACCGCAGTGACGGCAGGAAGGCGGAGCGGGGGCATCGGGGCCTCGGGGGCGGTGAACGGTGAACGGTGCGAGAATGTTGGACGGATCGCGCGGGGGCGCCAGGCCCGGCCGCGTTGCGACCGCCACAGATGTGGCTGCCCCGCACGGCCGGATGGGCCTGGTTGGGATGTTGTATCATATTGGGGTGAATTCAGTTGCGAATCGCCCCACCGCCGCGTCGGCGAGTAGCTGCCGATGGCATGGCTCTCGCGCGTGAGCGGGCGGATTGTCTCGACGTTCGTCCTCCCCCCGCCTGGAAAACCGATGCGCTCGAACCTGATGCTGGTCGTGGTCACCGGATTGCTGGTGCTTTCCTCCGCCTGCGGCGACGGGGGGGCAGCCCCTCCGCCCGAGAACGCGGCGCCGGTGGCGAACTTCGAGATCCCGGCCTGTACCATCAACCAGCCCTGCACCTTCGTCAGTACCAGCACCGACGATGACGCCGTCACGGGATGGAGCTGGGACTTCGACGGCGACGGGACCGCCGACGCGACGACCGAGACCGCGTCGTTCACCTATACGGCGGCCGGGACCTTTCAGGTCACCCTCACGGTGCGCGACGCTCAGGGGTTGACCGGTTCGAAGACCAGCCCGATCACCATCGCCGCCATCCCACCGGCCGACACCCCGCCCACGGCCGACTTCACGTACGCCTGCACCGCCACGGATTGCAGCTTCACCAGCACGAGCACGGATGAGGCGCCCGGAAGCGTGACCGGCTACGCCTGGGACTTCGGCGACGGCGGCACCTCGGACGTGGCGAGTCCCACGCACACCTACACCGTCACCGGGCCGACCGACTTCACGGTCCGACTGACCGTGACCGACGACCAGGGTGCGACCGACGACACGACCCAGACCGTCACCATCACGCCGCCCAATACACCGCCTACCGCGGGGTTCACCGTGAGCTGCAACGCGGCGACGTGTTCCTTTGCCAGCACCAGCACCGACGCGGCGCCGGGCACGATCGCGAGCTACGCGTGGGACTTCGGCGACGGCAAGTCGGGCACCGTGGCGAGCCCCACCCACGAGTACGCGGTGGTGAATCCGACCGACTTCACCGTCACGCTTACCGTGACCGACAATGACGGCGCAAGCGCCAGCACGACGCAGACGGTGAGCGTCTCCCCGCCGCCCCCCGGCGCGGAAGGCTGCACTACGTCGGGCACCAGGGTGGACTGCGCGCTCGACGTCACGGCCCGGTCCACGATCAAGCTCAAGCTGGTCGGGCTGAGCTGCGACCTCTCGGGCGAGCGGATCACGATCCCGCCGCCGAGCGGCGACCAGGTGTTCCTGAGCGTGTGCTCACGGACCGTGGGTGACTCGACCAGGATCTTCGGCGGCCCAGGGGACACCGCGTTCATCTACGAGGCCGGAAGCCAGGTGGTGATCCGGTTCACCCAGGGTACCGCCGGGTCGGGCGAGCCGACCCCCGCCGCGCCCGCGGGGCAGATCACGGGCACCTTCCCGAACTGGACGATCAATTTCGACGACGGCGCCCGGCCCGGCGATCCCGGCGAGCCGGACTTTGCGGACGTCGTCCTGCAGGTCGAGGCGGTCGCGGCGCCGTAGCCCCGGCGGCCTTAACGAATCGTCTGCTCGAGCAGCGCCACCAGCGTCCGCCAGTGCCGCTCGGCAGCGGCGGGGTCGTAGGCCGGCGTGTCGCGCGGAACGAAGCCGTGGCGGGCAGGATAGGTCTCGACGAGGTGGTCCACGCCCGCCGCGCTCAGGGCCTGCTCGAGGCGCTGCCTCATCTCCTCGGTGAACGAGGCGTCCTCGATGGCTCCGGCGACGTAGACACGCGCCTTCATCCGCGGTGCCAGGCGGTGCGGGCTCTCGGGAGCGTCGGTCGCCAGGCGCCCGCCGTGGTAGGAGGCGGCCGCGGCGATGCGGTCGGGGAAGGTGCCGGCCGCGGTGAGAGACAGGAACCCACCCAGGCAATAGCCGGTCGTGGCGATCGGGCCGGGCTTGACCTCAGGCCGAGTTGCCATCCATCCGAGAAACGCCTCCGTGTCGGACATGATGTTCGCCGGCGTGGCATGCGCGATGAACTTCTCCATCAGCACCTTGCGCTCTTCGGGCACGCTGAACACGGTGCGCGCGTTCATCGGTGCGTACGGGCCCGAGCGGTAGAAAAGATCGGGAAGCACCACACAGTAGCCGTGCCCGGCCAGGCGCTCGGCGATCTCGAACATCGCGGGACGAATCCCGATCCCGTCCATGTAGACCAGCACCGCGGGCCACGCCCCTTCGCCCGCGGGATGGCAGGTGAAGGCCCGGCAGGTACCGTCACGGGTCCGGATGGTGGTTTCGCTGGTCACCCAGTCAAGCTAGCGTTGCGGCGCCTCCCGGTGGTCCCCCGCGGCCGCGCCCGCGAGCCTCCGGAAACTGCTGCCGTCCGCACCGTTGTAGCTTTCATGGGAGGACCACCAGACGGGGAGAGCACCGTGATGAACGAGCAGGACAAGGGGCATCGCTCGGCTGTCGCCGGGCAGCAGACGGAAGTCGCCGTGCTGGCGGGCGGGTGCTTCTGGGGCGTCGAGGACATCCTGCGCGGCGTGCCCGGGGTCATCGACACCGAAGTGGGCTATACCGGTGGCTGGCTGCCCAACCCGACCTACCACGACACCCACGACAGCAAGTCGGGCCACGCGGAGGCGGTCCGGATCACCTTCGATCCGGCCGTCTTGAGCTACGAGGAGCTGCTCGAGAAGTGGTTCTTCCGGCTGCACGACCCGACGACGCTCAACCGGCAGGGGAATGACATCGGCACCCAGTACCGCTCGGCGATCTTTCCGCAGACGCCGGAGCAGCGGGAGGCCGCGGAGCGGGTGAAGGCCCGGGTGGACGCCTCGGGCAAATGGAAGCGACCGGTCACCACGTCGATCGAGCCGGCATCGACGTGGTATTCGGCCGAAGACTACCACCAGGACTACCTGCGGAAGCACCCGGGCGGCTACACCTGCCACTGGCTCCGGGAGTAGGCGCGGGCGCTGCCGCGGCACATCATGAACGAGCGGTCCTAGCCGGCGGACGCGGTCGAGGTAGACAGGTCCGAGCCGATCGTCCAGTACACCTGCTGCCCCGGCGCCACGATCAGCAGCGGCGTCGTGGTCCCGCCGCCGCCCACCGCGTCGGCCCGGAGCCGGACCTGATGATCCGGTGGGGCCATGCTCGCCGGAATGGTCAGCGTCACATCGCTCAACCCGTCCACTCGCCCTACCAGCCACCGCGTGCCGCCCTGGAGCAGGTACACGTTCATCGAGTTGTAGTTCTCGTTGTTCACCTGGACCGGGACCGCACGCGAGCTCTGCTCCGCCTCGCCCGAAGACTCGGGTGCCGGGCTCGCGGCTGGGGAGCTCGAGTGGGAGCATCCTGCCGCGACGAGCAGGAGAGCAGTCGTGAGTCGAATCCGTTGGTATCTCATGGTGACAACTTCGCCCTCGAAGCGCGGCTCCTCCGTGTCTCCGCTCACATGTTCTCGAGCGGCCGCACCTCGCAGTCTCCCTCGAAGGCCGGCCAGTGCACCCGGTGCAGCTCCATGAGCTGTCGCGCGACCTTCAGCGCTTCCTCCCGCGATGGCACCTCGACCAGCGCATAGCCGCCCACCACCTCCTTGGCCTCGGCGAACGGGCCGTCGGTCACCTTGAGCTTCCCGCCGCTCGAGCGGACCCGAAAACCGTCGGCGGTGGGCTTGAGGCCGGCCGTGTCCTTCAGCACGCCGCTCCTGAACCCTTCCTGGATGAACTCGCCCATCGCGTCCATCAGGGCCTGCGGGATCGGCTGATTCCGGTAGGTCTCCGCGTGCTGGATGAGCATGAGGTACTTCGGCATGGTGTGGCCTCCGTTGGGGTGAGCGACTGTGCATCTCCATAGGTACGTCGAACGCCCGCCCGCGGTCTCGACACCCAGGCGCCGGGGCCGACGAAACCATCTGGAACATCCGCCCGTCTGAATCCCTGGAGCCCGGATCGAGTCGACCGGGACACTAACCAGAAAGGATCGGAGAATGGGCGTCAAGTTTCTGGCTTCCGCGGCGGCGGCGGGTCTGCTTCTGAGCGCGACCGCGGCCGTCCCGGGGGCAGCCGCACAGGAGGCGGGCCTGACCGCAGACAGCACCTTCATTCAGACGGCGGGCAGCCTAGGCCTGCTCCAGGTCAAGCTCGGCAAGCTGGCGGAGGAGAAGGGGTCCAGCCCCAGTGTCCGGGACTACGGCAAGCGGATGGTGGCCGACTACACGAAGGTGAATGAAGAGCTTGCGAGCGGAGCCAAGCAGGCGGCCTACCCCGAGCCGGTCATGCTGCGGGAGCACAAGCAGATCCTCGACCGGTTCACCAAGACGGGCCGCTCCTCATTCGACAAGAAGTACATGGCCGAGATGGTGAAGCAGCAGGAGGAAGCGGTCGATCTATTCAAGCGAGAGTCCCAGGGCGGCCACGTGAAGTCGCTCAAGGCATTGGCTTCGAAAACGTTGCCCGAGGTGGAGCAGCATCAGACCCTGGCCAGGCAGACCGCCGGTACGGTCGGCGCCGACGTGACCGCGGCCAACGCCCGGCCGAGACAGGGATCCTAGTCTCGCCTTCCCGACTCGTCGCGCTCGCGCTGGCCCTGGCCGGCAGCGCGGGCGCGCAGCGGGAACGGGCAGTCCGCGGATCGTGATCGATGGCTGCCACAATAAACTCGCTACGCTGGCTCGCGCGCGGCCCGGTCCGACAAGTCCGCTGAACCGCACATCCCGCTGGTCGCTCAGAGACTCCACGGCCAGGGTTGCGGGATGAGCAGAAACATCCACGCGGCGCCCAGCAGGGCCACGTTCTTCTTGAAGTGGGTGAGATTCCCCTGCCGGGCGTTCGGGTCGGTGTCGGCCCAGAAGCTGTGCATCATCAGCGTGGTCGGGATCAGAAACAGGGAGATCAGCAGCACGCCCCAGTGGGGATAGAGGCCGAGCAGGATGCTCAGGCCGCCCAGAATGATCAGAAGGCCGCTGCCGAGCACCGCGAGCTTGGGCGACGGAACGCCTTTGGACCGAGCATAGGGTGCCATCCGCTCCGCATTGCGGAGGTGGCCGATGCCCGAGAGGAGGAAGAAGCCGCCGTACAGGATGCGGCCGATGAGAAAGAGGACCAGCATGCGCCCCTCCGTTGCAGTTGCGTGCCTCCAACCTACCCCTCTGCTGCGGCGACCGGGGCCGCTGCCAGCAGTTCGCGCACCCGCGGCATCACCTCGCGCCCGTAGAGCTCGATGCTCCGGAGCATCGTCTCGTGCGGCAGCGTGCCCGCGCTGTACTTGAGATCGAATCGGGACGCGCCGAGTGCCTGCACGGTGGCCGAGATCTTCTTCGCGACCGTCTCGGCCGAGCCCACATACAGCGAGCCCGTCGCCACCTCGCGCTCGAACTCGGCGCGTGACAGCGGGGGCCAGCCACGCTCGGCCCCGATTCGTTGGTGCATGACGCGGTAATGCGGCCAGAGCTCCTCGCGCGCCTGCTCGTCCGTGTCGGCGAGATGGCCGGGCGAGTGGACGCCGATCGGCAGCTCGGGCTGCCCGAGCTGTCGCAGCGCGCGCTGGTAGAGCTCGGCATACGGGGAGAAGCGGCGGGGGTCGCCGCCGATGATCGCGAGCGTGAGCGGGAAGCCGTAGCGCGCCGCGCGGACCACCGACTCGGGGCTCCCGCCGACCCCGACCCAGACATCGAGCGGCGGATGCTCGACGGGCGGATAGACCCGCATCCCGTCGAGCGGCGGACGCACCGTGCCCTGCCAGCGCACCGGCTTTCCGGCCAGGTCGGCCTCGCGGATGGCGGCGAACAGGGCGAGCTTCTCTTCGAACAGGACTTCATAGTCGTCGAGCGGATACCCGAACAGCGGAAACGATTCCGTGAACGAGCCGCGGCCCAGGATGACCTCCGCGCGGCCGCTGGACAGCGCGTTCAGCGTCGAGAAGCGCTCGTAGACGCGGACCGGGTCGTCGGTGCTGAGGACGGTGACCGCGGTGCCGAGGCGGATGTGCTCCGTGCGCCCCGCGATGGTGGCGAGGACGACTTCGGGCGCGCTGATGGCGAAGTCGGGGCGATGGTGCTCGCCCACGCCGAAGAAGGCGAGGCCGAGCCGATCGGCGAGCTCGGCTTCGGCGACGACGTTGCGGAGGACCTGCGCCGGGGAGTGGGTCCGACCATCGGAGTCGACCGTGATGTCGCCGAAGGTATCGAGGCCGAGCTCGATGGGTGTCATGTGGGCGTAACCGGCGGCGGGTGGGATCGGTTCCCGCTATTCCGGTCTCATGGAGTGGCTGGTCATCGACGCCCGATCCGCGGCGCTCCGTTCACCATCAGGTAGGGGGAGACGCTCGGGTATCCAGCCGGCTTCCGCGCATGCGTCATCTCAGTACCCGGGCGCCAACTCGCGGTCCTTCCAGTTCCACCACTTGAGCAGCTCGGGCCGCGGGCGCGCGGTCCGCGCGGCGTAGGCGGCGCAGCGGAAGGCGTAGAGCACGCAGGGATCCTGTCTGGTGCCGCGGAGCCGGTCGAGCCGGGCGTAGAGGCGCTCCGGATCGCGCCGCTCGAGGTCGGCGACGCGGCGGATGCCGAGCGCCCGCAGGTCCCGGGCAAGACTGGGCCCGATACCGGGGAGGGACTGGAGCTCGTCTTTCGCGGCGGCCCGAGAGCGCATCGGTTCTCCTTCAGGACTGATCCCGACCCGGCAGCCGCTCCATCTCCCGCGCCTGTGTCAGCATGCGCTCGGTGAAGTCCATTCGCTCCTGCAGCTCGCCGAGCTCGCGGCGCAGGTCGCCGACTTCGTCTCTCAAGGCGGTGAGCTCGGCTTCGCCGCCGGCGCCAAGCGTGCCGGCGCGGACGCGGGCTTCCTCGAGGCGGGTGCGGGCCAGCTTCTGGAGACCGAAGAAGATTACGCCGGCCAACGGAATCGAGAGCGCGACGATCGGGATGAAGAAGGGGAGCACGTGCTGCATATACGTATGGTGGGCCTCCGACCTGCCATTGGCAACCCGCTACGGCTCGGAGATACGACTCGCACGGCTCAGCGATACGTGATGGTGATGCTCTCGATGCTGTCCGAAAAGTGCCGGCCGAGATAGCCGACGAAGGCCTGCAGAAGCTGCCACTCGGTATCGCCCGCCCGGCTCTGCACCTCGGCGACGAGGATCCCGCCCTTCGCCTCGGTCCAGGTGATCCACCCCGAGTAGTTCTTGTGTCCCCATCGGCCCGGCTTCTTGCGATAGAACGTGGTCCGGCTGCCTCGGAGCTCCCGCTCCTTGGCGTTGAGGAGGCTGGTGAGCCTGCCATCCAGATCTCGACGGGGTACGACCTGCAGGATCTTCATCGCGCCTCCAGATTGAGGTCGGACCGCAACCCGGGTCGCTTCAATCTGCGCGGCGCGGGGCTGGTTCGTAAGAGGACCCCCGCCCAGATTGATCGAGTCTCCAGACCCAGGGGATGCCCCATGCCCATCCCATCCTTTCAACTCACCGTCATCGCGCTGGCCGTCGCCTCGGCCTCGAGCGGGGCCGCCGAGCGGTGCGCGGCCCAGGCGATGCTGAGCGAGCACGCCGTGGTGGCCCAGACGGTCGCGGGCACGACGATCACGGTCGAGTACTACCGGCCGGAGGCGCGCGGACGGGACTCGCTGTTCGGGAAGGTCGTCACCTGGGGCTCGTACTGGACGCCGGGCGCCAACTGGGCCACGACCTTCGAGGCGAGCCGCGACGTCAGGGTGAACGGTTCGAGCCTCCCGAAGGGGAAGTACTCGGTGTGGGCGGTCGTCGAGCCGGAGCGCTGGACCATGGAGTTCCGCCGGCAGTGGCACAAGTTCCACGTCCCGCCCCCGGCGGACTCGAGCGACGTGGCGCTCCGGCTCATAGTGCGGCCCGAGAGCGGACCGGCTACGGAGGTCCTGACGTTCGACTTTCCCGCGGTGGACTCGGTCGAGACCACGCTTCGGCTGCGGTGGGGGACGGTCGTCGTGCCGCTCGAGATCGAAGTGGTCGCGCCGTAGCCTGTCCCCTCTTGCTCGCGGGCGTACCGGCCCGCAGCTTGGGCGATATTTCCGTCGCCCGGAGCGGCCATGAACGCCCCCGCCCAGCTCGCCCCGCGCCGCTCGCTCGGGCCGGTTGCCGGCAGGTTTCTGCTGCACTGCATGTTCCTGCTGATCGCGGTCGGCTGCTTCGCGGCGTATCAGCACCTGAAGGTCGAAGGCCGATCCATCGCCGCTCTGGCCAGCCTGGCGGCGGCGGCGGTGTTCGGGTTCGCCCCGATCCGGGACCTGCTCAGGATCGTGTTCAGGATCCAGGGCAGAGCGCTCCACCTGGCGCACGTACTGGGAAGCCTGGCACTGGTCGCGCTACCGCTCAGCGGTCGCGTGTCCGGCGCGCCGGTCCTGACTCATACCGCGCTGGCGCCGTTCGCCGTCATGGGCGCGGCGCAAGCGTTGATGCACCAGCGCCATCCCCGGAACGCGAAGCAAGCCGCCGCCATGCAGCGTTTCGTGGCCGGACTGCCGGAAGTCAGCCGGATCGCCGCGGCCGGGAATCTCACCTCGCCCGAGACCGCCGGCCGGGCGGTGGCCGCGCTCTCGGACATGCTGTCCAGAGCCCAAACGCTCGGCGAGACGGAGCTGGAATCGGACCCGGGCTTCCAGAGCGCGCTGGCCCGGGCCTCCACCCGGTTCGGGGCGAATCTGGGATTGGACGCGGTGGACCTCGCGCTCGACCGGTTGGCGGCGAACCCGCTCACGGCGGGTGCCGTGCCGGGGCTGCGCGCCCGGCTGGTGAGTGCCCGCAAAGCCGTCGCGGCCCCGCCCGGTGCCGGCGCAATGCGGCGGCTGGTCCGCGGGCAAGGCTGAGACGCGCGCGGGTCAGCGCGCCGGAACGACCAGCAGACGATTGACGGTCCCGTGGCGCAGCGCGAGGCGGGGGCGGCCGAAGGCTAGCATCCCCCCACGTTCGCGATGGTGCCGCCGGCAGCCCGGTAGGCCGCCACCCGGCTCCATGAGGGCGACGGGCCGCCGCAGACCTGATAGAAGTCGTAGTCCCCCACGGCCCGATCGCCGGCAGGGTTCAGCGTGGTGGAGCCGGTCGCGCCGGTGTAGGCCGCGGCCTGGCGGAGCACGGCGGCCCGGTAGCCCGCGAGGGAGTCGAGGCCGACTTCCTCCCAGGCCAGGACCGCCACGTGGAGCGCGTCGTGGGCGGCGAGCGTGAACGCGTCGGGCGCCAGACCGGTGCTGGACTGGATGCTCGCGATCAGCCCGGCATCCTCTTGGAGCAGTTGATCGTCCAATCCATAGGTCGGCGCCCGGAACTCGGTCGTGGCGGCGAAGGAGGCCGCGAGGGGATCGGCCACGACCGCGGCGCTCTGCACCGTCCCGTCGCCGCCGTACCAGCGAACCTGGGACAGGACGGGATCGGCGCTCGCCTGCGCAAAGATGACGGCGCTCTCCTCGAAGGCCGCCAGGTAGACGGCCACTCCCGCCGTGCCGTTCTGCGTCAGCGCGCTCTCGACCTCCGACCGGATCGTCTGCAACTGCGCCGAGAAGTCGGTAGTCCCCGGCGCGTAGCTCGTGCCGTCGGCGACCGTCCCGCCCACCGCGGGAAACAACCCGGCCAGGGCGTCGTGTAGTCCCTGGTTGCCGGCGTCCTCGCGCCAGAGCGGGACGACGGTCTGGATCCCGTCCTGCGACAACAGCGCGACCATCGCCTGCCCTTCGTGGGAGTCGTCAGGCACCAGGCGGAACACGTTGTCGTCGGGAAGGGAGAGCGAGGACGCCGTGCTGCCCTGGCTGAAGAGCACGACGCCGGCGCTGTCGGCGAAGGGCTTGAGCGCGGCCACTTCGGAACTGGACTGGGGGCCGATGACGAGGCGGACACCATCGGCCGCCAGCCCCTTGAGCTGGTCGAGGGCGACGGACGGATCGAGCCCGGTATCCTCGACCCGCACGCTGACCCGCGCCGCCGAGCCCGAGCTGGTCAACTGCGCGTTGAGGTCGTCGGCGGCGAGCTGGAGCGCGGCCTCGCTGGTGCGGCCGAGGGTCTGGCCGGGGCCGCTGAGCGCGAGGAGGGCACCGACGACGAGCTGATCGGACCCGGAGCCCGGTCCGGACGAGTCGCCGCCGCAGGCGACCACCCCCAGCGCCAACGTCACGACGAGCAGTCGCCTCATGGATGCCTCGAACGGGGAGGGCGCAATATGCGCCGCCTGGCCCGTCGCGGCTAGAGGCCCGCCGGCGGATGGCCAAAACCCGCCTTGTACACGATCTTCTCTCCGCCATGTGCGGCATCGTCGCCATCTACCACCCGAACAGCCGGGTCGAGCCCGACTGCCTGTTGCAAGCGACGGCCCGCCTGCACCACCGCGGTCCCGATGCGCAGCGGCAGTGGATCGCGCCGCATGGGCAGGTCGGGCTGGGTCACGCCCGGCTCAGCATCATTGACCTGGTCACCGGCGATCAGCCCATCGCGAACGAGGATGGGCAGCGCCACATCATCGTGAACGGCGAGCTGTACGACTTCGCCCGCATCCGCCGGGAGCTGGAGCTGGGCGGCCACCGGTTCCGGACCGGCTCCGACAGCGAGATCGCGCTCCACCTGTACGAGGACATGGGGCCGCGCTGCCTCGAGCGACTGCGCGGCGAGTACGCGCTGGTCATCTGGGACGAAGCGCGGCAGCAGCTGTTCGCGGCGCGCGACCGGTTCGGCATCAAGCCGCTCTTCTTCGCGCGGCACCGGGGCGCGCTCTACATCGCCTCGGAGGTGAAGGCGTTGTTCGCGGCGGGGGTGCCGGCCCGCTGGAGCCTGCAGGGACTGTTCGATGCCGCGGTGATGGGGATGCCGCCGGCGGCAACGATGTTCCAGGGCGTCTCGCAGGTGCCCCCTGGGCACTACCTGCTGGCAGGGCCGGACGGGGTGCAGCTCCGCCGGTATTGGGATTTCAGCTATCCCGAGGCGGACGGGCGGACGGGTGGACGGGCGGACGCTGAGTGGATCGAGGAGCTGCACGCGACGCTGGACGAGGCCGTGCGACTCCGGCTCCGGGCCGACGTACCGGTGGGCTGCTACCTGAGCGGCGGACTCGACTCCTGCGCGGTGATCGGGCTGGCCGCTCGCCACCTGCCCACCCCCATTCGCGCGTTCACGCTCGCCTTCGACCAGGCGGCCTACGACGAGGCGCCGATCGCGCGCGAGATGGCCGCGCGGGCCAACGCCGAGTTCTACCCCATTCCCATCCGGCAGGCGGACCTGGCGGAGCACTTCGCCGACGCCGTGTGGAACGCGGAGACGCTCTTCATCAATGGGCATGGGGTCGCCAAGTACGCGCTGAGCCGGGCGGTGCGAGACGCGGGCTACAAGGTGGTCCTCACCGGCGAGGGCTCGGATGAGATCCTGGCCGGCTATCCCCATTTCCGCCGCGACATGCTGCTGTACGACAGCGCGGGACAGGACCCCGACGTCGTGCGCTCGCTGATGGCCGAGCTGGAAGGAAGCAACGCGGTGTCGCGCGGCATGCTCCTGCCCGACGGCGAGTCCGTCCCGCTCGACGCGGTCCGGAGCGCCCTCGGCTTCGTGCCGAGCTGGATGGAGGCGGCCGGCGGGCGGCTGCGCCAGATGCAGGCGCTCTGGTCGGCCGATGCCGCGGGGACGCTGGGTGGCCGCGTGCCCTACGGCGAGCTGCTCGAGCATCTCCCCGTCCGGGACCGCATGGTGGGCCGGGCGCCAGTCAATCAGGCGCTCTACCTCTGGGCCAAGACCGTCCTGCCGAACTACATCCTGACCGTGCTGGGTGACCGGATGGAGATGGCCCACTCGGTCGAGGGCCGGGTGCCGTTCCTCGACCACGAGGTGGTCGAGCTGATCTCGCGGATGCCGGTGCATCTCAAGATCCGGGGGATGACGGAGAAATACGTGCTGCGCGAGGCCGCGCGGCCGGTGCTGACCGAGACGGTGTACCGCCGGCAGAAGCACCCGTTTCTGAGCCCGCCGGCCACCCTCAACCCGCACGACCGGCTGCACGCGATGGTGCACGACACGCTGCTCGGGTCGGGCCTCGACCGCATGCCTTTCGTGGACCGGCGCAGGGTGACGCGCCTGCTCGACGGGCTCGGCGCGCTGAGTCCCGGCGAGCAGGTGTCGATCGACCAGATTCTGATGATCCTGCTCAGCGGGTGCGTGCTGGGCGAACGCCTGGGACTGACGGCCTAGCATACCGCCCGGCACGCTGCACGCGCTCCCTCAGTACGCGGCGATCCCCTGCAGCCCGCTGGCCCCGGCGGCGCCGGTCGGCACGGCGGTGCCCGCGGTGAGGCCCGCTCCGTTCACCGCGAAGACGCCGATGCTGCCGCTGCCCGCCTCCAGCGCATACAGGAAACGGTCACCGCTCGAGAGATCGATGTCGATCGGGGTCGCTCCCGCTGGTGTCGCCGCCGCTGCCGCATCGAGGAGCGCAAGCGTCCCGTCGCCGTTCACCCGGACGCTCGCGATCGCGTCGCTGGCGGAGTTGGCCACGAAGGCCGTGCCGCCCGCGGTCACGACGACCCAGCACGCTGCTTTCCCACCGGCGTCGATCGAGCCGGTGACGAGCGACAACCCGCCGCTCCCGCCGTCCGAGTAGGACGAGATCGCGCTATTGGGCGCGGTGGCCTGGGTGCCGCCGGCCTCGCTCACCACCGCTACGCCTCCATTGGTAACGTCGAACCCGAACGGCACCGTGCCGCTCGACGCGGTCACGACCGGGGCGCCGAGCCGGCCGCCGGGCTCGACCGCGAGGGTCTCGAGCCGGTTGGCGACGCGCTCGGTCACGATGAGGCTCCGGCCGTCGGCGGAGAAGTGGATGGTGGACGCGCCCGCCGCGCCGGTCGCGAGGCTTTGGGTGCCCTGGGGGATGGGAATGAGCTTGCCCTGGGGGTTCACCCGGATCCCGGTCACGGTGTTGTCGCCGGCGTCGAGGACGTAGAGCAGGCCGTCCCGGGTCGCGAGGCTCACCGGCAGGGTGCCGCGGGCCGACTGCCGATCGGCCAGGCTGAGGCTGCCGTCGTCGGCGACCTGGAAGCTGGTGACGTCGTTGCTGCCCGCGTTGACGGTGAAGAGCAGGCGATGATCGGCGCTCAGGATCACGGCGTATTGCGAGGCGAGCGGGTCCACCGCGCCGCCGGTGCCGCGGCCGCCGGTGGGGAAGCTGCCGAGCGCGGTGAGCGCGCCGTTATCGGCTCGGCGGAAGGCGAGAATCGCGTTGGCGCTCGCGCCGTTGGTGCTGGTGTAGACCGCCCCGCCGGCACTGGTGCCGACGACGGCGGGAGAGAGCGCGGTCTCGGCCTCGGGGGCGGTGCTGTCGCGGTCGCACGCGGCGAGGGCGAGCACGAGGCCAAGGGAGCCGAGGAGGGGCGCTCGGAGAGCAGAGCTGCGCATGGACGTCTCCGGAGAAGGCGTTGAAGGGGAGCGCCGCGGATATCGGATGGGGCGGAGGCGGCGCCGCGGGTCGCCTGCGATGACGGCGACGCTGGAGAACGCAACGGGACGCGAGTCGGATTCGCGGCGACGCCGTATATTCCAGCACCCTCACTGCCCGGAGCGCGCATGCGTTCGCTCTCGCTCGCCCTCACGCTCGCCCTCGCGCCGGCGCTGCTCCCGGCGCAGCAATCGCCGCCGCTCGAGGTCGGCGCGGTGGCGCCCGACTTCACCCTGCCCGGCGCGACCCGCTACGGCGTCCTGGCGACCCCGGTCCGGCTCTCCGACTTCAAGGGCAAGACCGTCGTGCTGGCCTTCTTCTTCAAGGCGCGGACCAAGGGCTGAACGATCCAGATGAACGCGTACCGTGATCAGTACGCGACGCTCTTCAACGACGGCCGCGGCGTGGTGCTCATCGGCATCAGCGCCGACCCCGACACGGCCCTCGCCTCGTGGGCGCGGGACTCGGAGTACCCGTTCCTGTTCGCGAGCGACAGCGCGACGGCCGTGGGCCGGCGCTACGGTGCGCTGGCCGAGCAGGCCGGCCTCACCAATCGCAACCTGTTCGTGGTAGGACCGGACGGGAGGATCAGCTACCGCGCGACCCCGTTCCGGGAGATCGATCCGATGGCGTACAAGGAGCTGGCGGCGGCGCTTGCTCGAACCCGGCCCCACTTGCGAAAGGATCCCGCTACCGATTGAGCGGTGCCGCCACCAGCGCGCCGGCACGACCAGCATGGGAGGGAAAGTGCTGCTGACGATCGCCCAGGCGCGGAGCGGGGAGAGCTAGGCGCGCGCATGGAGCTCATCAACCTCGCCGACTTCGAGCGTGCTGCCGAGGCGGCGCTCGACCCGATGGCCTGGCACTACTTCCGCGCCGGCGCGGGCGACGAGCGCACGCTGCGGGAGAACCGCTCAGCGTTCGAGCGGCGCCGGCTGCTTCCGCGCGTGCTGGTGGACGTGGGACGACGCTCGCTCGCCACCACCGTGCTGGGCCGCCCGGTCGGCTGGCCGGTGCTGGTGGCGCCGATGGCGTTCCACGGGCTCGCCTGTGCCGACTGCGAAGCCGCCACCGCCCGCGCCGCCGCCGCGATGGACACGGTGCTGTGCGTGAGCACCCTGTCCAACCTGTCGCTCGAGCAGGTGCGCGCGGCGGCGCCGGCCGCGCGGCAGTGGTTCCAGCTCTACGTTCAGCGCGACCGCGGCGTCACCGCCGAGTTGGTGGCGCGTGCCGCCGCGGCAGGGTACGAGGCGCTGGTCGTCACGGTGGACGCGCCTCTCCTTGGCCGGCGCGAGGGCGCGGTGCGTCATGGTCTCCGGCTTCCTCCACCGCTCGGCCTGGGCAACTTCCCTCCCGAGATCGCTGCCGCCATGCTGGCGCACCGGAATGCCGCCGACTCGAGCCTCGCGGCCCACTTCGCGGTCACGTCCGATCCCTCGGTGACCTGGCGCGATCTGGGCTGGCTCCGCGGGCTCAGTCCCCTGCCCCTCGTGCTCAAGGGCGTGCTCCGTGCCGACGACGCCCGGCATGCGGCCGACGAAGGGGCCGCGGCAGTCGTGGTCTCCAATCACGGCGGCCGGCAGCTCGACGGCGCGGTGGCGTCGCTCGACGCGCTGCCCGCCGTCGTGGACGCGGCAGGCGATCGGCTCGAGGTGCTGATGGACGGCGGCATCCGCCGGGGCACCGACGTGCTGGTCGCCCTGGCGCTCGGCGCCCGGGCGGTGCTGCTGGGGCGTCCCGTGCTGTGGGGGCTGGCGGCAGGCGGCGAGGCAGGCGCGGCGCAGGTGCTGGCGCTGCTGCGCGACGAGGTGGATCTCGCGTTCGCGCTGGCGGGGTGTACGTCGCCGGAGGAGATAAGCGCCGGTCTGCTGGCATGACGGCATCCGAGCCCTGCGTCCAGCATCATGGAGCAGAATAGAAAGGACAACCAGAATCGTGAGCTGGCTCTTTCCCGACGAACGGCGGTTCTTCGAAGACTTCAGCGCCATTGCGGCGCACCTGACGGTGGTGGCGACGCTGCTCGAGCAGGCGCTGGACGATCCGGCGCGTCTCCCCGCGGCCGTCACCGAGATCGGCCGCCTCCAGGCGGAGGTGGATGACGCGGCCCACGAGCTCGACCTCCACATCGACCAGCTGTTCATCCCGCCCATGGACCGGGAGGACATTCACCTCCTGTCCATCCGGCTTGCCCTGGTAGCGGATTTCATCGGCGGCGCGGCGCGGCGGGCCGTGAGTCTCAAGGCCACCGCGCGCCGCGAGCC
>DASUXW010000187.1:0-6820 GCA_036377715.1 Gemmatimonadales bacterium
GTGTAGATGTAGTAGAGGATGTCCTGGTTGCCCGAGGGAAAGTTCCACCCCATGCCGCGCTGCTCGACCAGGATGCCGAGCGGGTGCGGACGACCGGCGGCGAACGCCGGGTTGCCGTCCCAGGAGAGCCACCACACGTCACCCTGCGAGGCGGCGGTGCGGCCGCGGAGCAGCGGGAAGAACAGATCGCCCTGCGGGTCGCCGTTGGGCACCCGGGCCGCGATCGCCACCGGATCGGTGGAGGTGGTGTCGCCGATGAAGGCGGCATCGTCCGGGTTGGAGGTGTTGTAGATCGGCTCCACCTCTTCGCCGTGTTGCGTGGTGCCCTTCGGGTCGAAGAAGAAGGCGCCGGTGGTGTCACCTGCCCACGGCCCGCCGTCCGGACCGACCACGCCGGCGATCTGCAGGCCGGAGTTGAACACGTACTGGTCGGGGGTGCCCTTGGGCCAGAACCCGCCGCCGATGGTCGAGGAGTTGGTCGAGTCTACGCAGACCTCGCCGTCCGAGTTGAGGCCGCAGTAGATGCGGTTGATCGTCATGGCGCCCAGCGTCCGGGCGAACAGACGGAACCCGCGCTTCCCCGGCACGCCCGGCTTGGGCTTGGCCGGCACCGCCGCGGCCGAAGCCGCCGGCGCCATGACCGCCAGGCCGAGCGAGCAGAGCGCGGCCAGCAGGACGGTTCGCGAACGCAAAAAGGAGTGCATCGAGTCCTCTCTTCAAGTTGGAACGGGACGGTGCCCGGCCTCCCGGCCGCCGGTGGAAATTCACCGGCGGCCGGGGTGCCGTGGTCAGCCTAGAAGTTCAGCTCCACGCCAAGCCGGAACCGCCGCGGCGTGCTGGTGAAGTTGTGAATCCCGCGCACCTCGTTGTAGAGGGCGTCGGACGCCGCGCGCTGCTCGTCGAGGTCGAAGATGTGATCGCCGTTGCCGTAACGCTGCTCGGCGCGGATGAGCGCCACGCAGTTGGGCGCACCCGAGCTCCCGTCCTGCCGGAGCCATGCGCCGCAGTTGGCCCGCGGGTCGCTGGTCGGATCCTGGTTGCCGAAGCTCAGGTCGATGCCCCCATCGCCCAGCAGGAACCCGCCCCGGGCGGCCTCGATGGCCAAGTCGGCGCTGTCGGCCGCGAAGTTGGCCGCTTCCTCGCGGGCATTGACCACGTCGTTGGTGGTGGTGAACACCTGCACGATGTTCTTGAAGTTGAGGACGTTCCGCGCCTCGAGGTAGCCGGTGATGTCCACCCCGCGGAGGTTGAAGCCCTTGGTCAGGCGGACGTCCAGGTTCTTGAAGGACGGCAGCCGCGAGCTGTTGAGCGGCTCGGGGAAGAAGTTGTTGCAGTTCTCGCCCGAGACCACGTCCTCGTCGCCCACACCCGAGGCGCACGGGGTATACGGGGTGCCGCTGGTGTAGCGGAAGGTGGCGAACAGGCCCACGTTCTGGAGCACCGAGCCCAGCGTGGTGCCCTGGCGCCAGTCGGCCGGGAAGCTCAGGGCCCCCGCCAGCGCCAGGTTATGCGGCCGGTTGAAGTCGGTCGGCAGGATCGCCTGCGGCGGCGGCTGGTTGCCGCCCGACACCTGGTTCAGCACCCGCGACCCGAAGTCGAGGTAGGTGTCCGGATCGGAGCCGGTGTTCTTCGACTGCTGGTAGGTGTAGGACAACGTGCCGTTGAAGAAGTTGCCGAACCGGCGGTCGAGGCGAACGTCGACCCCGCGGGTGTTGCCGAAGTCGGCGTTGGTCATGACCCGGATGTTGGCGTCGATCCCGCGCTGCGGATCGAACCGGGAGACCAGGCGGCCGGCGGCGTTGGCCAGGTTGTCCTTGTTGTAGGCCGCGATGTCCAGGACCATGTCGTCGCTGAACGCGTGCCGAATGCCGAACTCGAAGGTGATGGTCTTGCCGAAGTCCAGGTCGGACCCGTAGAAGTTGTTGGTGTTGGTGGTGTTGAGGTCGGTGTTGATGCCCTGGAGCACCACCCCGAAGTCGGGCGCCTGCACCTGGTGCGCGTAGGAGAACCGGAAGTTGGTCCGGTCGGTCACCGGGAACGACACCTGGATGTGCGGGCTCAGGTAGTCGTGCGCCTTGTCCTTCGGGAACAGCGAGTCGTTGGTGAAGAACGCCTCGGGGTTGGTCGGGTCGTAGGCCGGGTTGGTCGAGATCCGGGGGAAGCCGTTCCAGCGGCGCGCCCGGGTGTCGTACCGGTCGTAGCGCAGGCCGCCCACCACGACCACGTCACCGAGGTCGAGGCGGTCCTCGACGAAGCCGTTCCACCGGATCGGCTTCTCCATGTAGAAGTCGGAGAACGCCTGGCTGTCGAGCTGGTGCGAGTAGCTGTCCAGCGAGTACCGGGTGTACTCGCCGCCCAGCTTGAGCCGGTTATAGCGGTCGAACTGCCAGTCGAGGTTGGCCTTGCCGATGTAGCGGTTCTCGCGGTAGAGGATCAGCGTCTGCGCCGTCCGCTGCGAGCCCGCAGGGCCGCCGCCCTCGGGGAAGGTGGCCGGGGCGAACTCGTCCAGGTTGTACAGCCCGTAGGCGTTGTTGCGCCACTCGTCGGTGAGCGCGTATTGGGCGGTGTTCTCCAGGTTGTACGGCGACCGCCGGCTGCCCGGGATGTTCTGCCGGTAGTTGTCCAGCAGCTCCTGGTTCAGCGGGAAGTTGTCGAAGTCGAACAGGAAGTCGATCGGCTTGATCATGAACCCGCCGAACGGATTGCGGGTGTCGAGCTCGCCCTGCGCCGTCATCGTCCCGTTGATCGTCCGGTCGGTCTGGTACGAGAAGTAGGTCTCCAGCGCCAGCGCCCGCTCGGTGCTCTTGGTCAGGTTCTGGGTCCAGTTGAGCGTCAGGACGTTGCTCCAGTTCCGGAACGCCCGCAGGTTCTGCGGCGCGTAGAGCTGGCCGTAGGTGAGCGTTCCGGCACTGAAGAAGTTGTCGGTGAAGGTCCGCCCCTGGAACTGGCTCCGGAGCGCGGTGAGCGAGATCCGCGAGCCGGTGCCGAAGGAGTAGTTCAGCTTGCCGTTGAGCTGGTAGGTGGAGCGCGCCGACCACGGCGTGCGGATGCCGCGGCAGTCCACCCCGTAGTTGCTCGCGATCCCCGGGTCGGCGCTGCCCTGGAACGTGTCGCAGTTGCCGCGGGAGATGGCGTAGTTGTAGACGTCTACATAGGTGGTGTCGGACGCAGGGTCACCGAGGGCGCTGGGGACGGCGACGGTGGTGTCGATCCCGGCCTGGAGAAAGATCGGGGCCTTGTCGGCGTCGAACCCGGTCTCCACCGACTGCTGGCCCTCGAGGGCGCCCGAGACGAAGAAGGTCAGGTTCTTCGCCACCGGCCCGCCCACGCTGCCGAGGATCCGGTTGAACCCGATGCTGGTGCCGGTGCCGAACGGCTCGTCGGTCTCGAAGTTGAGGGTTCCGCTGTACCGGTCGCTGCTGCCGGTCCGGGTCGCGATCGAGATGACGCCCGACTGCGCGTTGCCGAACTCGGCCGAGGACGATCCGGTGGTGACCGACGCCTCTTCCAGCGAGTTCTTGCCCACGCTGATCTGGGTGCCCGCCGAGCCCCGGCGCGAGTCGCCGCGGTAGCCCGGCGAGACCGGCACGCCGTCGATGTAGGTGACCGCCTCTTCCGTGCGCCCGCCGCGGATCGAGAGCTGGCTGCCGCTCGAGTTGGCGGCCACCACGCCCGGCTGCAGGATCAGCACGTTGTTCAGCCGGTCCACCGGCAGCTTCTCGGTGAACACGCCGTCGATGCGCTGCTTCGAGGTGACCTCGTCGCGCGGCACCAGCGGCTGGGTCTGGGTGACGACGGTGATCTCCTGGATCTGGACCGCCGTCTGCTCCAGCTGGATGTCCACGGTGATCGTCTGGCCCGCCAGGACCTTGACGCCTTCGACCTGGGTGGACTTGTACCCGATGAAGGCGGCGCGCACGGCCACCGTGCTGGCGGGGACGTTGTTGATGAAGTAGTAGCCCTGGGGGTTGGTGAGGGCGTTGAACGCCGTCCCCACCACGTACACCTGGGCATTGGCAATGGGTGCGCCCGCCTGGTCTCGCACCCTGCCTTCGATTTTACCAGTCGAACCCTGGGCCAGGAGCGCACCGGCTCCAAGGCCCAGCGCGACTGCCGCGAGCGCGACCGATCGCGTAAGCGATCGCGCGACGCGTGCGAAGGCGCTGACACGACTTTGCTTCATGGATACGTCCTCCAAAGGCGTGAACCTGCGCGTACGACCGACTGCGTACGACCACCTCGTACGGCCACTTCGGGCGGGGAGTGCGTGCGCATCCCCTGGGCGCGGCGGCCCATGCGGTGTGGGACTGCTGTGGGAAATTCACCTGCTGTTGAAGAGGGGCACGGTGCCGTTGCGACATCGTGTGCGCCGACCGCGGCCCGGTCGGAGCGACGCTAATATGAAGCGCCCAAAATACCGTGTCAAGCAAATCCCGCCGCGTCCGCGGCGGATGGTTCGGTTTCGTAACTCTCTGAAACCTGAGCGGTTGCCCGATGAAACAAGTCGGAGACGACGGAGAGGACGGAGACGACGGAGAGGGACGGCACACCGACGGTCCCTGCTGCCTTGGACGGCCTCGCCGAATGACCGGATTGTCGCAACGGGAATCGAAACGCCCGCGATAGTAACTCGGGAATGGGGGTTTGTGAAGGGGGAGGGGATCGCTTTACCCTACGATCATCTCCGTCTGCACCGCCGCCGGCGTCACCTCCGGCCCCAACGGCCCCCAGTACATGTTCACCTCGCTCCGCATGCCGAACTCGCCGGGCAGATAGATCCCGGGCTCGACCGAGAAGCCCACGCCCGGAACCAGGTGGCGCACGTCGTGGGTCTCGTAGTCGTCGAGGTGGGGGCCGGAGCCGTGCAGCTCGCGGTCGATCGAGTGGCCGGTACGGTGGACGAACCAGTCGCCGAAGCCGGCCTGCTCGATGACCGCTCGCGCGGCGCGGTCGGCGTCAGCGCCGGTGACGGGGCGGCCGGCCTTCGCCGCATCGAGCACCGTCCGCACCGCGGCGTCGCGGGCGGCGCGCACCGTCTCCCAGACCCGCTCGACCTTTTCGGGCACCGGTGTGCCGGCGAATCCAATCCAGGTCTGATCGGCGAACACCGTCCCCAGACGCCGCCCGGCCCACAGGTCGAGCAGCACGACCTGACCCCGCCGCAGCGTGGCGTCGCGGCCGGGATGCGGCTCGTAGTGCGGGTTGGCGGAGTTGGGGCCGAAGGCCACGATCGGCAGTGTGTCGAACACCAGTCCCCGGGCCTCGACCGCCGCCACCACTCTGGCCTGAAGCGAGGTCTCGGTGAGCCCCGAGTCGCCCTCGGTCACCGCGCGGGCCAGCTCGGCCTGCGCCACCTCGGCCAGCACCTCGGCGGCGAACCGATGGTCCCCGGCCTCTTCCGCGGTCCACCCGGCCGCGAACCGGCTCACCAGCGGCGCCGAGGGGACGATCGTGGCGCCGAGCCGCCGGAGCAGCTCGATCACGCCGTACGGCACCCGGTCGAGATAGGGCACGGCGTCGTCGGGCGAGATCTCCATCGCGAGGCGCTTCCCCGCGACGATGGACTCGAGCGCGCGGTGCAGCTCCTCCCAGCGGGCATACTGGAGCACGCGGCCGGGAAACCCTTCCACCGACGCGGGCTCGATCCGGTGCGCCACCGCGACCGGCTCGCCCTCGCGCGGCAGCAGGACGAACAGCCGCCGGGTGTTGAGCCCCGAGAGCCCGAGCACCCGCTCGGCGACGGGATTGAGGCCGTGGAAGGCGTAGAGCAGCCAGCCGTCCGCGCCGGCCTCGTCGAGCGCGGCGCGGAGCGCGACGCGATCGGGGATCACTCGTAGACCTCGGCCGCGGCGGTGCACCACACGCAGGCGTCGGCGCCGCGCGCGCGGCACTGCTCGTGGAGGATCGCGCCTTCGAACCCCGTGAGCAGGCGGAGCAGCTCGCCCCAGGCCGCGCCGTAGAAGGTGCACGCGGCCCCGTCGGGCACGGCCACGATGGAGAGGGGATCGGCCATGCGGACCTCGATAGCCGGCGCCGAGCGAAGCTCGCCTCCGAACACCCGGCGCGCGAGGCGGGAGGCGGCCCGGAGCGACACCCGCCGGCCGAGTCCGCCCGGCGACATCCGCGCCAGCGTCCGCGCCGAGCGGCCGCTCGAGCGCACGGCGTGCCGCGCGGCACGCCGCCCGGCATCGGCGAAGACGAGCCCGGCGTCGGGCCGCCGGCCCGCGAGCCGGATGACCGAGACCGCCTCGTCCAGGTCCACGGTGCCCTCGCGCACCGCGGCGGCGCGATAGCGCTGAATCTGCGCCGCGACGGTCGGGCTCAGCCCCAGCCGGCGCACCACGATCTCCTCGGCCAGCTCATCGAGTCCGTCCTCGACGGGCGTGTCGAGGTTCCGGATCGCCTCGAGCAGGCTGAGCGGAAGGAGGGCGGGGACGGCGGCGGGGGTAGGCACGGGGTCGGTGCGCCAATCTAACCGCGGTGAGCGGTGAGCGGTAAGCGGCGAGCGGGCCAGCACACCAGACCAGCCTCGGTGTGCGCTCCCGCTCACCGCTTACCGCTCACCGCTCACCAGCACCGCTCCCCATTACATTCACGACATGGCCGAGCCCTCCACCGCCCCGCGGGCGTTCGACGCCGAGGCGCTGCCGCATCTCGACGCGTTGTACCGCACCGCGCTCCGGCTCACCGGCGATCCCACGCGCGCGGAAGACCTCGTCCAGGACACGATGCTCAAGGCGTATCGCTCCTGGCGCCAGTATCAGCCCGGCACCAACGCCAAGGGTTGGCTGCTCACCATCCTCCGCAACACCTTCATCAA
>DASUXW010000188.1:0-3826 GCA_036377715.1 Gemmatimonadales bacterium
CATGAGCCCCGAGCAGGCGGAGAGCTCGGCCGTGGATGCCCGAAGCGATGTCTACGCGCTGGGTGCGGTGCTGTTCGAGATGGTCGCGGGGGAGCCGCTCTTCAGCGGGCCGACGGCGCAGGCGATCATGGCGAAGCGCGCGGGCGCACCCGCGCCCGATCCGGAACGGTTGAGCGGGCTTCCGGCCGGGCTCGCGTCCGTCCTCTACCGGGCGCTGGCCCGCTCGCCGGGAGCGCGTTACGGGACCATGGCCGAGCTCGCGGAGGCACTTCGCGGCAGCTTGACCGCCGCGGGAGTCGAGCCCCCGAGCCAGTCGGGGTGGCGAGCCGTGGTCCGGGCCCTACGGCGGCGGCTCTGACATCTCGTCGGGCCGCACGATCCTGAGCAGCGCGAGCACCTCGTCCAGACACCCCGTGCAGTGAATCAGATGGGACTCCAGTCGCGCCCGCTCTTCGGTCCGGACCGCTCCCTCCACATACGCCGCTAGTTCCGCTTCGGTCAGGTGATCATCGCGCATGCCAGGTCAAACGGACCGCATGGGCGGGTTTGGCCGGAAAAAGCCGGGTGCGGAGCCGTTCATTTACTAGCATCGGCAGTCGGCACCTTCACCCGGAGGCAGCAATGACTTGCGAAGAGAAGAAGCGCACCACGGCGGCCGGCCGCAATTCGGTGACGCTCACCTGGCTGGCGGAGAAAGCGGATGGGCATCGGGAAGAGAAGCTGCAACTCGTCCTGCATGAGACCGAGGGCCTGCGCCTGCGGCGTGAAAAAGACGATCTCGAGCCCGGTGAAACGCCTGTCTGCACCATCGAAACGTCGAGCTGCCAGCCCGGCCGGAAGCGGGTGACCAACATCGCGCTCCAGATCGATGGCAAGACCACGCAGGACTTCAACATCGATCCCGAAGGGTGGGACGCGTTGTTCTGGACGGAATCGGCCGTCGAAAAATTCCTGTATCCCTACTACCACGCGCATCGGATCTGGGACGAGAAGATCATCGCCGTCAAGGATGCCTTCGAGGCTCACCCTGAAGCGTATGCCATCAGGCACAAGGCGCCGTCGGCCTCGGAAGCGATGTCGCTGAGCAGCCTGCTCGAGATCGGGGTGCTGCGCCCCGGCCTCACCCCGGTGTGGCTCTCTCCCGATGCGTTCATCGAGCTGGTCAGGAAGAATCGGACGGTTCGGGAGACCGCAGCGCCCGAAGCAGGGGATCCCGCGCCAGATAGTCGCGCGCCAGCGGCCGGGCACGCACGTACGCCGCGATGAGCCGGCGGGCCCCCGCTCGATCTCCGAGGACCAGCCGGAGGTACGCCTCGTCGTAATTGAGATCCATGCTCAGCGTGGTGTCCGACGCCGTCTCCCGCCTCGCCCGGGCGATCTCGGCCCGGGCGATCCCGGGGCGCCCCGCGCGGGCGGAGATCGTCGCCGCCACCACCCGGCGATAGATCCGGTGATACGCCCGCCCTTCCGCCCGCGCCCGCTCCGCCGGGTCGATCCGCTCGAGCGTCCGCACGAGCTTCCAGGCGCTGTCGGGGTCGGGGGGCCGCTCCGCATCGTGCCGCATGAGGGTCAGCTCGCATTCCACGAACCGCCAGTGGCCGGGAAACACCACTCTCCCACGGCGGCACCACTCCCCGGCTTCGGCGAAGTTGCCCAGCATCAGATCGCTGAAGAACAGGTCGCGATAAATGAGGTACGCCTCGGAGAGGTAGGCGTCCTCCTCGAGCGCCCGGCGGGACGCGATCACCGCTTCGGCCGTGCTCCCCTTGGTCCAGAGCAGATCGCCCAGCGCCGCCCAGGCGCGGGTGAGCGTCGAGTCGCGGGCGAGCGCCGCCCGCAGATCGGCTTCCGCGCGCCGGATGCGGTCGGGTTCGTCGGGGGCGGCCTGGAGTTCGTTGACCAGACGCAGGCGAAGCATCCCCCGGAGCTCGAGACCCCGCGGGTCGTCGGAGCTCCGCCGAACCGCGTCCTCGGCCACGGCGAGGGCTCGGCGGAGCGCCGCGAGGCGCGCCTCGCCCGTCTCCAGCATCGCGTAATCCCCGATCACCCACCCTCGGGCCACCCGCGCGTCGGGCCACTCGGGGTCCGCGACCTGGGCCAGCAGGAGCAGGGAGTCCGCCCGTCGCAGCGCCTCGCGCGCCGTGCCGAAGTCCTCCACATCGGGTGATTCGGCGATGGCGCGCGCGTCCTCCCGCTCCCGCTGGGCGCGCCGCGCGAGCTCCTGCGCCTCGCTGCTGCCGGTGCCCACGCCGGCCGAGAGCAGCCGGACCTGGCGACCCATGTCACGCCGGATCCTCGCGGCCATCTGCTGCGCCAGTGCCCGCTCCGAGCCCGAGGCCTCAGCCGCCGGAAGCTCGGTGGAGAGACTGTCCAGGTAGGTGTCGGAGAGGGCGTCGACGAGCTGCACGCGTACCCGAAGCCGGTCGCCCCAGCGCTGCACGCTGCCGTCCACCACCGTGTTCACCCTGAGCCGGGCGACGAGGCTGTCCAACGGCACCCGCCTGCCCCGGAACGGGGCCACGCCGTTCCGGGAGACCACCCGAAACGCGCTCACGCCGCTCAGCTCGTAGATCAGCTCCTCGGTGACGCCGTCCGCCACCTGGTCGAGATCGGAGTCGCCGGACTGATTGTCGAAGTAGAGGACCGCGATGCGCGGCGTCTCCAACTCCGCGCGCGCAGCCGCCGGCCTGGCCCGAAGCATCCAGGCGCCGATCGCAAGCGCGAGGACCGCGGCCAGCGCCCCGAGGACGGCGGACCTGATGCGGAACGGGTCACGCGCCTGTCCGGCGCTCGCGAGCGCCGCCAGCAGGTGGTCCGCGGAGGCGTACCGGTCCGCGGGGACCTTCGCGAGGGTGGTGCGCACCACCTTGTGCAGCCTGGGGTCTACGGACGGGCGGACGACCCGGAGGTCGGGGACGACCGTCTGCATGTGCTTGGCCGCGACCGCCTGCGGGGTTCCCCCCGTAAACGGCGGCTCACCCGCCAGCATCTCGTAGAGCACGCAGCCCAGCGAGTAGATGTCGCTCCGGCCGTCCACCCGGGCCGTTCCGGTCGCCTGCTCTGGGCTCATGTAAGTGACCGTGCCGACCGCCAGGCCCGTCTCGGTCAGTCGGTCGGTCGAGGCCGTCTCGATCGCCCGGGCCACCCCGAAATCGGCCACGACGGCATGCTCGCCGTCGAGCAGGATGTTCTCCGGCTTGATGTCCCGGTGCACGACGCCGTGCCGGTGCGCGTAGGCCAGGGCCTCGGCCAGCTCGCGGGCGATCCGGACCGCATCCTCGACGGGCATCTGGACCTCGCGCCGCAGCCGGTGGCGCAGGCTCTCGCCCTCGAGGTAGGGCATGACGTAGTAGAGGAGACCGTCGGCCTCGCCGGAGTCGTAGAGCGGCAGGATGTGCGGATGGCTCAGGCCGGCCGCGATCGCGATCTCCCGGAGAAACCGTTCCGTGCCGAGCGAGGCGGCGAGTTCGGGGTAGAGAACCTTGATGGCGACGGGCCGGTTGTGGCGGAGATCGTGGGCGAGGTAGACCGTTGCCGTCCCCCCGCGGCCGAGCTCGCGCCCGATGCGGTAGCGGTCAGCGAGCGCGAGCTCGACTCGCGCACTTGGGTCGGGCACGGATCGATCCGGGGAAGGCTGCTCCAAGGTAGGGGGCGGGGGGGCATCTGGCCAGAGTGGAAGCGTACCCGCGCGGCCCTACGGCAGCCAGCGCGCCGCCTGCTTGCCGATCTTCGTCGAGAAGATCGCGTATCCGCCGACCACCAGCCCTCCCGACCGGTTCGAGATGGCGGTCGCTTCGCCGCCCCGCTGCGGATCGAGCAGGTGCAG
>DASUXW010000189.1:0-4038 GCA_036377715.1 Gemmatimonadales bacterium
GGGCGGCCCCGGAGGCCTTGCACCAGCCGCGGCGCTGGTGGTTGGCGCGCCAGAGAGCCTGCCCGAGGCGCTCCGGGAGAGCCTGCAGCGGGTGCCCGTGGTGGTGATCGGCCCCCGAGCGAGCGCCGCGCCATTTGCGGCCAAGGTGGCTATCGACACCGGGGTGGCCGGGATACACGAAGCCGGTACCGGCTATCGATTGGACGACGTGCCGCTGCCGCTCCAGGCGCCGCTGCCCGGCCCGCGTCCGGCCGAGGCGATACTGCGGGACCTGCTCGCTCGGGTCACCGCCGCGTCAGGAGCGGTACGATGAGTGGATCGCGACTCCGCATCGTCGGAGGCACGGTCCACGACCCGGCCAACGGCGTGGATGGCGAGGTGCGGGACGTCTGCATCGAGGACGGACGGATCGTGGCGGACGTGCCCCAGGGCACTCCGACGCTCGATGCCCGAGGCATGGTCGTGATGCCCGGCGGCGTGGACATCCACAGCCACGTCGCGAGCTCGGCCTGCAATCACGCGCGGCGCCTGCTGGTGGAGGAGCGCTCGGCCAACCCGGTGCCGGCACCGGCGCTGGAGCCGGGCCTTTCGCCCGCCCGCTCGGGGACCGGCGGCACCCTGCCCAGCACGTTCACCACGGGCTACCGCTACGCCGGCCTGGGATACACCACGGTCTTCGACGCGGCGGTCGCGCCGAGCACCGCGCGGCACACCCACGCGGAGTTCGACGACACGCCGATCGTGGACGGTGGGTTCTACATCCTGCTGGGGAACGACGACTATCTCCTCCGGCAGGTGGACGCCGGCGAGCGCGACCGGGCCCGGGACTACGCCGCCTGGATGATCGGCGCGACCGGCGGCTACGCCATCAAGATCGTGAACCCCGGCGGCGTGCAGGCCTGGAAATCGGGACAGCGGAACCTCACGGCGATCGACGAGGCGCTGGGCTCGAGCCGGGTGACGCCGCGCGCCATCCTGGAGACGCTCGCGGACGCCGCCAACACCCTGCGGCTGCCGCATCCGGTGCACATCCACTGCAACAACCTGGGCCAGCCCGGCAACGCCGCGACCACGCTCGCCACCATGGATGCCCTGAGCGGGCGGCGGGCCCACTTCACTCATCTGCAGTTCCACTGCTACGGCAGCGGCCCTGAGGGCAAGAGCGGCGGGTGGAGCTCGGCGGCCCGGCAGGTGATCGAGCGGGTCAACGGCGATCCCCACGTCAGCGCGGACGTCGGGCAGGTGATGTTCGGCCCGGCCACCACGCTGAGCGCCGACGGACCCGCCCAGTACCTGCTCCAGGCCAGCAGCGGCCGGAAGTGGACCAACATCGACGTGGAGCTCGAGACCGGCTGCGGGATCATCCCCTACCGCTACGAGGAGCGCGCCGCGGTCTCCGCGCTTCAGTGGGCGGTCGGCCTCGAGCTGTTCCTCCTCGCGAGCGACCCCTGGCGCGTGGTGCTGTCGACCGATTCGCCCAACGGCGGCTCGTTCGAGGCGTATCCCGCGCTCATGCAGCTGCTGATGGACCGCGCGGTACGCGACGAGCAGCTCAAGCGGGTGAACCAGCGGCTCCTGGCCGGGAGCGCGCTGAGCGACGGCATCGCCCGGGAGTACACCCTGAACGAGATCGCCATCATCACCCGCGCGGGGCCGGCCCGGCTGCTCGGCCTGAAGCACAAGGGCCACCTCGGGGTGGGGGCGGACGCCGACGTGACCGTGTACGCGCGCGAGGCCGACCTGGCCCGCATGTTCTCCCTGCCACGCTACGTCCTCAAGGCCGGCGCGCTGGTAGTCGAGGAAGGGCAGCTCCGGCGCGCGCCGGCGGGCCGCCGCATCCGACTTTCTCCGGGCCACGACCAGGCCGTGGTGCCCGACCTGCGCCGGTTCTACGACGACTACGGCACGATCGCCTTCGACAACTTCCCGGTGCGGGGCCTGCGCGACGCCCCGCTGGAGCTCGGCTGACGTGGAGATCCGCGGCGTCGCGATCGAGGACACCTTCGCCGAGGCGTTCACCATGCGGGTCGCCCGGGTGGTGATCACCGCGCGCAGCCCGCGCTGGGTGCGCGAGGCGGCGCTCAAGATGACCGGGTTCGCGACCTCGGTGATCGGCTGCAAGTGCGAGGCAGGAATCGAGCGCGAGCTTTCGCCCGACGAGACCCCCGACGGCCGTCCCGGAGCCAGCGTGCTGCTGCTCACCATGGCCAAGGACGATCTCCCGGTGCGGCTGATCGAGCGCATCGGGCAGACCATCCTCACCTGCCCGACCACGGCGTGCTTCGACGGCCTGCCCGAAGCGCCCGACCGGGTCGGCGTCGGCTCCGCGCTCCGGGTGTTCGGCGACGGATTTCAGGGCAGCAAGGTGGTCGGGGGGCGCCGCTTCTGGCGGATTCCCGTCATGGAAGGCGAGTTCCTGGTGGAGGAGAAGTTCGGGTTGCAGAAGGGTATCGGCGGCGGCAACTTCTTGATCCTCGCGACCTCGGCGGATGCGGCGCTCGCCGCCGCCGAAGCCTCGGTGGACGCGATGGCCGGCACGCCCGGCGTCATCCTGCCGTTTCCGGGCGGGGTGGTCCGAAGCGGCAGCAAGGTGGGCTCGCGGCGAACCAAGGGGATGATCGCGTCCACCAACGACGCGTACTGTCCCACCCTCCGCGCGGTGACCGCCAGCGCTCTGCCCGAATCGGTCAACTCGGTGCTCGAGATCGTGCTCGATGGCGTGGACGCGCCGGCGATTTCCCGCGCGATGCGGGTGGGGATCGACGCCGCGTGCCGCGAGGGCGTGGTCGGGATTACGGCCGGCAACTACGGCGGCAAGCTCGGACCGTACCACTTCCACCTGCGTCAGATCATGAGCGGCGACGGTACGGCCAAGTGAGCGGCGAGACCACGCTCACGCTGCGCGGTCCGCTTTCGCAACGGGTCGACGCCGGCACCGTCGCCTGGGACGCGCTTCGCGGCCTGGATGCGGCCGCGATCGAAGCCCAGGAGATCTGGGTCGACGGATCGGGCCGTGCTCGCCTGGGCGATCTCTTTCGAGTCTCCGCCGCGCCGGGCCAGCAGGTCCGTCTGGTCGGAAACCTCGGCATGATGGACGGCATCGGCGCCGGACTCGCGGGCGGCGCGCTCGTGGTCGAAGGCGACGCGGGCTGGTACCTGGGACAGGGGATGAGCGGCGGCTCGATCGAGGTGAAGGGCCGCGCGGGGCCCCAGGCCGGCGGCGCGCTGCCGGGGGCCAAGCGCGGGATGACGGGCGGCGAGATCGTGGTGCGCGGCTCGGCGGGCCCCGGGGCCGGGTCGGGCCTCCGTCGCGGGCTCATCGCCGTCGAAGGCGACGCGGCCGAGGCCGCGGGCCGCGCGATGCTGGCCGGGTCGATCGTGGTGTTCGGCGCCGTCGGTGCCGAGCCGGGGCTCTGGTCCAAGCGCGGCTCCGTCGTGGCGCTCGGCAAGGTGACGCCGCCCGCCACCTATCGCTACGCCTGCACCTATCGGCCGTCGTATCTGCCGGTGACGCTGCGCTACTTGAAGCGCCGGTACGGGTGTCCGGTGATTCCGGACCATCTGTCCGGCCTGTATCGGCGGTACAGCGGCGACCTCGCCGAGCTGGGCGCCGGGGAGATACTGGAATGGACACCGTGACGACCGCGCTGGGCATGAACGAGCTGGCCTCCGAGATCGCCGACCGGCTGGCCGAGCAGGAGGACCGCTACCGGGTTCGGCTCACCACGCTGGGGAGCGGCGCGCGGGTGATCGACGCCGGCGTGGAGGCCGCGGGCGGGCTCGATGCCGGCCTGGCCCTGGCGCAGATCTGCATGGGCGGCCTCGGCAACGTCGTCTACACCCCGCTCAGCATCGGGGGGCAGACCCGGCCCGGCGTCACCGTGTGGACCGATCACCCCGCGGTCTCCTGCATGGCGTCGCAGTACGCGGGCTGGGCCATCTCGGTGGGCAAGTATTTCGCGATGGGCTCCGGGCCGCTCCGGGCCCACGCCCGGGTCGAGCACGAGCTGTACGAGAAGCTGAGCTACGAGGAGGAGG
>DASUXW010000190.1:0-2612 GCA_036377715.1 Gemmatimonadales bacterium
GTGCACCGGGAACGCTTCGATGCGCTCCTGGTGGATGCGCGGGGCGAACAGCTCTGTGAGCGAGGAGGCACACGCCTCCTGCCACGAGTGGTTCCGGCAGAAGGTCACGTACGACTCGCAGATGAGCCGCACGGCGGGGAGCACGTGGCGCTCGTCCTCCATCTCTTCGCGCGGAACGCCGAGGGCGATGCCGAGCCGGATCCAGAGCTCGATCCCGCCGGGGGTACCCTCTTGGCCCGTGGGGGCGATGCCGTCATGGTCGAGGATCCGCTGGATCCACTCCCGCCGCACGTCGGGGTCGGGGCAGTTGGAGAGGATCGCGGCGTCCTTCCGCGGCACCACGCGCTGGTACGCGAGCCGGTTGGCCGCCCAGCCCTGGAATTGGCGCCGGGAGAGCCGGCCCTCGTACATGAGCTGGTGAAACGGGTGCTGCACATAGTACGAGCCGTGGAAGGAGCGAAGCGCCGCCTCGAGCTCGTCGGGGCCGAGCGGGCGCTGGAGCGCAGGGATCGGCGGGCGCGGAGCGGCGGCGAGCTGCGAAGGCGCGAACGTGGTAGTCATGGGCAAGCCGTCAGATGGTGAACCGCATGCCGTCGGCGCCGACCAGGAGACCGGCCTCTTCGACGCAGGCCCGCTCGAGCGAGTCCTCGATCAGCATGGGGTTGGTGTTGTTGATGTGGGTGTATACGCGATGGCGGCTCGGCAGGGTGCGGAGCCGCTCGAGGCTGCCGTTCGGCCCGGAGACCGGGAGGTGGTCCATCTCCAGCGCGGTCCGCTCTCCGATGCCGAGACCGATCAACTCGTCGCCGGTCCAGAAGGTCCCATCGAAGAGCACCAGGTCGGCCGTGCCGAGGTGGGCGAGCAGTGCGTCATCCAGACCGCCCGAGCCCGGCACGAACGCGCACGAGGCGCCGGTGCGCTCCTCCTCGACGAGCAGGCCGACGGTGTGATCCGGGTCCTCGCGTGAGGCGAACCGCGGCGGCCCCGCCGGCACCGGGAAGCAGGTCACGCGGAGCCCGCTCGGCGATCCGTCGGTGTGGGAGAGCCCGAGCGCCCGGTCGGGCCGCAGCGCATGGACACAGACATCGGCGAAGGCGCGAGTGACCGGCAGGATCCGTGAATCGTGCTCGATGATGCGGCGGACTGCCTCGGTGGCCGCAACCTGGAGCCTCCGCCCCTCGCGCAGGAGCACGATGCCGAGCGTGTGATCCAGCTCGGCATCAGTGAGGGCGACGCCCTCGACGGGCACGTGACGCATGCCGGCCGGCGTCGGCCCGGGCAGCCGGGTCAGCTGCTCGCGCACGTCGGGCGAGGCGTTCAGCAGAAACCAGCGCTCCCCGTCCGCGCTCACCGCCGCAGACGACTGAGTGCGCGGGACGGCGCGGTGCCGATCGCTCCGCGCGACGCGGCACGATGGGCACCAGCAGTTCCATTGGGGGAAGCCACCGCCGGCCGCGGTGCCAAGCAGGATGACGTGCATGGGTCCGTAAAGCTCGAAGGGCCCGCTTTCGCGAGCCCTTCGATCAATGCTGGGCCTTAGAGCGTCGCGACGTAGGCGGTGACTTCCATCGTGACGGCCACGACTTCAGCCTCGGGCTTGGTCCACTGCATGGTGGGTCCTCCTGATGTGATTGATCTGGGCCTCGTGGGCCCGTTGGCGAGTTGGGTGCTGGCACCCAGCCGGGCCGCAACGGACCCGACGACGCCCTCCCTTGTGCAGGCGGCGTGCCCAAAGGCGCACCGGATTGCACCGGCGGCGCAAATGGCGTGGGTGCGGCGGTTTAGCGGCTGGGGAGTGGCGCGGGACCGGCGTCCCCGGCCGCGGACGGAACCTGGGGCAGATCACCCATCTGGGGTTTGTCCCCCAGCAGGTTCGCGAGAGTGAGATCCATGAAGAAGGCTCGTGCGGTGTCGTTCACGTGCTTCCAGCGCCAGTGCGCGCCGCAGGGTTGGGTGTCGGAGCAACGGCTCCGGCCCATGATGCAGCGGCGCTCAGTCGGCGGAAGGAACGGCTCGACGATGCGGATGAGGGGCAGCTGCTCGGGAGGGCCGCCGAGCAGATAGCCGCCCCGGGTTCCACGAACCGAGCGGAGAACCCCGAGGCTCCCGAGCAGGTGGAGAGTCTTGGAGAGGTAGTTCTGCGGCGCGCCGAGCGCCTCGGCCAGCGCCGAGACGGGCACCGGTCCCTCGGTCCCGTGCTCGGCGATGTAGCACACGGCGCGCAGCGCGTATTCGGCGGTCTGCGGAAGCGGCAGCATGTCAGTGCGCGGCCACCATCCTGGGACGGCCCACCTGGATCACGCCCGTGGCGCCCTTCTCGGCGTCGGCGAAGGCGTGGGTGACGAAGGCGTAGTTGCCCTCACCGCTCCGACCTTCCTTGAACTCGAGCTCCACCACCGCGCCGCCGCCGGCCGGGACCGAGTACGTCTGCACGCCGTCGATCGCCTGCTCGGGATTGCCGCTCGGGTACACCCGGTCGAAGATGTTGCCGACCACGTGGAAGTCGCTCCGGATGTTGGGCCCTGCGTTCATGACGAAGAAGCGCACCCGGTCGCCCACATCCACCTGGAGCGGCGCGTCCTTGTACTGGAACGCCCGGCCGTTGAACACGA
>DASUXW010000191.1:0-2717 GCA_036377715.1 Gemmatimonadales bacterium
AACGTGGCCGTGGCCCAGATCGGTCCGGGCCGGGGCGTCGGCCCGGGCGGCCGGGTCGACTTCGGCCGCGCGCACGAGACAGGGCTACAGGCGGACAAGTACGCCTTCCGGACCTCGCCGCTCCGCAACGTGGAGCTCACCGCGCCCTACGGGCACGACGGCGCGTACAACACCCTGCGCGACTTCGTGGCCCACTACAGCGAGTCGGACGTGAAGCTCCGGAGCTTCGATGCGAGCACGCTGGGCCCGCAGTTCAGCGGGACGCTGCTTCATAACTTCGACGAGATTCTCGCGACCCGCGATCCGCTGCTCGACGGGGTGGTGTTCGACGATCAGACCATCGATGATGTTACGGAGTTCATGAAGGCGCTGACCGATCCGGCGGCGCGGGATCTCTCGAGCATCGTCCCGGCGCGGGTGCCGAGCGGGCTTTCGATCGATCACTGAGCTGGGGTCGTTGGTCGTGGGTCGTGAGTCACCCTGAGCTAGCGAAGGGGCCATCGCTTGAGGCATGGCCCCTATTTCCAAGCACCCCGGGTCAAACCCCCGCAGGCAATCACCCCGCCCGCTCAGGCCCGGTACGTCGGCACCAGAACGGCCCGCGCCAGCGTGTGCCCGAGCATCGTGAACGAGACCGCCGCCGGCGACGTCCGCTCGTCCACCCCCAGCCGCTGGGTATCGAGCGCGTGCACCGCGAAGTAGTAGCGGTGGGGCCGGTCGCCCTTGGGAGGCGCGGGGCCGCCGTAGCCCTGCGAGCCGTAGTCGTTGCGGCACTGGAGCGCGCCCTTCGGCAGCGCCGACCCGTCCTCCTTCCCCGCCCCGGACGCCAGCGACGTCACGCTCGCCGGGAGATCCACCACCACCCAGTGCCAGAACCCCGACGGCGTGGGCGCGTCCGGGTCGAAGCAGGTCACCACGTAGCTCCTGGTGCCCTGCGGCGCTCCGCTCCACTCGAGCGCCGGCGAACGGTTGCCGGCGGCGTGGATGTACGTCTCCGCCATCTGCGCCCCCTGCTGCACGTCGGGACTGCGCAGCGAGAACGACGGCACCTTCGGCAGGAGCTCGTAGGGATCGGGGGCGACGGGTCTCTCGAGGTTCATGCGGCCCTCCTGCGCGCTAGCGTCCCTTGACCTTGGCCCAGGAGTCGCGCAGCGCGACGGTGCGGTTGAAAACGAGGGCCCCCGGCCCGGACGCCACCGGATCGCTGATGAAGTACCCGGTGCGCTCGAACTGGTAGCGCGAGCCCGGCGGATCGTCGGCCACGCTCGGCTCGATCTTCGCACCCGTGAGCGTCACCAGCGACTCCGGGTTGAGTGCGGTGACGAAATCCTGGCCCTGCGGCAGCGCGTCCGGATCGGGCACGGTGAAGAGCCGGTCGTACAGCCGGAGCTCGCAGTCGAGCGCGTGGCGCGCCGACACCCAGTGGATGGTCCCCTGCACCCGGCGACCGTCGGGCGCGTCGCCGCCGCGCGTCGCGGGGTCGTAGGTGGCGTGGACCTCGACCACCTCGCCGCGCGCGTCCTTTACCAGGTCGGTGCAGGTGATCAGGTAGGCGTAGCGGAGCCGCACTTCACGCCCCGGCGAGAGCCGGAAGAACTTCTTCGGCGGGTCCTCCATGAAGTCGTCCCGCTCGATCCAGAGCTCGCGGCCGAACGGCACCGGCCGCGAGCCGGTGAGCGGCACGTCGTGCGGGTAGAGCGGCGCGTCGAGCGTCTCGACCTGGTCCTCGGGATAGTTCGTGATCACCAGCTTGAGCGGCCGCGCCACCGCCATGACCCGCGGGACGCGCATGTTGAGGTCGTCGCGCACGGCATGTTCGAAGATCGCCAGCTCGATCCGGGCGTCCGAGCGCGCCACGCCGATGGTCTCGGCGAAAGCGCGGATCGCCTCGGGGGTGACGCCGCGGCGCCGAAGGCCGGCGATGGTCGGCATCCGCGGGTCGTCCCATCCGGTCACGTAGCCCTCATTGACCAGCCGGAGCAGCTTGCGCTTGCTCAGCACGGTGTAGTCCAGCTCCAGCCGCGCGAACTCGGTCTGCTCCGGCGGCCGGAGGAACCCCGCCTCGCGCACCAGCCAGTCGTACAGCTCCCGGTTGTCCTTGAACTCGAGGGTGCAGAACGAGTGGGTAATTCCCTCGAACGCATCCGAGAGCCCGTGCGCGAAATCGTAGAGCGGGAACAGACACCAGTCGGTGCCCCGCCGGTAGTGCGAGGCGTGCCGGATACGGAGCAGGAGCGGATCGCGCATCAGCATGTTGGGATGCGCCATGTCGATCTTCGCGCGGAGGACGTGCGCGCCGTCGGGAAACTCGCCGGCGCGCATGCGGCGGAGCAGCGCCAGGTTCTCCTCCACGCCCCGGTCCCGGTACGGGCTGGGCGTCCCGGGCACCGTGACCGTCCCGCGGCCCTCCCGGATCTCCTCCTCGCTCTGCGAGTCCACGTACGCCTTCCCCGCCCGGACCAGCGCCTCCGCGATTTCATACAGCCGCTCGAAATAATCGCTGGCGAAATGCTCCTCGTCCCACTCGAACCCGAGCCAGCGCACGTCGTCGCGGATCGCCTCGACGTACCGCATGTCCTCGGTGGTCGGGTTGGTGTCGTCGAACCGGAGATTGCACCGGCCGGCGAACTCCCGGGCCACCCCGAAGTTGAGGCAGATGGATTTGGCGTGGCCGATGTGCAGGTAGCCGTTGGGCTCGGGCGGAAAGCGGGTGTGGA
>DASUXW010000192.1:0-27382 GCA_036377715.1 Gemmatimonadales bacterium
CGGAGCGACGGTTTCTGGACGAGGTGGCGAGGAGGAAGAAGCAGGAAAGGTAAGCAGTCCGCCCTTGCGCCCTCCCCCGCTGTTTCGTATCGTCTCGCCGTGTTGATCAACCTCCTGCCCGATTTTCTCGCGGTGCTCGCGGCGGGCAACCGGGAAGCGGCGTATCGGCAATATCACGACGCCCACCGGCCCATCCTCGATGCCTATTGGCGCAACTATGTCCTCGATCCCGAAAGCCCGCACGCCGGTGAGATCATTACCGCCGCGCTCCGGGCCGAGCGGAGCGACCTCCACGCCCTCACCGATTCGACCGACGTCGTAGAGCTGGCCGAAGAGGCGATCGGTCGCGCGGAGGAGGTGCTGCAGATCGACCGCCCGACCGACGTCTACCTCATGGTGGGACTCGGCGGTGCGAACGCGGGCGAGCTGGTGGTCGGCGGGCGCGGCGTCGCGTTCGTCTGCCTCGAGCACTTCACCGGCCGGGTCAATCCCGAGACGTACGGCATGGGGCTCCCGCCCGATCTGATCCCGCTCTGGATCGGGCACGAGCTGGCGCATACGGTGCGCTACACCTCGCCTACCAGCTGGAGCGACATGCGACGACTGGTGACGGGGTCTGGCGGCTACTACGACTACTGGTCCACCGGCAGCCGCGCCACGCTTCGGGAGCTGCTCCTCAACGAAGGGCTCGCAGTGCATGCCGCGCAGGCCGTGGCCCCCGGCTTCGACTCGGCGGACTACTTCGGCTACCCGCGGCGGCAGTATCACCGCCTCAGGGAAATGGAGGCCTTCCTCCGGCGTGTGGTCGAGCCCGACCTCGAAAAAAGCGGTCTCGGCCTGCGGCTCCGCTACCTGAGCGGCGGGATGAGCCCATCGGCCCGCCTGGTGAGCGGCCGCGTCCTCCCGGAGCGCTCAGGCTACTACCTGGGCCACCGCATGGCCGAGGCACTGGTCGCCGAACGTGGCCTGGCCTCCGCCCTCCGCGCCCCCACGGCGGATTTCCAGATGGCGGAGGATGTGGCGAGGGGGATACAGACGGCGTAACGGCGGTGAACAGTGAACGGTGAACGGTCACGGCACACCAGACCACTCCGGTGTGCCGTGACCGTTCACCGTTCACCGTTCACTGTTCACTGTTCACTGTTCACCGCCGTTCACTTCCCGACACAGAACCCCTCGAACACCCTCCCCAGCACCTCCTCCACATCCACGACCCCGATCAGCTCGTCGAGAGCGGTGGTGGCTTCGCGGAGGTGGTGGGCGGTGAGGACCGGGTCGGTGGCGAGTTGGTCGAGGGCGGTGGAGAGGGCCTCGCGGGCACGGCTCAGCGCGGTGCGATGGCGGGCGCGGCCGAGGGCCGGGTCGAGATCCGCGAAGGCGATGCGGTCGGCGAAGACGCGCTCGGCGGCGGCGCGACGCAGTTCGGCCAGGCCCTGACCGGTAATCGTAGAGATCCGGAGGCCGCTGCCGTCGTCGCGGTCGCTACCACCGTCGAGGTCGGCCTTGGTGCGGAGCATGAGCGTGGGCCGCTCGCTCGCGACCGCCTCCTCGTCGGGCCCCGGCGACCGGCCGACCTCGACACAGAGGAGCACCAGATCGGCCGCGGCCAGGTAGCGCCGGCTCACCTCCACTCCCAGTTGGTCCACTCGCTCGGGAGCGTCCCACAAACCCGCCGTGTCTACCAGGCGGATCGGCCAGCCCAGGAAATCGGTGTGGGCTTCGACCGCATCGCGCGTCGTACCGGGGACTTCCGTGACGAGCGCCCGGTCCACGCCGAGCAGTGCGTTGAACAGCGACGACTTGCCTGCGTTGGGGCGGCCGGCGAGCACCAGCAGCGCTCCCTCGCGCAGCCGCTCGGCCGAGGGCGCCGTTGCCAGGAGGCGATCGATTCTCGCAGCGACCTCGCCCAGCTGAGCGGAAATCCGGCTCGGCGGCACCGGACCGTCGTCCTCACCCGGGAAGTCTATCTCGTACGCCAGCAGCCCCTCGGCCTGAAGCAAGGATTCCCGCAATCCCATCAGCCGCCGGGAGAGACCGCCCTCGAGCTGCCTGAGCGCCATCCGCGCCTGCGCGGGTGCTGCGGCGTCGATCAGGTCACCCACGGCCTCGGCCTGGACCAGGTCGAGCTTGCCGTTGAGCACCGCGCGGCGAGTGAATTCGCCCGGAGCGGCGGGCCGGGCGCCGGCTTCGTGCAGCGCCGCCAGCAGCTGCGTGGGTGCCATGAGCCCGCCGTGGCACGAGAGCTCCACGAGGTCCTCGCCGGTGTAGCTGGCCGGCCCGGGGAAGATGGTGTAGAGCCCCCGGTCGATCGGGTTGCCGGCGGCGTCGCGGAATGTGGCTAGGAGGGCGGTTCGGGGACGGTCGGAGCGGAACGGGACGACCACCCGGGCGGCGACCTCGAAGACGCCGTCTCCGCTCAGCCGGATGACGGCGAGGGCCGACCGCCCGGGCGGCGTGGCGAGCGCGGCGATCGGATCCGAGAGCATGGGCGGCTCACCCCTTCCGCCGCTTTCCCTTCCCTGCCACCGCCGGCGCCGGACTCGGCTTGGTCGAGACGACGGTCGCGCCTGCGTTCCGCTTCACCCGCTCCCGGGCGAGCATCCACTGCTGGGGGATGCTCGCGATGTTGCTCACCGCGTAATACAGGTTGAGGCCCGAGGCGAAATTGAGGAACAGGAACGTCATCATCACCGGCATGACGTAGAGCATCATCTTCATCTGCGGGTTGGGCTCCATGCCGATCTGGCCCACCTTGCTCAGGCCGTACATCGAGAGCCCCATGACCACTGGGATGATGTAGAGCGGGTCCGGGCGCGCGAGGTCGGGCAGCCACAGGAACGACGCGCCCCGGAGCTCGATCGTGTTCTGGAACACGAAGAACAGCGCGAACAGGACCGGCATGGGCAGCAGCATCGGCCAACAGCCGCCCAGCGGGTTCACGTTGTACTCCTTGTACAGCTTGAACATCTCCTGCTGCATCTTCTGCGGGTCGCCCTTGTGGCGCTCCTGGATGTCCTTCATCAAGGGCTGGACAGCCTGGAGCTGCATGTTGGCCCGCATGGCCTTCTGGTTGAGCGGCCAGAGCAGCACCCGCACCATGATGCCGAAGAAGACCAGTACGAGCCCGTATGCCAGGTGGAGATTTTCGTGCATCCAGACAAGGAGCCAGCGCACCCCCACCGCCACCGGTCGGATGACGGTCCGGAATCCGGGCCACCCATACGGGTTCACGTCGTCGAACCCGCGGCCCAGCCGGGCCAGGCGGTCGTACTCCATCGGCCCGGCGTAGAGGGTGTAGGAGAATTGCCCCGTCGGCGGCACCGGGAGGCTCACGTGCACGTCGGCCTCGGTGGGATGCTTCTCGGGCGTGGGACGCGGCGTAATCGTGGCACCGCTGATGTGTCCACCGGTCGAATCCCAGGCCAGGAGCCCAGTCACGAAGTACTTCGACTTGACCGCCGCCCAGTCGAGCGGCCCGCTCACGGTCCGCGTCTCGCCCGCGTCGAGCCCGGCGAAGTCGATGCGGTCGGCGTCGTTCTGGTGGGTCACCAGCGCGAGCGCTCGGTGGTTCTCCGTAAGGTTGGCCTCGGTGTTCGCGAGCGTCGGGCCCATGCCGACGAGGAGGGTCCCGCCGTTGGGTCCGATCCCCTGGACCCGGCCCTCCACCGTGATCCGGTAGTCGTCCGGCACGAACGTGTAGCTCAGGTCCACCGTGACCGGCCCGCGGCTGGCATGGAGCCGGAGCGGACCGCCGCCCGCCGTGAGCGCCGTATCGGAGACCGTGAACGGCAGCCGGGCCAGCGGCACGGTGTCGCGGCCGGCAACGATCGTGAGGCCAAGCAGCTCGCTCCCGGGCGGGAGGATCTCGGCGATGCCACCGTTGTCGGCCGGGGCCATGGAGCGGTACCGCTCGAGCCGCGCCTCGACCAGCCGGCCGCCGTTCGTGCTGATGCCGTACGTGTACAGCGGCGACGTGACGCTGACCGTACTCCCCGCGGCGGGCGCCGCGGTGTCCCGGGCGCTCCGGAGGGTATCGGCCGCCGTGGGAGTAGCAGGCGCCACGGCGTGCGCCGACTCCGCCGGCGGCACTGGAGCGCGCGCGGCGCTCGCGGTGTCGGTCGCGGTACTGTCGCCGGCGGCTGCCGGCGTGGGCCGGGGGGAGCGCTTGATGAAGATCGCCGGTGCGACGGCGATGACCATCATCAGCAGGATCGCCCAGACGGTACGACGGTCCATGGATCAGGTCACGAGGTCAGGGGACAGGATCGAAGCCGCCCGGATGGAACGGGTGGCACCGGGAGAGCCGCCGGAGGGCGAGCCAGCCGCCACGGAGCGCACCGTGTCGGGTCACCGCTTCGAGGGCGTACTGCGAGCACGAAGGATGGAAGCGACAGGCCCGTGGCAGCGCGGGCGAAAGGAAACGCTGATAGCCCCGAATGAGCGCGACCAGCACCCGGCCCGGAACCGCCGTGAGCGTCGCCGCGGTCACGCGACCCCCAGCACCCCGCGCCGCCAGGCGAGGAGGTCGTGCCGGAGCGCATCGAACGAGGCGCCGTAGGCCTCGCGACGCGCCCGGATGAGCAGATCCCCCGCGAGCTGATGCGGCTGCACCTCGCGGCGCCAGATCTCCCGCAGGCGCCGCCGCAAACGATTGCGGGCCACCGCGGACGATTGGAACTTCGGAACGATCAGTCCCATCCGTGGGTGGCCCGTCGTGTTGTCCGACCAGATCATGTCCAGATGCTCGTACCGGCGGCGCCGTCCCGTCACAAGGCACCGGCGGATGTCCGACGCGCGCGCGAGCCGGTGGGCTCGCGGCAGGCGCGCCGAAGGCGTCAACGGCTCCCGTGTTTCGAGGGCAGCGAGACGGTGAGCCGCTTGCGTCCCTTCTTCCGGCGACGCGAGAGGACCGCCCGCCCCCAGCGCGTGGCCATGCGGGCACGGAACCCGTGCCGGTTGATCCGGCGCTTGTTGCGCGGCCGATACGACGGTTTCATGCGAGCGTTCCTCCAAAGTGAGCCGGGGAAGCTAGTTATGGGGCGGTCTGCGGTCAAGAACGACGGAGGGACGGAGAGACGGAGGGACGGAGAGGAACAGCACGTCCTGATTGTGGGCTCGCGCTCTCCGTATCTCCGTCCCTCCGTCTCTCCGTCCTATTTGATTCCCCGTTGACTTTTCCACAGCCGACCCGTAACATCTCTCGCCCTTGATCATCTCCCCTCCGTTTTTCGAGTCCCGATGCAGCTGTCCGCCAAAGACGCCTGGAAGCGCATCCTCGACGAGGCGCACCGCGAACTTCCTGATCACACGATCCGGACCTGGCTCGAGCCCACGGAGGCGATCGCTCTCGACGAAGGCCGGCTCATCGTCGGCGCGCCGGACCAGTTCGCGGTGGAGTGGAACGAGACCAAGCACGCCCCGCTCCTCTCGAAACTCGCCGAGCCCGTGATCGGCCAGCCTACTTCGGTCGTATTCCGCGTGCACGAAGACCGGCAGAAGCGTCCGCAGATGGATTTTTTCGTGGCGCCCGCCGTGAGCCGGACCGAAGGCGACGCCGCCACCCGCCAGATGGCCAACCCGAGCACCCAGCCGCTCAACGAGCGGTACACGTTCGACACCTTCGTGATCGGCAAGTCGAACGAGCTCGCGGCGGCCGCGGCCCACGCGGCCGCCGAGTCCCCCGGCAAGACCTATAACCCGCTCTTCATCTACGGGGCGACGGGGCTCGGCAAGACCCACCTGATGCAGGCGATCGCCCACACCGTGTGCGAGCGCCACCCCGAGACCCGGGTGCTCTACGTCGGCGCCGAGCAGTTCATCAACGAGGTCATCGAGAGCATCCACAGCCGGACCATGCCCGAGTTCCGGCGCCGCTACCGCACCGACGTGGACCTGTTCCTGGTGGACGACGTCCATTTCCTCGAAGGCAAGGAAATGACCCAGGAGGAGTTCTTCCACACCTTCAACGCGTTGTATGAAGGCAACAAGCAGATCGTCCTGACCTCCGACCGGCCCCCCAAGGAGATCCCGGGGCTCGAGGCCAGGCTGGTGAGCCGGTTCGAGTGGGGCATGGTGGCCGACATCGGCCAGCCCGACCTGGAGCACCGGATCGCCATCCTCAGGAAGAAGCAGGAGCAGGATCATCTCGAGCTCACCATCCCCGACGACGTGCTCCGGTTCATCGCCGAGCACGTGCGCTCCAACGTGCGGGAGCTCGAGGGGTGCATCATCAAGCTGCTGCTGTTCGCCTCCCTCAAGCACAAGGAAGTCTCGATCGAGCTGGCCCGCGAAGCCCTGAGCGACAAGATCCGGCCCGGCGAGGACGGCGCGGCCTCCCCGCGGGCGCTCCCCTCCATCAACAAGGTGCAGGAGGTGGTGGCACGCCGGTGGGGCGTCACCCCGGAAGGCCTGCGCTCGAAGGCGCGGATCAAGACGCTCACCGTCCCGCGCCAGATCGCCATGTATCTCGCCCGCGAGCTGCTGGAGATGCAGCTCGTCGAGATCGGCCAGGCGTTCGGCGGGCGCGATCACAGCACCGTCATCCACAGCGTGGACAAGGTGAGCCGGCAGATGTCGCGCGACCGCACGTTCCGCGAGCGCGTGGAGCACGCGCGTCAGGAGTTGTGCGCAGAATAATCCCCGCGCGCGCAGTGCACTGTGGGAATTCTGGATCAACGTGGAGAGCGGCGCCCGCTCATCCCCATCACCCACAGCGCATCGACAGCGCACGGGCACGGCAACTGCGGACCGACTGCGGCGTTACGCGCCCGGCCCACATTTCCAGACCCTCTACTACTGCTGCTAAGTATTTTAAACTGGAAGAGTAGTACTGCTTTTTCCCCCTCGAGGAGCGGCATGAAGCTCACCATCACGCGGGAGCAACTCCAGGAAGGTTTGGTAGCGGTGGCGGCCAGCGTGCCGGCCAAGACCACGCTGCCCATCCTCTCCAACATCCTCCTCGAGGCCACGAAGGACGGCATCCGGCTGTCGGGTACCGACCTCGACATCGCGGTGAGCACCACGGTGGCCGCATCGGTGGATCAGGAGGGCGCCATCACGCTCCCCGCGCGTAAGCTGGTCGAGATCGTGCGCGAGCTCCCCAGCGCCGCCATCCGGCTCACCGCCTCCGGCGAGCAGCGGGTCAGCATCGAATGCGGCAGGTCGCGCTTCAGGCTGCTGGGCCTGCCCAAGGAGGAGTTCCCGGCATTTCCCAGCGTCAAGTTCGACGGCGGCTGGCGCAGCTCCTCGAGCGACCTGCAGAAGCTCATCGGGCACGTGGCCTTCGCGGCCAGCACCGAAGAGAGCCGGCCGATCCTGAACGGCGTGCTGTGGGAGCTCCGGCCCGAGCGGATGCGCATGGTGGCCACGAATGGTCACCGTCTGGCCCGGATGGACGTGCCGACGGCCGGCGACGGCGGCGCCCAGGCCGATCTCATCGTCCCGCCCCGGGCACTCGAGCAGATCCGGCGGCTCTTCGGGGCCGATGAGGAGGTCGAGATCGCCCGGAGCGAGAACCACCTCGGCTTCCGGTCGGCCAGCACCCAGATCTTCACCCGGCTCATCGAGGGGCCGTACCCCAACTACGAGCAGGTCATCCCTCGGGAGAACGACAAGGCGGCGACGGCCGACAAGGCGGCGTTCGCGGCGGCGTTGCGCCGGATGAGCATCGTGGCCAGCGACCAGACCCACCGGATCCGCATGGCGTTCGCCAACGGCTCCTGCAAGCTCTCCGTCCAAACCCCCGATCTGGGTGAGGCGCAGGAGGAGATCACGGTCACCTACGAGGGCGACCCGCTCGAAATCGGGTTCAACGCCTCGTACCTGCTCGAGATCCTGAAGTACATTCCAACCGACGAGGTTCGGATGACCTTCAAGGCGCCCGAGCGGGCCGCCACGTGCGAGCCGGTCGGGTGGGACGATCCCTCGAGCTATCTCACGCTGGTGATGCCGCTCAGGCTGGTGGACTGAGCGCCCCCGGCCGGGAGGAGGACCGATGCAGGACGATCTCGACAGACTCGATCTCGACGTCACGGCCGAAGAGGGCGGCCGGCCGGGCGGCTTTCTGGGGCTCGCGTTCCTGGCGCTGGCCGCCGGTGCGGGCGCGGCACTGCTGTTCGCACCGGCCGAAGGCGCGGCGACCCGGAAGGTGGTGGGCGCGCGGTTGCGCGACATCCGGAGCGGCGCCGAGGCCGGGGTGCACCGGCTGCAGCGCGAGTTGAGGCGGCGCGAGGAGCGGCGGCGGCGGGAGCGGCGCACGGCCGCGCTGATCGGCTTCGCGGCCGGAGCGGGTCTGGCGGCGCTCCTGATGCCCACGAGCGGGCCCGACACGCGTCGGCGGCTGGCGCAGACGCTGGGCCGGGGGCAGGAACGGGCCCCGAACGGCGTGCCCGGAACGGAGCCCCAGCCAGCCGCCTGATGAGCCGCGCCTGTCCGGCGCGTCTATCGCTGAGTGGTGAGAACGACCGAGTAGCTGCCCGACTGCTTGACCGGCACCGTCTGCCCCAACGAGGGGACGGTGATCGTCATGTCGCCGGCGTCGTTGCCCCGCGCGTTCACGAGCACCCCGTCCATGCCGAACTCGTGCGTGCCGCGGCGGCTGCCCTTCGCCGTCATCTGCAGTTCCTGCTCGCCCTGCTGCCGCGTTCCCGTCCGGTCGTACTCCCCCTCGCTCTCGAGCGTGATGCTTTTGGGGCCCGAGCCCTGGGCGGCCGCCGCGTGGTAGGTGGTCACCGCTCGTTCGGTACCCGGAAAAGCGTCGGCGGTGAGCTTGTACTCCGTCGTGTCGGTCCACTCCATCCCTTCGCGCACACCTCCGGCCGGGAGCGCCGGGAACAGGAGCCGAAGGCGTCCCGTGAGCTCGTCGGCGAAGGTGCCGCCCCGGTCGGGCGTGAGGGCGCTGAGGCCGCCGGTGGTGCTGAGCGTGGCGGTCCAGCGCGTCCCCCGCGCGGAAAAGAGCGAGTCGGGTGCGGCAGGCTGCCCGTTCTCGAGCGCCTGCAGCGAGTCCAGGACGATGCTCACCTGAAACTGGCCGGGCGTGGGCGACTCGGCCACGGAAACGTGGAGGAACGCCACGCGGTCGCGCACCTGCTCCTGGGTGGCGCCCCCGGGGTACTGGAGATCGAGGCTGTCGTGACGCTCCAGCCGGTACCCGGCGTCGCGCACCGGCCGGTAGGCAACGGCGGGCCCGCGTCCCGGCGTCGTCGGCGTGGGCGACTCGGCGTCGGGCGGGGCACCCGGGCCTGCGGGTGCCGGTCCCGGGCTGGGGACGGTCGTGCTCGAGCCGGCGCAGCCGGCGAGGAATGCGGCCAGGAGCAGAACCCTCATTCGAGCGCCGTGACCTTGGTCGTCTGGGTGATCGTGATCGGCAGGGGATCGTTGGCAAACGCGCCCGAGATGGTGAGTGCCGACCGGAGCTGCCAGTCACCGCCGAGATAGCGGCCGTCGGGGCTCACGTAGTACGTCCCGGTGCCCTTCCCGGCGCCTTCGATCCGGGCGGGACCGTTCGGCGTCGGCTGGGTGCCAGCGACCGACGACTGGTATTCGCTCGCGATCCGCATCGCCGGGCGCGTACCGCGGGTCTCCCTCGCCAGCACCCGGTACGAGATGACCCGGCGGACGAGCACGCTGTCGGCCCCGTCGGTGGTGGTGCGAGACGACGTGTCGGCCCACCGCTCGCCCGCCTTCACGCCCGCCTTGACCCACGGAAAGAAATCGCTGAGAAATCCTTGTACCCGGGCCGCGGCAGGCGCTACGTCCACGGCCTCCAGCTCGGAGAGTTTGCCCGCGGCGCTCAGAAAGGCGCGAAACTCCGCGCCCCTCGCGCTGTCGAATACCGCGGCGGGGATCGGTGCCGTGCTGTCGCCCTGCATCGAGTCCACCACGACGCGAACGGCCTTGCCTCCGGCGCTGTCGGCGAACGTGAGGCTGACGAAGCTGGACGTGGAGAAGCTGAGACTCTGCTTCCCCTGCCCGGCCGGCGTCGCGTCGATGTCCTGGGTGAGCTTCTGGTCTATCCGGTACTTCACGGTGAGCGGAGCGTGCGATGCGGTGGGCGCCCCGGCGAGGGCGGCGAGCGCGGTGCAGCCGAGGAGGCGAGCGAGCATGTGTGTCCCTGATGGTCCGGAAGCCCGGCGGCCCTCCGGACCTGTCCGGAGGGCCGCTGCTGGTCGTGCCGTAAGCCGAGTTCTGTTCCGGCGGGGGTGCCGCCGGGATGGTCATCTGTCTGGGGCGGCCGTTACCGGCCGTCTCGAGCGGCCTACCCGCGGCTTGTGCTGTCGGTGCGGGTCGCACCAAGCCGCTTATTTGGCCTTGCTCCGACTGGGGGTTGCCGTGCCGGCCCCGTTACCGGGACCGCGGTGGGCTCTTACCCCGCCGTTTCACCCTTACCCGCCGGTTGCCCGTCGGGCGGTCTGTTTTCTGTGGCCCTGTCCGTCGCCTTTCGGCGCCCAGGCGTTACCTGGCAGTCTACCCGGTGGAGCTCGGACTTTCCTCGGCGCGCCTTGCGGCGGCCGCGACCATCGCGCACGGCCAGCGGGGGGAATATAACGACGGTGAGCGGTGAGCGCTAAGCGGTTTCACCCGGTCTCCCCCACCCTTGCCAACCCCCGCTCCGCCTGGTGGACATACGGCTGGAGCGCGGGATCGGCGGATTTCCACTGCGTGAGCACCAGCCGGTACTGTTGGCGCGCCTCGGCGCGGCGGCCCAGGCGTTCGAACGCGGCGGCCCGGAGCAGGCGGACGCGGCCGAGCATGCCCCAGCGTGGGTCGAAGCCGCTGGTGCGGAGTGACGGGGCCTCGAAGTCCTCGAGGCTTCGGAGCGCCGCGTGGTAGTCGCCCAGGAGGTAGTAGGCCTGGGCGGCGAGCGGGCGGCGGTAGGTGGTGTACATCGTCTTGGCCGGGCCCACCGTATCGGGCTCGGCCAGCGCCTGCCGCGCGCCGGCGGAGTCGCCGCGGCCCAGCGCGAGCAGCGCCCGGACTTCTTTCGCGAGCGGATCGCCGGTGAGCGCCCGGTACTCGTTAATCGCGCTGCTATCGGCGGCCGGGCCGGTGAACAGCCCCACCGCAGCCGTCGCCCCGCTGTGCGCCAGATGCGACCGTTCCTCCGGGGGTGCCAGGCGCACCGCCTCGGCCGCACTTTGCCACACCTGGCGCAGCGCGGCGGTGGGCACGCCGGTGGCGCCGTAGAGCTCGCTCAGTGCCATGCGGCGCCAGGTCTCGCCGTCAGGGCCCGACTCCTTGCCGGGCACGCGGATCACCTCGCGCCGCACCTGGTCGGCCAGATCGATCGTCTTCGCCGCGCGGACCAGGTCGCCCTGGTAGGCGAACACGTTGGCCGCCGCGGCGATGTCGCTGACGACGGTGGGGGTGCCCTCGAACGGCCTGAAGTCCTGAGGCGCCACGGTGTCGAGCGCGGTGCGGAGCTGGCCGGCCGCGCGCTCGATCTCGCCCGAGGCGAAGTGGACCCGCGCCTCGACGAACGGCAGCTCCGGGTGCACCGGCGAGCTGAGCCGGAACCGATCGATCTCCGCCAGCGCCGCCGGATAGTTGCCCGAGACCACGAACGCGTCGACCATCGCGTCGTGGGCCCGCAGGGTCGCGGGTTGCGTGGCCACCCACCGGCGGGCGGTGGCGATTCCTTCGGCCCGCGCCCGGCGGAGCGCCGCCGTCGTGGTGGCGCTGTCCACCAGCCCGCGCCCGTCCGATGAGGCGCGGAGCGCGAACGAGTCGGGGGAGACGAGCGCGTAGAACGGGTTGGTGACCGAGGCGCTGCTCAGCATCGCCTGCACGTGATCGTAGGCCAGCGTGTAGTCCGGATCGAGCGCGAGGCTCCGCCGGAATGCGCGGAGGGAATTGGTCCAGGCCGGGGACTGGTCGACCCCGGCCGTATCGTGGAACCACGCCTCGCCGAGGCCGTACCACGCGTCGGCGTCGCCCGAATCGCGGGCCAGGAGCTGCTGGTACGAGGCGCGGGCGTCGGTGAACTCGCCCGCCAGGAACGCGCGATAGGCGTTGATGAGCGTGCGGTCGTGCGCCGGCAGGTTGGCCGAGTAGGCCGTGGCGCGGAGGATGGCCGCATCGGCGGTCGAGTCGCCCGTTCCCACCAGCCAGCCGCGGGTGAGCGCCAACTTGTAGTACGCCAGCCCGAAGGTGGTGTCGATCCGGATGGCGCGCTGCAGCTCGCGCTCGGCACCCGCCAGGTCCCAGCGGTTGAGCTGCTCCACGCCGGCCAGGTAGGCGCGGTATGCCTCGAGCGACGCGGTGGTGGCCCGCGCGAGGCCGATGCGTACCTCCGTCGGCGCGCCGGAGAGGTCGAGCAGCTTGGCCGCGAGCTCGTCGAACATCGGCCGCACGTCGTCTCCGGTCCGGTCGTCCACCCGGGCGACATCGACTCGACGGCCGGTGGCGACGTCGTAGACGCGCGCGGCCAGATGGATCGAGTCGCCGGCCTGGGCGAAGTCGCCCAGGACCACGGTCCACACCCCGGCATCGCGTGCCAGGCGCCGGGCCATCTCGAGCCCGATGTCGTCACCCGGCTTGAGATCATGCTGCGCCAGCAGATCGTGCAGCCGTTCGTGGTCGATGACGGTGAGGTCGTTCCACTGCGAGAGGTTCAGGTCCAGCATGCTGACGCTGCCCTCGCGCAGCCAGTCCACCGAGCGGTCCTCGCGCAGGTTGTCGAACGGCAGGACCAGGATCGAGTGGCGCGGATTCACCCCGGCCGGCGGGCCCGGCGTGCGTCGCGCCAGGCCAAGTGCCACGCCGGCCACGGCGAGCGCCGCCGCGACCCCCGCCGCCACAGCCGGCCGCCGCCAGCCTCGGCCGCGTCCCGGGGCGGGCTGCTCGACGTGCAGCGCCTGCCGCATCTCCTCGCCCCGCTGCCAGCGGTCGGCCGGCTGCTTCTCGAGTGCGCGCATGATCGCGGCGGCGAGGGGCCGGGGCGTGTCCGGCCGGACCTTCTCGATCGGCGCCGGCCGCTCGGCGATGTGCTTCGAGACCACGACGCGATTGGGACCCACGAAGGGCGGCTGCCCCGCCAGCATTTCGTACGCGACCACGCCGAGCGCGTAGAGATCGCTTCGGGCGTCGATCTCCTCGCCGGCCGCCTGCTCCGGGCTCATGTAGGCCGGCGTGCCCACGGCCATGCCCTCGCCCGTGCTGCCCGCGCCCGCCTCGGCGGCCATGGCGCGCGCGATGCCGAAGTCGGCCAGCATGGCCCGGCCGCTGGCCTGGTCGAGCAGCACGTTCTCGGGCTTCACGTCGCGGTGCACGACGCCCGCGCCGGCGGCCGCGTCGAGCGCCGCGGCCAGGTCGGCCACGATGCGCTGGACCGTCGCGTGGTCGAGCCGGCCTTCGCGCGTCAGCAGCTCGCGGAGGCTCTCGCCCTCGACCTGGTCCATCACATAATAGAGGAGAGCGTCGGTGGTCCCGGCGGCGTGCACGGCGACGATGTTGGGATGGCGCAGGCGCGCGACGGTGCGCGCTTCGGCGAGGAAGCGGCGCGCGATCGACGGGTGGGCCGCCAGCTCCGGGTGGACCGCCTTGATGGCGACGGGCCGGTCGAGCGTGGTATCGGTGGCGAGGAAGACGATGCCCATCCCGCCCCGGCCCAGTTCACGCTCGAGCCGGTACTGGGGAGCCAGTACCGCCTGCAGCGCAGCGAAGAGGTCGAGGGTCGGAGTCGTCATTGGTCCAACCGGCTCAGGAAGCGGTGCCGACCAATATACTGCGACGGATCCCTCTTGGATGCTTTTCCAACGGAAAGGGTTGCTCCCGCGCAGTTTGGCGGCGTTACGGGTTGAATCCAGGTTGACGTCGCAGGCCTATCCTCCTGCACCGATTCACCAGGGGGAGAGAGGTGTCCTACGCCGCCGAGCCGGGATCGACCATGGTCGCCGCCGTGCTCATGCCGGGAGAGCGTCCTCGAGTGGACGCCGCCGGCAACGGGCTGTTCGCGGTGCTCCACCGCGAGTCGATTCCCGACGCCATGCGCGCGGTGCGCGAGCGGCCGGTGGACGCCGTGCTGGTCTCGGTGCACCGCTGCGGTCCCGACCAGATGGAAGTGCTGGGCAACCTGGTTCGGGAGTTCCCTTCGATCCCTACGGTCGCGCTGGTCTCACAGCACGACCCCGGTGCGATCGAGACCCTGCTCCGGCTCGGCGCGTCGGGGGTGCGGCAGGTAGTCGACGTCACGTCGCCCGCGGGGTGGAACCGTCTGCGCCAGGTCGTGGGGCAGCCGGCCACGCGCGCGGTCGCCCGCATCCAGCAGCCCATCCTCGATGCCGTCGCCGACGCCCCGCCCGACGCGCGGCTCCTCCTCGAGGCCATGATCCGCCTGGCGCCCGAGGTCCCGACGGTCACGGCGCTGTCGCAGCAGCTCTCGGTGCGGCCCAGCACCCTCATGTCGCGCTTCGCGCGCGCCGGACTTCCCTCGCCCAAGAACTACCTCGCGGCCATCCGCCTGCTCCACGCCGCATTCCTGTTCGAGAGCACCGGCCTCTCGGTGGCCGACGTGGCCTATCGCCTCGAGTACAGCTCACCCCAGAGCTTCGGCCGCCACCTTCGCGCCATGCTGGGCCTGACGGCCCTGGAGTTCCGCCGCCGCTTCCCATTCCCGATCGCCGTCGATCGCTTCGTCGCGTTGATGCTGGAGCCGTACCGGGAGGTGTGGAGGGGGTTTCATCCGTTGACGGCGGTGAAGCGGTAAGCGGTGAACGGTGAACGGTGAACGGTGAACGGTAACGGCACACCAGACCACTCCCGGTGTGCCGTTACCGTCACCGTTCACCGTTCACCGTTCACCGCTTCACCCCCTCCATCGCCCTCCGCAGCACCTCATGCGGCAGCGCGGGCACGCGGAGCCAGTTGGCCCCGGTCATCGTGCGGGCCGCCACCATGGCGTTGACGATCGCCTCCTCGGTGGTTTGCACGGCGGCCTCGTAGAGCGGATCGATGACATCGTCGCTGAGCATCGGCACGGATGCGACGCCGATCGAATCGGGGGTGCCGGTGGGAGCCGTCGAGAAGGCGAGGAAGAGGTCTCCCGAGCCCGCCCCGGCGATGCCGCCCATGCGGCCCACCCCGAGCGCCGCGCGGCGGGCGATGCGGCGGAGCTGATGCGGCAGGAGCGGCGCGTCGGTCGCCAGGAGCACGATGATCGAGCCGTGCTCCTTCTCGCAGCGCTCCCGCGCCATCGCGCTGTCGAGCGGCTCGCGAGTGGCGTAGCACGGGTCGGGCGTGTTCACCTGGCGCCCCACCGGCACTCCCGCGATCCGTAGCTGCCGGCGCAGCCCGAAGTTGCACTGCACCAGCGCGCCCATGGTGAAGCCGCCGCGCTTCGCGCTGAGGCGCCGGCTCGATGTGCCGATTCCGCCCTTGAAGCCCAGACACTGCATTCCGGTGCCGCCGCCGACGTTGCCTTCGGGCACCGGGCCGCCGCGGGCGGCCTCGATCGCCTGATACACATGCGCGGGCTTCACGTGGAAGCCGAAGATGTCGTTGAGATCGCCGTCCCAGGTCTCGGCGACGACCGGCAGGCAGCAGTGGAGCGCATCGGGCAGGCGGTCGGCGCCCCAGGCGATGAGCGCGTCGCGCACCGTGCCGACGCTGTTGGTGTTGGTGATCGCCACCGGATAGAAGAGGAGACCGTAATCCTCTATCCAGGGCGTGCCGGTCATCTCGCCGTTGCCGTTGAGGCTGAACCAGCCGGCGAAGACCGGCGAGAGGTCGTCCCGGCCCCGGGGGAGCACCACGGTGACACCGGTCCGAACCGGTCCCTTACCCCGAACGAGACGTCCCTCGCCGCGGATCAGCGTGGTGTGGCCGACGGTCACGCCGGGTACATCGGTAATGGCATCGAGCGGGCCAGGGGTGCCGTCGAACGGCACGCCGAGATCGCGCGCGCGCGGGGTGGACTGCTGGGCATGGGCCGGCAGCGCCACACAGACGGCGAGCAGGGCCGCGGCCAGCCGCCCACTCACGGCGTCCCCGGCGCGCGGAAGATGAAGTAGACCGCTCCCATGATGCACAAGGCGGCCCACAGATAGTCGAGCCGGATCGGCTGGCGCATGTAGTAGACGGCGAACGGCACGAAGACCGTCAGCGTGATCGCCTCCTGCATGATCTTGAGCTGGGCCAGCGACAGCGTCGTGTATCCGATCCGGTTGGCCGGCACCTGGAGCAGGTATTCGAACAACGCGATTCCCCAGCTCACCAGGGCGGCCACGTACCATGGCCGGTCCGCCAGGTTCCGCAGGTGCGCGTACCACGCGAAGGTCATGAATACGTTCGAGCAGACGAGCAGCAGCGCGGCGCGCGTGACCACGTCGAGCTTCATCGCATCACCAGCCCATCCGGCCGCGCAGCGCGGTGACGTGGGCGGTGTGGTGCTCTCCATGCCAGGCGTACATCGCGAGCAGCTCGTCCACGGTCAGGAGACGGCCGTGCTCGGGGTGACGCACCGCGCGCGCGCCTTCCACCGGACCCAGGGTCTCGAGCAGGGCCACCCACCGGGCATGCAGCGCGTCGAGCAGCATCAGCGACGGTTCGACCGGAGCCGAGCGCGCATCGGGCAGCTCCGCCCAGCGCGCCTCCTCGTACGGCTTGATGGTGGGGGTGTCTTCGGTCAGTGCGAGCCGGAACCGGGCGTACGCGTTCAGGTGGCTGTCGGGAACGTGGTGCACCACCTGCCGGACGGTCCACCCGCCGGGCCGGTACGGCGTGTCGAGTTGCGCGTCGTCGAGCCCGGCGACCGCCGCGCGGAGCCGGGCGGGCAGGGCGGCGATCCGCTCGACGCAGTGGCTGCGGCGCGCTTCGGTCATGGCCCCGTCCCATGTGAAGCGGCCGATAGGGTAGCGGAGATCGGTCAGGCGGTCCTCGGCGGTGGATTCAGTCGGTGTCCGAGGCCCGCTCCCCGCGGGTGGAGCGTTGCGGGTCGGTGCCGCCCCGGAATTCGAAGTGGGTTTCGTCCAGCAGGCGCTCCTGGGGGACCTCGCCCATCCGCCTGAGGAGGGCGTTGGCCAGCACCGCCTCGACGATCCTGGCGGCCGGCTCCCAACGGCCGGGGGTCAGCCCGGGATAGAGGTGGGCGAACTCCTGCCGGAGACGAGCTTCGCGCATGGCCCAAATCTAGCTTCGCGACCGGACGGGTGCGGCGCGCAACCGTTTTCACCCGCCCCGCATCCAAGCTGTGGCAGGACAGTTCCCCCGCAGTACCCGGTTCCCGGAGTCGCGGCCAGGCAGTACGGCTCCGGGGACCACCCTCTCTTCCGTCCGTCTACACCGGCCCGCGCAGAAAGGCGCATAGGAACAGGCAATTCGGTCGCGCAAGTCACCAGACCCCGCGCTCGGCTCAGGCGCGCCGCTCGTTGCAGCGGCTGTCGTAGACGCCGCCGGGCGCGAGGTGAATTTTGGTGAAAACCTGGGTCATCTGCACCGCGCGGTAGGCGCAGAGCAGCATCGGCCGGCGGACGCGGAAGAAGACGATGCACTCGCGGCGGCTGCACTGGACACTGGTGGCCATCGCGTCGAGGGTGCCGCTCCGCGCGGCCAGTACCCGGGGCCAGGCTCCGGCGTCGTCATCCTCGCGGGCCCAGCGCGTGGAATCCTCGGCCGGCAACTCGGTGTAGCCGTTTTCGCGCACGAACGCCTCGGCGCAGCGGCGCGCCATGGTCTCCATGCCCTGGCTCAGGTCGCGCGGGATGAGGCAGCGCTGCGGGTCACCACGGAGCCAGGGCGCCACGGCATCGGGCGGCGGCGCCTGCGCCGGGTGCCCGCAGGCGAGGGTACAGCCTATCAGAACGGACAGCCACCGCGTCATGCGTCTTCGTCTCTACTTCGTTCGGCGATATGCTGTGGGGTCTCTCCAAGATAAGGGCCCGCACCGGTCGCTCAATCATCGTCGTCGTGTCGGCTCACCTCGCGCGCGATGGGCCGCTCGCCGTTCGGGCCGCTCTGGGTGTAAGCGCTCGCGGCGCCGTACTGGTAGACTAGCTTTCCACCCGTGTGGCCTACCTGCGCGCCGGCGCCGGCCACGCCCACCGCGCCCACGATGGTAGCGAGTCGAGCCGCGCGGCCGATCGGGCCGCCGAGCAGGCCGGCGCCGCTGATCACGAGCAGGACGCCCGAGAGGACGAGGAACCGCTCGGCTGCTTCCTCGTGGGGGTGGATCGCCCGCTCGGCGACCACGTCCTCGACCCGCTCCTCCTGCCCTTCGCCGGTCTCCACGGCGACCCAGGCGCTGAGCGTCAGCGCGGCAGCGAACGCGGTCGGAACGGCCCACGCCGGGCGGAACCGGCTGCCGCGGCGGATGGCCCACAGCGCCACCGCCGCGGCGATGGGCAGCAGGATCATGAAGACGATCGGAAAGTGGACGATCGCGGGGTGCAGCGGATCTGGCAGCATCTGAGGCTCCGGTTGAGGTGGCCGCACGATGCGACGTTCCCGGCCGCTCCGCCATCCGACATTCGACGCGCCACCCGCGATTCGCCCCATCCGACATCTGCCGGAGTCACATGGACGACCACGAGTTGCGCGGGATGCGGGTGGCGCTCGGGCTGCTGCTCGCGGCCATCGTGCTCGGGGGTGCCATCGACCTCGTGCTCGATGCGCCGGCGAGCTGGTTTACGGCGCATGTGCTGTATGAAGTCGCCCTCATCGCCGGAGCACTGGCGGCTTCGGTCTGGCTCTGGCGAGGCTGGCTGCGCGCCGCCCGCTCGGCCTCCGCGCTCCGCCGCTCGCTCGCCGAGCGTCTGGCCGAGCGCGATGCCTGGCAGGAGCGCGCCCGCCACGCGCTCGAGGGCTTGGGCGTAGCGGTCGACGAGCAGTTCGGCCGCTGGGGCCTTACCCCGGCCGAGCGCGAGGTAGCCCTCCTGCTGCTCAAAGGACACGGCCACAAGCAGATCGCCGCCGCGACCGGACGAAGCGAACGCACCGTGAGACAGCACGCTGTGACGGTCTATCGCAAGGCGGGGCTGGGCGGCCGCGCGGAGCTCGCCGCCTTCTTCCTGGCCGACCTCCAGCTCCCGGCCTCGGCACGGGACTGAGGCGCGCGTTGAGCGCGCGCCGGGACGTGGATCGGTGTAGCGTTCAGTGCGTACTGAATGCACCCAACAGTCCGTCGGGAGCACCATGGACCCAGAGACGCTACGCTTTACCGACCGCATGGGGCTGCTGTTCGAGGCCGAAGGCCGTCCCCGCATCGCCGGCCGGATCTTCGGCCGCCTCCTGGTGAGCGAGGACCCCCGCTCACTCGACCAGCTCGCCGCCGACCTCGCCGTGAGCAAGGCGAGTGCGAGTACCAACGCCCGGATGCTGGCAGGCCTGGGAATCCTCGAGCGGGTCTGCCGGCCCGGCGATCGCCACGACTACTACCGCGTAACCCCGGACCTGTTCGAGCGGACCATCGCCGAGCGGCTCAGCCGCTGGCAGCGGTTCACCGAGGCGGTGGCGCAGGCGCGCCGCAGCCTGCCGATCCGGAGCGAGCGCGTGCGCGAGCGGCTGCGACGCTACGAGACGGCGTACGGCTACCTGACCGAGGCCATCGCCGCCGCGGTCGCGCAGTGGGAAGAGGACGAGAGCACGAGGTACGCCGGTGCAGGGAGCTCACGGTGAGGCGCCCTCGCGGACGTGCCCTCGCATGGCTCGTGCTCCTGGCCGGCTGCGTCGGAACACCGCGCGTCTCAGGCGTGCCCGGGGCCTCGCCGGCGCCGCAGGTCCCCTGGACCCCGCCGGCCCGGGCACTCGAGCGCGCGGGCGAGGCGGTGGACACCTCGGCCCGAGCGGCGATCCCTCCCGACCTCGCCGAGCGGATTCACCGCCTCACCCTGGCCGAGATCGTCGACATCGGCCTCAGAAACAATGCGAGCACCAGGCTGGCCTGGGCCAACGCGCAGGCCGCGGCTGCGGCCTATGGCTCCGAGCGCGGCGCCTGGCTCCCGACCGTTGACGGCGACGTCGCAGCCGCGCGGATCAAGACCGTGGCGAGCCAGGGCCGCACCGCGGTGCAGCAGTCGGTGCTCACGCCCAGCGCCACGCTGAGCTATCTGCTGTTCGACTTCGGCGGGCGGAGCGGACGAATCGAGGGCGCGCGGCAGCAGCTTCTTGCTGCCGGCTTTTCCCACAACGCGGCGATCCAGGACGTGGTGCTCCAGATTCAGGTGGCCTACTTCCAGTACCTCGCCACCCGCTCCCTGCTGGAGGCGCAGCGTACGACGGTCGCCGAGGCGCGGGCCAACCTCGAAGCGGCCGAGGAGCGCCGCCGTGTGGGTGTCGCGACGATTGCCGACGTGCTCCAGGCCCGCACCGCGGCGAGCCAAGCTCAGCTCGACCTCCAGACCATCGAGGGCAACCTGCAGACCACCCGGGGCGCGCTGGCCCTTGCCCTCGGCCTGCCGGCCAATCTCCCCTATGACGTGGATTCGACGGCCGCGGAGGTTCCGGTCGCGGCGCTGGCCGACAGCGTGGACGGGCTGATCGGCTCGGCGCTCAGGGGTCGTCCTGATCTGGCGGCGGCACGGTCGCAGGCGGAGGCGGCGCGCGCCGGAATCGGCGAAGCCCGGGCGAATCTGCTCCCCTCGCTCAACCTGAGCGCCACTGCCGGCCGCACCTACGCCACGACGATCCCGAACGGCGCCAACAGCTACAACGTGGGAGTGGGTCTGTCCATTCCGATCTTCAGCGGCTTCTCCCGCCAGTACGACGTCCGCGCGGCCGAGTTCCTGGCCGAGGCGGCGGCGGCCCGGAGCGAGACCATCCGCCAGCAAGTCGTCTTCCAGGTATTCAGCGCCTACTACGCGCTGCAGACATCCACCCGGCGGGTCCGCACCTCGGAAGACCTGCTGGCGAGTGCCGAGCAGTCGAGCGAGGCGGCGCTGGCCCGCTACAAGGGCGGGGTGGGCAGCATCCTCGATCTGCTGGCGGCGCAGAGCGCGCTCGCATCCGCGCGGGCGCAGCGGGTGGACGCGCGGCTGGCGTGGAGCGTCTCGCTCGCGCAGCTGGCGCACGATGCCGGCGTGCTCGACCCGCAGGGCGGCAATACGCTTCGCCTCACCACCGACACGACGGCGGCGCCACAGCGATGAGCATATCCAGAATCCGTTCCGTCCTCTGCGTGCTCTCCGTCCTCTCCGCCCTGGCGGCGTGCCGGAAGGAGGAGACCCCGGCTCAGCCCCCGGTGCCCGTCACCGTGGGCACCGCGGAGCGGCGCGCCGTTCCGTTCGAGCTGGCGGCGACCGGCACCGTCGAGCCGATTCAGACCGTGGCGGTCGAGCCGCAGGTGAGTGGGCCGATCGTACGCATCGCCTTCCGGGAAGGCCAGGACGTGGAGAAGGGACAGGTGCTCTTCCAGCTCGACCCGCGGCCGTTCCAGGCGGCGCTGGCCCAGGCCGAGGCCATCCTGCGGCGCGACCAGGCGCAGGCCGCCAACGCCGAGCAGGAGGCAGGGCGCTACGCGGCGCTGGCGGAAAAGGAGTACGTCACCGCCCAGCAGTACGACGCCGCCCGAACCAGCGCCGCGGCCACGACGGCGACGCTCGCCGCGAGCCGTGCGGCGGTGGAGCAGGCGCGGCTCAACCTCCAGTATGCCACCATCCGGGCGCCGATCTCCGGACGCACCGGCAGCCTACGTGTGCGTGAGGGCAATCTGGTCCGGGCGACCGATCCGACGCCGCTCGTCACCATCAATCAGATCAGGCCGATCCTGGTGCGGTTCGCGGTCCCGGCGAGCAACCTGCCGGCGATTCAGCGGTACCGCGCCGACCGGATTCCCGTGATCGCCACGCCGACCGGCGGCGGTGACGCGAGCGAGGGGACGCTGACCTTCGTGGACAACGCGGTGGACACCACCACCGGGACGATCCTGCTCAAGGCCACCTTCCCCAACAGCGACGGCCGGCTGTGGCCCGGCGAATTCGTGAACGCGCGGGTGCGCTTGTACGTCGATTCCGACGTGCTGGTCGTGCCGGCGGCAGCGGTTGTGTCGGGACAGCAGGGCAGTTTCGTTTTCGTAGTGGGGGCCGACAGCGCCGCCGATACCCGCACGGTCAAGGTGGACCGCACCCAGGGCGATCTGGCGGTCGTGACCGGCCAGCTGCAGCCCGGCGAGCGGGTCGTCACCGACGGCCAGCTCCGCCTGCGCGACGGCTCGAAGGTCCAGATCAAGGCAAGGGGCACATGAACTTCACCGGCCTGTTCATCCGGCGCCCGGTCATGACCACGCTGGTCATGGCGGGCATTCTCATCTTCGGACTGGTGGCCTATCGCCAGCTGCCGGTGAGCGATCTCCCCTCGGTGGATTATCCCACGATCTCGGTAAGCGCCAACCTCCCCGGCGCGAGTCCCGAGACCATGGCCGCCTCGGTGGCGACGCCGCTCGAGAAGCAGTTTTCCACCATCCCCGGCGTCGAGGAGATGACCTCGACCAGCAGCCAGGGCAGCACCCAGATCACCCTGCAGTTCGCGCTGAGCCGCAACATCGACGCGGCCGCGCAGGACGTGCAGGCCGCGATCTCGCAGGCGCAGCGCCAGCTCCCCCAGGACATGCTGCCGCCCAGCTTCCGGAAGGTGGACCCGTCGTCCTCGCCGATCCTGTACTACGCCCTCCGCACTTCCACGCTCCCGCTCTCCCGGCTCGACGAATACGCCGAGACCTTCCTGGGGCAGCGGCTCTCGACGGTGGACGGCGTGGCGCAGGTGCAGGTCTACGGCTCGCAGAAGTACGCGGTCCGCATCCAGCTCGACCCGCAGCAGCTCGCGGCCCGAAGCATCGGCATCGACGAGGTGGCGACGGCGGTGCAGAAGGGGAACGTCAACCTCCCCACCGGCATTCTCTGGGGCACCGACAAGGCCTACTCGGTGGAGAGCGAAGGCCAGCTCACCGACGCCGCCGCGTTCTCGCGCCTGATCGTGGCGTACCGCGACGGCGCGCCGGTCCGGCTCGGCGACCTGGGCAACGTGGTGGACAGCGTGGAGGACACCAAGCGCGCGAGCTGGTACAACGGCGAGCGCTCGATCGTGCTCGCCATCCAGCGGCAGCCGGGGACCAACACGGTGGCGGTGGCGCAGCGGGTGAAGGAGGAGGTGGATCGGCTCCGCCCCGAGCTTCCGGCGTCGGTGGAGATGAGCACGCTTTACGACCGTTCCGACACGGTGCGGGAGTCGGTGGCCGACGTGAAGTTCACCCTCTTCCTGGCGCTTTGCCTGGTGGTGATGGTGATCTTCCTCTTCCTCCGGAACCTCCGGGCCACCATGATCCCGGCGCTCGCGCTGCCCATGTCGCTGGTGGGAACATTCGCAGTGATGTACCTGCTCGGGTACAGCCTCGACAACCTCTCGCTCATGGCGCTCACGCTCGCCGTCGGCTTCGTGGTGGACGACGCGATCGTGGTGCTCGAGAACATTTTCCGCCACATCGAGCGGGGCGAGCCGGTCATGCGGGCCGCGGTGAACGGGAGCCGCGAGATCGCCTTCACCGTGGTCTCGATGACGCTCTCGCTGGTGGCGGTGTTCATCCCCGTGCTGTTTCTGGGCGGGCTCATCGGGCGGCTGTTTCAGGAGTTCGCGGTGACGATCGGCGTCGCGATCCTGGTCTCCGGGTTCGTATCGCTCACGCTCACACCGATGCTGTGCAGCCGCTGGCTCCGGCCGGAATCGGAGCGACCGCAGCATGGCCGCTTCTACAGCGCCACCGAGCGGGCCTGGGAAAAGTCGCTCTACTGGTACGAGCGGAGCCTGGGCTGGGTCATGAACCACCGCCTGCTCGCGCTCGGCTTCAGCGCGGTGATTCTCGTCGGCACCCTGGTGCTCGGCCATCTCGTGCCCAAAGGGTTCATTCCGAGCGAGGACACCGGGCAGCTGAGCGGCACCACCGAGACCGCCGAAGGCACCAGCTACGACGCGATGGTCCAGCACCAGCAGGCCGCGGCGGCGATCGTGCAGGCCGATCCGAACGTGGACCGGTTCATGTCGGCGGTGGGCGCCGGCGGACGCGCCTCGACGGTGAACCAGGGCCGGCTCTTCATCCACCTCAGGCCGCGCGAGGAGCGCGCGATGAGCGCCGACGAGGTGGCCCGCTCGCTCACCCGCAAGCTGTCCCAGCTGCCGGGACTCCGGGTGTTCATCAACAACCCGCCGGTGATCAATATCGGCGGGCGCTCCTCCAAGAGCCTGTATCAGTTCACCCTGCAGAGCACCGACATGGACGCGCTGTACGACGGCGCGGCCGAGCTGGAGCGCCGCCTGCACGACGTCCCCGGCCTCACCGACGTGACCAGCGACCTGCAGATCAAGAACCCGCAGGTCAATGTAGACATTGATCGCGACCGCGCCGCCGCGCTCGGCATCGACGTGAGCCAGATCGAGAACGCGTTGTACAACGCGTACGGCGCCCGCCAGATCAGCACGATCTACACGCCGAACGACCAGTACTGGGTGGTGATGGAGCTGCTCCCGCAGTACCAGCGCGACCTCTCGGCGCTCAACCTGCTCCACATCAGCGGGCGGCAGGGCGTCTCGGTCCCGCTCGGGAGCCTGGCGCGGGTGACCCCCGCCACCGGGCCGCTCACCGTGAACCACTCGGGGCAGCTCCCGTCGGTGACGCTCTCGTTCAACCTGGAGCCGGGGGTGTCCATCGGGACCGCGGTCGAGCGGGTGCAGGCGGCCGCGCGGCAGGTGCTCCCCTCGATCGTGACCACCAGCTTCTCGGGCACGGCCGCGGCGTTCCAGCAGGCGCAGCAGGGGCTCCTGGTGCTGCTCGTCCTGGCCATCCTCGTGATCTACCTGGTGCTCGGCATCCTGTACGAGAGTTTCGTGCACCCGCTCACGATTCTCTCCGGCCTGCCGTTCGCGGGGTTCGGCGCGCTGCTCGCGCTGGTGATCTTCGGGCAGGACCTGAGCATTTACGCGTTCGTCGGCATCATCATGCTGGTGGGCATCGTGAAGAAGAACGCGATCATGATGATCGACTTCGCCATCGAGGCGGAGCGAAACCACGGCAAGAGCTCGCGCGACTCGATCCTCGAGGCTGCGAGCGTCCGGTTCCGGCCGATCATGATGACCACCATGGCCGCGCTGATGGGTACCCTGCCGATCGCGCTCGGCACCGGCGCCGGCGCCGAGTCGCGCCGGCCGCTGGGCATCGCGGTGGTGGGCGGGCTCGCGTTCTCGCAGCTCATCACCCTCTACATCACGCCGGTGATCTACACCTACCTCGACGCGTGGCAGAACCGGATGTCGCGCGGCAAGCGGAAGGACGCAGCCGAGCGGAAACCGGCCGAGACGCCCTATTCCGGCTCGCCGGCGGGCGCCGGGATCGGTGCCGGGAGCGACGCACAGTAGCGGAGCCTCGCATGTCGCGGTGGCCCGGTGGGTCCGGTGGCGGCATGACGAAGGCTATGTCGTTGACCAGGCTCGGGTTGATGGATTGGCACCCGGATTGCCTTTCGAGCGCGATCAGCGCCGGCGATCGCCGGCTCACACCCGCGCGTCGAAGGAGCCGTCCCGATGTCCCGCTTCCGCTCTGCAGTCGTCGCCCTCTCCGCGCTCCTCGTCGTTGCCGCGTGCAACGACGGCGGCCCCCTGAGCCCCACCGGCAGCGGTACCCGGGACGTGCCGGTCAACGGCCCCCGGGACGGTGGTAACACCGGCGTCGGTGGCGGCGGCGATACCACCACCACCGACACGACGTCCACGCCCGTGGACACCGTGGGCGCCGGCGACCCCGTCACCAACGGCACCTGGACCGGCCCGGGCGACAGCACGCCGGTCGTGCAGCCTGTGGACCCGGGCAGCTACACCCCCGGCGGGAGCGGCACTGCGTCCACGTCCGGCAGCAGCACGGCGCTGCTGTTCAACGCCTCGGGGGCAGGTCTCTACGGCATCGGCACCTGCGGGCCCAACGGGTTCTGGACCGATCCCGAGGGGAACGTCTTCGGGCCGAACAACCCGAACTGCCTGTCCTACGGAACCAGCGGCACCGGAAACAGCGGCAACGGCCAGTGTACCACCTCTCCGACCGGGCAGCCCGGGCTCTGGATCAATCCCGGTGGACAGGCGACGCACCCGTTCCACTCCAAATGTCTCGAGACCGGACCGGTGACCACCGCGCTGGCGCTGAGCTTCCCGTCCCAGGCCCAGTTGTTCGACGCCACCGACGGGACCGGCAATCGTGTGCTCAACTTCTACTCGAGCGGCGTCGCGGTGGCGCAGCTCCTTTATGACGGTAACACGAACACCACGTCGGGTGCGGGCATCCTCGTAGGGTCCGACAACGCTTCGCCGGTGAACACCTGGACGATCTACTTCGGGCAGCCGGCGCTGAGCTACGCGGGCGGGATCGCCAACGGCGACCTGATCGATGGGGTGACCGGGAGCGGCGTCCAGGTGGTCGCGTGCAGCACGCCGGTCGGCTGCTCGCTGGTGACGCTCCAGCTCACGCTCACGCCGTAGGCGGCCAGACGGTGCGGTAGCGAACGACGATGGGAAAGAAAGCCGCCGGCAGCTCGACGGGCCGGCGGCTCTGGAGGCAGAACTCGGGCGTCGGGCCCAGCGTCATCTGGCGGCCCCAGAGCGCAGCGCCCTCCGAGCGGACCAGGGGCTCGAGCGTGGTGAAGAGCGCGCTGTAGCCCATCCCCGGCGGCTTGGCGAACCACGCGGCCGCGTGCGGCACTTCCCCCGGATCGCCCAGACGCAGGCGGTAGAGGCCCGCCGTGCCACCGGCCGCGGCGGCGGCCGCCGCGTCGTGCGCCCCGCGCCGCGGCACGCTCACGGCCGCCTCGTTGAGCGGGTCCAGCGCGGCCGATCCATCCACCAAGTACCAGTCTTCGTACGCGTCCCGTCCTTCGGCGGTCCACGGCGCGCCCCCCATCGCCAGCACGCGCGATCCCAGGAATCCGGCGGGGGGCGCGCTCCGGAGAGCCTCCTGGAAGGGCCGCTGCAGCGCTTCGTAGGCCGCCGCGGTCGCGTCGGACCTGGGCCAGTGCCAGAACACGTACGCCAGCATGCGCCTCACCTGGTCTCGAGCGGCGAACGGGAGCCGCCGAAGGCGACCTCGGTGGTGTAGCCGTCCACCTCCACCATGGCCTGGAGCAGACGGCGCGCGCTCGCTTCCGCGTGCTGGGCCAGCTCGATCTCACCCGCGGCGCGGACGAGCTGTCGGCGAGCGAGCGCGAAGATCGAATCGCGGTCGGACGGCCGAAACGGGTTCCAGAGCCCGCTCTGCTCGTCGTAGGTCCTGAGCTCGGTGATCTCGACGGCGAGCACCTCTGGCTCCGGAAGCGTGATGTGAATGCGCCGGGAGGGCTGGTCCACCGTCACCTCGGTGCCGCGGTCGAGGTCGAACCCCGTGAGCACCTTCCCCGTCACCACCACGAGCGACCGCTTGGTCGAGCCG
>DASUXW010000193.1:0-3926 GCA_036377715.1 Gemmatimonadales bacterium
GGCGATCATCGCCGGGACCTCGGCGCCTACGCGCGCGCCCGCGAGCCGCGTCGCCAGCTCGGCGGCGTCAGCCGGCCGCACCCGCGAGGCGAGCCAGCGGAACTCGCGCGCCAGACCGCCCCGGAAATAGGGCTTCCCCGCTGCCTCGATGACGAAGTCCCGCGCCCGGAGCTTCATCGCGGCCCGGAGGACCAGCACCACCAGCTCGAGGTGCGGGTCGGCGACGAAGACGCCGCGGTCCTCGTCCAGGACCCGGGTGGAGAGGTACAGCTCCTCCCAGGGCAGCCGGTGCCCCTTGAGGAACTTTTCGCCCAGCGTGAGCTGATAATGGACGTGGAGGTGCGTCAGCGCGCCGGAATCGCGGTCGAATCCGACGTAGTCCTCGATGCCGGGATAGCCCAGCCCGGGCTTCACCACGAATCGCTTGAACCCCGAGTCTCCGAGCAGGCGCGTCAGGGGCACGATCGCGCTCCGGTCCACCAGCACGTCCACGTCGGTGCGGCCGATGAGCGATGCATCGAGATGCTCGTTGCTCTTCCAGTGGCAATAGCGGATCCCCTCGGCGTGCAGCCGCTCGAACAGCTCCCGCAGGATGCCGAGCACGGGGCGGGTCTCTCGCGGGGCGCGGGGTGCCTGCAGGACCGATGTCACGGTGCCTCCTGGGGAATCGGCCGCCTGGCGCGGGGACGCCGTGCCGAGCCGCCGATGAAGTCGCGCATGGTTCTGACCATCCACTGGCCGTCGCGGCCGAGAAAACGGGACGGGGCGCCCCATACGAGGGCACCGCAGGCAAGCACGAGCGTGCCGCCCGCGAGGACCAGCACGCCGAGCGCGGGGAGATGCAGGGCACGTGCGCTCCGCGCCACCAGCCAGACAGGCGGGAACGAGGCCAGCGTCAGCAGCACCGCGGGGAGGTGCGCGCGCCAGAAGTCGTTCCATCCGATGCGCGCGACGTCGAGGCTGAGGGCAGCCATGATCACGAAGTTGACCGTCAGCGCCCCCAGCGCGCCCCAGGCGACGCCGACGATCCCCCAGCGCTGTCCGATCCAGGCCCCGATCACCACCAGTACGGCATAGATGATCTGCCGCCAGGCGCGACGGTACACGGCCCCGGTCGAGCGGGCGATCGAATCGCTCATCTTGTAGCTCGTCCGGAACAGCATGCCGATGCCCAGCACCTGGAACGGCACCACGGCCAGGGTCCACTTCGGTCCGAGCGCCACCCGGATGACCTCGGGTGCCAGGAGGATGAGCACGGCGGACAGGGGCAGGACCAGCAGGGCGATGAGCGCGACCGCGCGGAGATAGGCCGCGGCCAGCCGCCGCGGGTCGTCCTGCACCTTCGCCATCGCGGGAAACAGCACGGCATCGAGCACGGTGCCGAAGGCGTACGCCGGCGCCGACATCAGAGAGTAGGCCCGGCCGTAGTACCCCAGCGCCGCCGGCCCCAGGAAGCGGCCGGTGACGACGTTGTCGCCGTACACGGCCGCGTAGTTCGCCAGCCGTGCCACGGTGAAGCCGCCGCCGAAGTACGCGAGGTCCTTGAACGCCTGCCGCTCCATCACCAGCCTGCGCGGCGGAGGGTGCCGGGCCAGCAGCACCGCGCTCTTGAGCGCCGTCTGGGCGATCTGCCCGGCGACGAGGGCCCACACCCCCCAGCCCAGGAGGGCGGTGCCGATGCCCACCACGCCGTAGCCGAGCCCGTACGTGATGACATCGCGAATGGCGAGCCAGGAGAACTCGAGGTCCCGGGCCAGCAGCGATCCGGCCACCGTATTCAGCGCGTTGATCGGGAACACCCAGGACAGCGCGCGAAGGACCGGGGTCACGGCCGGCATGCGCATGAAGTCGGCGGCTAGCGGCGCGCCGAGCCACACGAGCGCTCCGAGCCCCAGTCCGAGCAGCAGCGAGGCGGTGAAGGCGGTTTCGAGGTGCCGCTGCTCGAGCTCGGGCCGCTGCACGATCGCCGGTCCGAGCCCGAGGTTGGAGACGATCGTGGAGAGCCCGATGACCACGATCGCCGCACCGACCACGCCGAACTCCGCCGGCGTGACCAGCCGGCCGAGCACGCTCAGGACCAGCAGCTGCAGCAGCGTGAAGGCCGCCTTGCCGGAGCCCATCCACAGGAGGCCGCCCAGGGTGCGCCGGGTGAGCCCCTCACGGTCAGACTTCATCACGGTCCACGGGCAGGTGTGGTTCGGAAAGGGTTCGGAAGCGGACTGGCACGGATGGACTATCGATAGCACTCCCAGGGCGGCGGGACATGGGCAATACCAACCTATGGCGCACCCTTCCGGCGATTCCTAAATAGCGACACGCAACCTGCGATTCGTGAGTTCGAGTGACGCATATGAAGGTGCGTGCGAGGGGGCGCCTCCCGCCCGGGTTGGGAGCTGCCGACAGCCGAGCGTGCCGAGCGGGTCGCGCCTGTCCTCGCGCCAGTGTCCCACACCCGACAGTCCGGGGCCCTCACATGAAGCGACCGATCCTTGGCACCATGCCCGCTGGCGCCCCGTGGCTGGGCGGTCGCCATGTGGCGCGCAGGCTTGCGCGGCTGACGCTGCTGCTCTCCGCCGATCTGCTGGCCATCGGCTCCTATGGACTGCTGGTCGAGGCGAGCCGGTTCGCGTTCTGGACCCCGCCGGGGTATGGCCTCGCCGTAGATCAGCTCCTTCCCTCCGGCTCGATCCTGGCGGCGGGCTTTCCCGTGGTCGTGATGCTGACGCTCGCCGCGCTCGGCGCGTACACCGTCGCCGATCCGGGCCAGGCGATCGCCCGGCGGACACTGGCCGCCGTGGTGGCGGTGAACCTGCCGGCGTGGGCCGCGCTCTGGCAGGGGACCGCGCCGCTGCTCGCGGAGAGCGACCTCCTGCTCACCGCGGGACTGGCCCTCTGCCTCATCGCGGCGTTTCACACCTCGCGGACGGTGCTCCGGGTCGTGGCACCCCGCCGGCTTCGCGCCGCCCGGGTGCTCCTGGTGGCGGGCGAGCGCGACATCCCGCGCGCCTACGCCCACCCCGCGCTCTCGGACGCGCGCCAGTACTCGATTCGCGGCGCGTTCGATCCGGCGGAGCTGGGCGGGGCCGGGGCGCTCGAGGTGTTCTGTCAGTCGCTCCGGCGCTGTGATGCCGATACGGTGGTGCTGTGCTGCGGTCCGCTCGGCGATCATGCGTTCGGCGTGGTGGTGGACGCGGCCAACGCGATGGGCTGCGACCTGATCTCTCTGGGCCGCACGCGGGAAACCGCCGCGGCGTACCCGGTCCCGCGCAAGGGCCCGGCGCTGACCTCGCTCGTCAGCCCGGTGAGCCGGACCATCCAGCTGATCGTCAAGCGCGGCGTGGACATCGCGGGTGCGTCTCTCGGGCTCCTCCTGACCGCGCCGGTGATGGGCGTGCTCGCGCTGGCCGTCCGGCTCGAGAGCCCCGGCCCGGTGTTCTTCGGCCATCGTCGCGTCGGCGCCTGGGGACGGCCGTTCCGCTGTCTCAAGTTCCGGACGATGCGGGTGGACGCGGAGCAGCTGCTCCGGAGCGATCCGGCGATGTACTCCGAGTACGTCCGCAACAACTACAAGCTGCCCGAGGGCCGCGACCCCCGGATCACGCGGGTCGGCCGCCTGCTCCGGAAGAGCAGCCTCGACGAGCTGCCCCAGCTCTGGAACGTGCTCCGGGGCGACATGTCGCTCATCGGACCCCGACCGGTGGTGCCCGACGAATTGACGGAGTACGGGGGCCACCGTCGCGTGCTGCTCTCGGTGAAGCCCGGGATCACCGGCGAGTGGGCCATCACCGGGCGCAGCAGCGTGGGGTATCCCCAGCGCGCCGCGATCGAAATCGGCTACGTGCGGCGCTGGCGGCTCATCGCGGACCTCGCGATCCTGTGGCGAACGGTCCCGTCGGTCCTCACCCGGCGAGGCGCCCATTGAGCGG
>DASUXW010000194.1:0-65753 GCA_036377715.1 Gemmatimonadales bacterium
CCGAGGATGTCGCCGAAGCTCATCTGGGCGGGGGTGGGCTTGAAGTCGAGCTTGCCGGCGGGGATCTCCTCCGCCGCGGCAACCAGGTTGCGCGAGGCGCGCTGCTCGGTGGCCCTGAGCGCGTCGGCCACGGGCGAGGCGGGGTCCTGGGCGGCCGCGGCGGACGTGAGGCACAAGACCGCGAGCGCCGTGAGCTGAAGCGGTGTCTTCATGGGTGGTATCCGGGTCGGGGGTGGTCGTACCGTGCCTGCAAGCTATCACGGCGTGAGCCAGTACGACACCTTGACCAGGAACGTGTCATCCGCTCGTCGGCCGAACAGGTCGCCCAGGTCGCGGCCGAACGAGCTGGCCCCCTCTACCGGCGCCGAGGCCTCCCGCCCCTGGCTCCAGACCAGGAACAGGGTCGAGCCCGGCCGGTACTCCCACCGGAATACCACGTTGGATCGGAACTGCTGGAAGTTGAAGCCGGCCGGTGCGTCCTCCCCATCCGGCACGGTGAAGGGTCGATACCGGGCGTCGTAGTCGTCCGCGCGCGCCTCCGCGATCTCGCGCACATCGGTGTAGGTCCCCTTCGACACGAAGGGCGACGCGTACACCTGGAGCGACATCGTCGGGGTGAACGTGTAGCCCAGCCGCCAGGTCAGGCTGTAGGTCTTCTGGTCGAGGTGGGCAAAGGCGAAGTGCGCCTCGCCGGACCCATCGGTAAACGTGCCGTAGTACTGGATGTCGTTCCGGTTGTGGTTGTACTCCGCGCTGAGCGACGTGGTGAACCGGCTCGCGAGCTTGAGATCGATCTCGGGCGAGACGTCGATCGTCTCGGAGCGGCCCTGGTCTCCCCGGGTGTAATTGGCCGACAACGAGGGCACCAGCGCCCGGCGGTCGTCGCCCTCGATCGTGATCCACGGCGAGAGATACGCATCCTGCCGCACCGCGGGCCCGCCGCGCGCGCAGCGGTCGCAGTACGTCGTCCCCACCTGGCCCAGGGTGCCACCCGTGTGCAGCCACCAGCGATTGTTGAACTGGACGTGCACGTTGGTGTTGAACGCCCGCTCGGTCGGGAGCCCGGCCGCGGTCCAGTACTCCCAGTGGTTGAAGTTCCACCGGAGCTGCTGGTACACTCCGTTCGGCTGGTAGAAGTTCAACGCTGCCCAGGTGGTCCACAACTGCTGGTCGGCCTGCCGCAGAAAGCCGATGTCGTTGATGTCGAAGCCGGGCGTTCGCCGCTGGTAGGCGGTCTCGAACTTGAGCCGCCGGCCGCCCACCTTGGCGAAGCGCAGTTCGTGGTTGATGCCGCTGAGCGAGGTGCGGGTCGGGTCGAAGCGGAGCGCATCGTCGGGACGCTGGTACAGATGCACCGGGCTCCGCTGGGTGCGCGCGATCGCGGCGGTATCGCCGGCGACGCGGCTCAGGTCCAGCGAGCCGGAGACTTCCCACCGACCCCGGAAGCGCCAGCGCGCGTCCACACCCCCGCTGTACGCGTTCCGGTGGAGGTAGGGCTCGCTCGAGTCATCCAGCGATCGATTCACGCCCGTCAGCATGAACCCGATGCTCCCCTCACCGCCGCGGAAGTCCTGGTTGCCGCGCACCACCGCGTAGTTGGCGCCCGGTTCGAGCGTGGCGCCACCCACCCCCGACACGCCGTCGGTCACCGCGTCGAGCACGCCGAGCGAGAACCCGCCGGGAAGGCGCCCGGTCATCTTGGCCGCGCCGAGGATCCGGGTGGCCGCCGGCGCCTCCCCACCCACGATCCCGGCAAGCTGCGGCGCGCGGCCGATCCGCCGTGAGTAGAACAGTGCCTCGCCGGTATTGCAGTCCACCACCACCACGCAGTTGACCCGGAAGGTGAACAGCCCCTTCCCCTCTACGAAGAACGGCCGCCGCTCCTCGAAGAAGGTCTCGAACGCGCTGAGGTTGAGCTCTGACGGATCGGCTTCGACCTGACCGAAATCGGGATTCACGGTGGCGTTGACGAGAAGGTTGGACGCGAGCCGATAGCGGACGTCGCCGCCGAGCTCGACGTCCTGGCTCCGACCGACCACACCCGCGCCGGCGTCCTGCACGTTCTTGGTGACGACATACGGCACCAGCTCGGCGCGTCCCGGGCTGCCCAGGCTGTCCAGACCCGTCAGCTCGCCGAACTGCGAGCTCAAGCCGGACCGGGACATGCGATAGAGCGGCCACGTGACGGTCTCGGTTCGACGCTGGATGACCCGCCAGATCAGCAGCCCGAAGGTTCCATTCCCCTTCGAGGAGTAGTTGAGCTGCGCGAGCGGAATTCGGTACTCGGCGGTCCAGCCGAGCGAATCAATCCGGGCGGCACCATCCCATACCGCGTCCCAGGCGGGGTCCTCGTCGCCGTCGTTGGAGATCGCGTGGTCCGACTTCGCCCCGGCCGCGTTGACCGTGAACTCGTAGCCGGTGCGTCGATCGTGGTAGGGATCCAGCATGACGGTGACATAATCCGCGGGCGGATCTTCGTCGCGGCGGGCGAGCAGGGCGACGATGCTGTCCGGGTGCGGATCGAAGGCCCGAATGAATACGTACAGGTTGTGCTCGTCGTAGGCCACCCTCGCCTCGGTGCGCAACTGGGGCGGGGCGCCCTCGCTCGGCCTGGCCTCGAGAAACCGGTCGATGGGGGGCGCGATGCCCCATACCGGGTCGTCCTCCCGGCCGTCGATCGCCGGCGCCTCCGCCGTGCGAGTGGCGCGGACCGAGCTCGCGGTGGGGAGCGCGGGCGCAGTCACCAGTGCCTGAGCCTGGAGTGCCGACAGGAGGGCGAGCAGCAGCGTCACGGGTCACCCGCGGAAGAGTTGCCGCTTGGACAGTCGTGGCGTGCGAATGGTTGCTCGTCAGTCTCCGGTCCCCGGCCGGTCCACCCAGACCACGTTGACGATGACCCAGCGGCCGTTCCACTTCACCTCCTGGAGGTAGTCCACCCAGGAGATCGCGTCCACCCGGACCATCGCGGCGTTGCCGTACTGGTTCAGGATGGTGACGGCGTCCCGCCGTTCGGCCGGTGGAGTCGTGCCGGCCCCGGAGCGCGTCGCCTGCACCAGCTCCATGGCCGTCATGTCCGCCAGCCGGCTCCGGCCCCGATCGTCCTGGTACACCTGCCGTTTGGCGAGGTGGGGGTGCAGCGCCCGCTCCATCCGGGCGGCGTCGCCGTCGTACCAGCCGTCGATGTAGTCGAGCGCCGTGGCGCGGATGGCGGCGGAGTCCGCCGCGCTCTGAGCGCGCGCCGGGGCAGCGAAGGCGGCGAGCAGCGCGAGAACGCTGGGCACGAGCGAATGAGTCCGAATCATGGCATCCTCCCCTGGTTGGCGCCCACGCTAGGGACCCTGTCTGGACCGGGCAACGCCGGTGGGGCGAGCGGCGTACGCGGTGTGACGAGTGGGGCCGTTTCGGTGACCAGCGGCACCCCCGTTGCCACCCGCCGAAGGGCGGCGCATCATGTCCCCATGAGCCGCCTGACACCCGTCGCCGTGTTCCTGCTGGTCGCCGTGTTCTTCGCGATGCAGAACGCGATGGTGCACGTTTCCCGCGGCGCGCCGATCGACTGGCAGTGGGACGTGGTGCACGAGTTCGTCTACTGGCTGGTGTGGGCGGCGTTCACGCCGGCCGTGCTCGGCGCCGCCCGCCGCTGGCCGCCGTCGCGCGAGTCGGGCTGGCGGTCGCTGCTGCCGCACCTTGGCCTGATGCTCGTCGTGGCGCCGCTCCAGATCACGACCTCGTACATCGTGCACCTCGCGATTTTCATCGCCCGCGGCCTGATCCCGGCCGACCAGGCGGCGGCGTGGCTCGCCGAACGGCGCCCGGGCATCGTGTGGGGAACGTTCGCGGGCTGTCTGTACTACTGGATGATCGCCGCGGTGTACTGGGCCTTCGCGTTCCAGCGGCAGGCGGCGCAGCTCGCGGCGTCGCTCGGCGCGGCGAGGCTCGACGCGCTCCGGGCGCAGCTCCAGCCGCACTTTCTCTTCAATACGCTGAACGCCATCTCCGTGCTCACGGTGGACGACCCGCCGCGCGCCAAGCGGATGGTGCTACGCCTGAGCGATCTCCTGCGCCGGAGCCTCGACGGCGGCGCCGCGCACGAGGTGCCGCTCGCCGCCGAGCTGGAGATGCTCGATGCCTATCTCGGCATCCAGCGGGAGCGGTTCGGCGATCGGCTCCGGGTGCGGCTGGAGATCGAGCCGGAGGTCCGTTCGGCACTGGTGCCCGCCTTGCTGCTCCAGCCGCTGGTCGAAAATGCGATCCGGCACGGGCTCGAGGACGGCGCGGCCGGTCGGGGGGCGATCGTGGTCGCGGCGCGTCGTCGGGGAGACGTGCTCGAGGTCCTGGTGCGGGACGACGGACGGGGACTCCCGGCTGCCGCAACCGCACGGGACGGAATCGGCCTCGCCAACACCCGCGAGCGGCTGCTCAGATTGTATCGGGACCGCCAGCAACTCGAGTTGCGTGCGCCGCCCGGGGGCGGCACGGCGGTCGAGGTCACCCTGCCCTTTCACACCGAGCCGGCATGCGCGTCCTGATCGTGGACGACGAGCCGCTGGCCCGGCGGGGCCTCCGCCAGGAGCTCGCCCGCTTCCCCGCCGCGGAAATCGTGGGCGAGTGCGCCAACGGGCTGGAGGCCGTCCAGGCCGTGGTCGAGCGCGCCCCCGACCTCGTGCTGCTCGACGTGCAGATGCCCGGGCTCAATGGGTTCGACGTGATCGAGCGGGTGGGCGCCGACGCCATGCCGGCCGTGATCTTCGTGACCGCCTACGATCGGCATGCCCTGCGGGCGTTCGAGGTCCACGCCCTCGACTACGTGCTCAAGCCCATCGACCCCGACCGGTTCCGCGACGCCATGGAGCGCGCCTCAGCGAGCCTGGCCCGGCGGGACCTGCCGGGCAGCACCGGCGATCGGCTCGAAGCCGCCGCGCGCATGGGCGCCACCCAGTCCCGGAGCGGCACGGCCGCTCCGCCGCTCTCACGGGTGGTGGTCCAGGAGGGCGGGAAGCTCTGCTTCCTCGAGACGACGGCGATCGACTGGATCGAGGCGGCCGGCAACTACGTGCGGCTGCACGCCGGCACCCGCGAGCACCTGATCCGCGGTCCGCTCGCGCGGTTTGCCGCGCGGCTCGGCACGGAGCGGTTCGTGCGCATCCGCCGGTCCGCGCTGGTGAACGTCCGCGCGATTACCAGCCTCGAGCGCTACGGCAAGGCGAGCTGGACCGTCAGCCTGCGGAGCGGATCCAGGCTGGTGTCGAGCCGGTATTATGTGCGCCAGATCCGGGCACTGCTGGAGTAGGCGCCCGACACACGGTTGTCGCAGCGCGCCCGCCGGGGCTAGCTTGCGCTCATGCGGCGTTTTCGGCTCCCGGCGGCGGTGACGCTCGCCGCCGTTCTGCTCTGCTCTCCCTGGCTCGCCTGTCTTCCGCTCTGCATGGTCGCGGGGCACTATGGCATGGCGGGCGCCGGCATCGGCCAGGTCATGCACGCACCGCCGTGCCATACCAGCCGCGCGGTGCAGCGCGAGGTCCCGGTGCCGAACCCGCCCGTCGTCATGATCCCGCCGGCCCGGGCCCCGGACCTGCCCCCGCTCGTTCTGGCCGTGCTCCCTCAGCCGGCGGCTCACCCGCTCCACCTCCAGCAAATTCCCGCAGCCGATCCTCCTCCTCCACGTTCGATCTGAACCAAAGCCGCAACGACAACTTGTTCGCGTGACGAACCGTGGACGCTGCCGCGCCCGCCGTTCGTCCCGCTGTCCGCGATGGAGGAGGAGCGATGAAACGACTTCCGCTACTGCTTTGCGTCGTGCTGGGCGCGGCCCCCGCCGCCGCCCAGCAGCCCGCCGATACCTCGGAGACGCCGATCGATCTGGGCCAGCCGCTCGGCGACCTCCCTGAGGTGGACCGCACGCCGGTGCAGATCACCGGATTCGGCGTCGGCAGCTACAGCTACGCCGGCCGCACGGGTGACAACTCGTTCGCCGCGAGCAAGGTGGCGCTGGCGGCGTTCCGCGAGCTGACCGATCACGCCTACGTCTTCGGCCAGCTCACCACCGCGCTCGAGGAAGCCGGGGACGGCGGCGGCGAGCTCGGCACCGAGATCGAGATCGACAATCTGCTGGTCTCGTTCGTGCCGCCCGGCGCGTCCAACGTCGCCCTCAACTTCGGCAAGCTCGACCTCCCGATCGGGTTCGAGCGCGACGACGAGCCGCTCAACTTCCTGGTGTCGCCCAGCTTCAACTTCGAGCTCGCCCGGCCGGTGAAGATGGTGGGCCTGCAGGGCACCTGGACGCCGAGCCCGCGCGCCGGCGTGTCGGGGTTCGTGTTCAACGGCTGGGACGGCGACCTCGAGCCCAACCACGGCAAGACGGCGGGCGCGCGGCTCGAGCTGCTGCCGGCGAGCGGCGTGACCCTCGGCCTGAGCGGTCTCTACGGCAGCGAGGGCGAGCAGGACGCGACCGACAACCGCTACCTGCTCACCTTCGACTACGCCGTCCAGCCGGCCTGGGACTGGATCGTGGCCGGCGAGGCCAACCTCGGCGGCGATCGCGACGTGCTGCCCGAGGGCGGCGACGCCACCTGGCGCGGCGCGATGGTGACCGCGGTCCACCGCCTGACCCGCCACTGGGCCCTGGCCGCGCGCGCCGAAGTGTTCCGCGACGCCGACGGCGCCCGCACCGGCGAGAGCCAGACGCTCGAGTCATATACCATCGCGCCGCTCTACTCGATCGGCGTGGGACGCGAGGGCATCTTCGCCAACGTGCAGCACACCACGTTCCGGATTCCGCGGCTCCAGCTCCGGGGCGAGATCCGGTTCAATCACTCGGACGTCCCGATCTTCGAGACCGACGACGGGCTCGACACCTGGAACGTCGAGTACCGGCTCCAGTTCGTCACCACCTTCTGAGGCGGCGCCCATGGGACTCTATCGCCTGCGGAATGCCCCGCGCTCGGTCAAGCTGGCGGCCCTCCTGTTCCTGCTCGTGCTGGGCTACTCGTACGTGTTCGCCTTTCTCATGGTGAAGACCTGGGCGGGCCTCTCCCCCGCGGCCGTCAATGCGACCTACGCGCCGACCGCGCCGATGGACACGATGGCCATGGGAGAGCAGTCCACCAGCACGATGCAGCCGGTCGACCTGTCCCGCGTCCCCGAGATGAAGCACACGGTGGACACGGCGCTCCTCATCCAGGACAGTCACATCCACATCATGATCTATGCGATCGTGGCGGCGCTCCTGTCACTCATCATGCTCGGCCTCGACTGGCCGGGATGGTTCCGCGACCTCATGATCGTCGCCGCGTTCGGGGTCGGCGCGCTGGACTTCGCCGGCCAGTGGCTCATGAAGGCCGGACTTTCCGGCTTCGCCTGGCTGACGATCGTCTCCGGCTGGGGGATGGCGCTGGTCTATCTCATCGTCCTCGTCGAGACCGTCCGGGCCATTGCCGCCCGGCGCACGGCCTGAAGGAGAACGCAATGCGAGCTCGCATGCTCTGGCTGTTCGCGCTGCCGCTGCTGCCGGCGGCGCACCACCCGACCCCGACCGTCGTGCTGGTCCAGAAGACCGACCTCATCCGCCGAACGCTGCCTGAGGCGACGCAGTTCTTTCTCAAGACCGTCTCGATCGGCAAGGAGGACCTGGCGCGCATCCGCCGCGAGATCGATTTCACTCCGGACGACCCCGACGTGAAGTTCTACGTGGGCCGCAAGGCCGACGGATCGCCGGCGGGCGTGGTGTTCTTTCCGCAGGTGAACACCATGCACGGGCCGATCGAGGTGGGGCTCACCATGGCGCCGGGGGGAAAGATCGCCAACGCGGCGGTGACTACCGCGACGGTGGAGACCAAGCCCTGGGTGGAGGAGGCAATCGCCGCCGGCCTGCTCGACCGGTTCAAAGGCATGAGCTACGGGGACAGCGTGGAGTCGGCGCTCCGAGCCCCCCGACTCGAGCGGACCGGCGAGATGCCGCGCTATGAGGCGGAGGTGATCGCCACCGCGGTGCACCACGGGCTGGTGCTATACCACGACCTGTACCGGGAGTGAGCCTTTCACGCTGAATTCACGCTCCGGGGTGAAGTTGGGTCTCACCGATTCACCGCGCCCTCCATCAACCCGGAGCGACCAATGGCATTCTCACCCCGCGCAAGGTCCAGCCTCCTCGCCGCCGCGCTTGGGCTCGCCGCGGTCTCGACCGCCCGTGCCCAGGGCATCGAGGCGCCGCGCGTGCCGCTTCGGACCGCGCTCGCCGAGATCAACACCCTCCGGGCGGAATACGCCGCGGCCTACAACAAACACGATGCCGCGGCGGTCACCGGCATGTACCTGCCCGACGCCGTGCTGATCCGGCCCGACGGCAGCACCCTCCTGGGGCGGCCGGCCATCGGCAAGGCGATGACCGAGGAATCGGCCAAGTGGGCGCCGAGCACGCTGTCGTCCGACACCGTCCGCGTCTTCGGCAACACCGCGTGGGACGTAGGCACGATGAGCGCGACCGGCGCCGACGGCGCCAGCACGGTGCATTATCTCGTCGTGCTACGGCGGGAGCTGGAAGGATGGAAGATCAGCAGCCTGGCGGTGGTACCCGAGACGCCGGTCACGGCTGCACGGTAGGAAGACGCGACGGCCCGGCACGATCCACATCGTGCCGGGCGTCTCGTGCGGCTAGCGCTTGCTCGAAACGTCTTCGTTCTGCCCGCGGTCGGACCGGGGCACGTCCGCGTGCACCTGGGTGTCGATCCGCCGCGCCTGTGCCAGATGCTGCCGGAGATCGGGTACCTGATCCCGGATCAGCTTCCGCGCCGCGGCCGAGTTCAGGTCGCTGCCTTCCTTCTGGAAGTACGGCATCAGCGCCTGGAAGTGCTCGGTCACCAGCGTCATGTACACTCGGTCGAACTCGGCGTTGCTCGCCTTCTGCAGCTTGTTCACCTTCTCCTGGTGCAGCTTGCCCAGGCCGGGGTTGACGTCGAGCCCGTTGCGCGAAGCCATCTGGGTCCAGCGGTTCTGAAAGTCGGTGTAGGCGTCCACCATCCGCTTGGCGAACTGCTTGACCGCCGGGTCCTTTGCCCGCCGCTCGGCGATCTGCCCGAGACGGACCTCCATGAGGTTCGCTGCCGCCACGTTGGTGACGAAGTCGCGGTCGGCGCTCAGGTTGCCGTTCCGGTTGTTGTTCCCGGCTTTGTTGTTGGCGGTGTTGCCCGCATTGGCGGTAGCGACGTTCCCGCCCCTCAGCGTGCTGTCGATCTGCCGGGCCATGTCGAGATGCCCGCGGATGATGGTGAGCCCGCTCGAGGCCAGCTGCCGAACCTCAGGCGAGTCGGCGGTGGTGGACTGCCGCTCGAACGTCGACACGTCCTTCTGGTGGTCCTGCACCATGGTGTTCATGTAGGCCCGGTCGAACGCGGCGCCGGAGAGCTGGCGCAGGCGCGTCACCTGGCCCTGCTGGGCCGCGTCCAGCTGCGGCTGGATCGTGAGACCGTAGCGCGAGGCGAGCGAGCTCCACTGGTTCTGCATGCTGGAGTGATCGGTCACCATCCGGAGCCCGAACTGCTTGACCGACGAATCGGTGCCCTGTTGCCGGGCCAGGTCGCCCAGATTGATCTCCAGCAGATTGCCGGCGAGCGCCTCGCGAATGAAAGCGCTGTCGTTCCGGGCCTCGGATGCCGACCCGACCTGGGCCGGCGAGCCGGTCTGCGCCGGCGATCCGGTCTGGGCCGGCGCCCCCTTCTTGGGCAGGGTCTGGACCCCCGGATTGGTGCCCCAGGTGCGGCGCGAAGCCGAATCCTGGGTCTGGGCGTGGAGCGCGCTCAGCGGCGCGGCCCCGAGCAGCATCGCCAGTCCGCCAGCGGCGGCGACGAAAGTTCGTGTCAACATTATGTCTACCCCTCCGTTGCGTGCGCAGTCCCAGCTTAGCGCGGTCCGGGCCCGGGGGATGTGATCCCGCTCCCCGCCGGCTCAAGCAGTAGGGATGTGCCGGCCGGGGGGTCCGTCGCGCCGAAGCCCCCTCCCGGGTCCTTTCATCCCCGGTTCACGGGATCCTCACGCCACTCCAGGTATAGTGCGCGAAGGCGGCCCCGGTGACCGCGACACGGATGGGATGGGCTACACCATGACCATCGGCTTCTCCCGGACACGCCTGGCACGCATGCGCACGGCGCTGCAGCGCCATGTCGACAACGGCCGGGTTCCCGGCCTCGTGGCCCTCGTCTGGCATCGAGGCCGCGAGCACGTCGAGACGATCGGCACGTTGGGCTTCGACACCCAGGCGCCCATCCGACGGGACACTCTCTTCCGCCTCGCCTCGACCACCAAGCCGATCACCGCCGCCGCCGCGATGATCCTGGCGGAGGAGTGCAGGCTCAGGCTGGACGACCCCGTAGACCCGTTGCTCCCCGAGCTGGCGAACCGCCGGGTGCTGCGCAGCATCGAGCGCCCGCTCGACGACACCGTGCCGGCCGAGCGGCCCATAACGCTGCGCGACCTGCTCACCTTCCGCTCGGGCTATGGCGAGGTGGGCTTCATCTCGCCCGCGTGTCCGCTCCAGCAGGCCCTGGCCGACGCCCGTCTGCCGCTCTACCAGTGGCCGTTCGCCGGCACACCGGACGAGTTGATGCGGCGGCTGGGAGCGCTCCCGCTCGCCGCTCAGCCCGGCGAACGATGGCTGTACCACATGGGGGCCGAGATCCTGGGAGTGCTGATCGCCCGCGCGACCGGGCAGCCTTTGGGTGGGTTCATGCGCGAGCGCATCTTCGAGCCGCTTGGCATGGCCGACACCGGCTTCCTGGTCCCGGAAGACCAGCTCGGCCGGCTTCCGGCCTGCTACGGATCGGACCTCTTCACCGGCAAGCTCGCAGTGCTGTACGAGGCGGGTCGCGGCTACGCGTCGCAGCCGCCCCTGTTCGAATCCGGTGCCGGAGGACTGGTCTCGACGGCAGACGATCTGCTCGCCTTCGGCCTGATGATGCTCATGCGGCGCGGCGAGCGCGTTCTCTCCCGGCCCACGATCGAGCTGATGACCACCGACCAGCTCACGCCCGCGCAGAAGGCGATCTCGCCGTTCTTCCCGCACTTCTGGGACGCGCACGGCTGGGGACTTGGCCTGGGAATCGTCACAGCGCGCGATGACGTCGCCGATGTGCCCGGAAAGTTCGGCTGGGACGGCGCGTTCGGCACGTCGCTCTGGATGGACCCCGGGGAGGAGCTGGTGGGTGTGCTCCTGACCCAGCGCCGGCCCGAGCAGCTCGCGCTGCCGCCCGTCGTGCGGGACTTCTGGACCTCGGCGTATCAGTTGATCGCGGACTGATCGACCGGGAACTCCCCGGTGATGTCCGCCGCCGAGACCGTCAGCGCGGCGGCCGTCGCCGGCGTCTCGGGTGCCAGCGCGCCGGCGAGCCCCCAGGCGAACGGCAGCATCGCGATGACCATGAGCCCCGCGGTCCAGAACGGCACCCCGACGCCGAGCCCGTCCATCATGAGTCCCGCGCCGATCGGAAACAGCACCCGCGACACCCCACCGAACGTGTGCTGCACGCCCATGTAGAGGCCGCGCTCGTTGCCGGGGACGACGCGTGAGAGCAGGCCGGTCACGCAGGGGAAAAGGAAGGCGGTGCCGAGCGGCATGAGAGTGAAGCCGAGCAGCAGGACAGCCCAGCTCCCCGAAAGTCCCGTACAGCCGAGGCCCGCGGCCAGGAGCACCAGCCCCACCCGCGAGAGCCGCACCTCGCCGAGCAGGTCCACCATGCGCCCGAGAATGAGCGAGCGCACCACGACGCCCATCCCGCCCAGGTACATGATGAAGTAGCCGATGTTCTGCTCGTTCACCGCGAGACGACGGGCGAGGAGCAGTGGGACAACCTGAATCGTGCCGTAGAACGCACCGATGCCGATGGTGTAGATCCAGATCAGGCGCGAGGCCGGCTCGTACCAGTGGGAGACGACGCGGCCGATGGCCTGCCCCGTGCCGGTGGCGGAGCGCGCGACGTGCGATGCCGTGGTCGTGAGCTCGCGCGACTCGCCCAGATAGCGCGCGGCGAACACCGCGACCAGCAACGCGAGCGCGGCCGCGGCCAGCCCGGGCGCCTCCTTCCCTCCCACGCTGATCATGGCCGATCCGAACGCCGGCCCCGCGACGGCACCCAGGCTGGTCACCGCTGACAGCCAGCCCAGGCTCTTGGTGCGCTCGTCGGGGTCGGAGACGTCGGCCACGTACGCCTGCACCACCCCGATGGTCCCGCCGCCCAGACCCTGCACCAGTCGGGAGACGAGCAGCGCGAGCACCGATCCGGCGAAGGCAAAGATGACGTACGCGCCCGCGCTGAGCAGCAGGCCGGCGAGAATGGCGGGGCGGCGGCCGTAGCGGTCGGAGAAACGTCCCCACACGGGCGCCACCACGAGCTGCGCGACGGAGAACGCCGAGACCAGCACGCCCACCGTGGTCGCGCTGGCGCCGAGGTCGGTCGCGTAGAACGGGAGCAGCGGGACGATGATGGTGAGGCCCACCATGTCCACGAAGGCGGTGACGAACAGGACGGGCAGTCGTCCCCGGAAGGCGATCGGCGCCAGGATGCGGTCCTTGGGAATCGGGCTGACGCAACGATGCACCCCAGGAGGGCAACCCGCCAGGATCGTCATCCGGAGGACCGACAGCAGCGCTGGCTGGGGAAGCCGGCGCGCAACTCTATCAGCGGACCGTGGGCACCTTCAGACGACGATCCTCCCGCTGGAGGCGAGCGCCAGATCTTCCGCGCCCCGACCGCTCGCCCGCGTGGGCACCACCAGCACCGGCCGGTCCGTGTGACGGATGACGTCGTCGGCCACGCTACCCAGGAGCAGGCGCTCGGCGCCGGTGGGCGCGTGCGTCCCCATGACGACGAGATCACTCTGGCAGGCCCGGGCGGAGGCGAGGATCTGCTGGGACACGGGACGGCCTGCCAGCACCCTCGTGAAAGCGGTACCCCCGGCCGCGCGCAGCGGGCCGGCCATGGCCTGGAGCGCGGTGTGCGCGCCCGCGACCCGCTGCTCACGCCAGTCCGGAGCCACTTGCTCGGGAAAGAGGACGATCCTGGCAAGCACCGCGGCCGGTTGCTCGATCACGTGCACGAGCGTGTAGGCCGTGGAGTGAGCCAGGGACCCGAGCGCCGCCGCAGCCTCCAGCACCACCCCTGCACCTGCCGTCCCATCCAGCGCCACCAGCACCGTGCCGAAGCTCGCGGGCCGGTTCACCACCGCGGTCTCGGGGGGGAACAGGAGCACCGGAACGGCCACCGAGCGCAGGATCTCTTCGGCCACGCTCCCGAGCGCCAGCCGCTTGAGACCGCTCCGGCCGTGCGTCGTCGTGACGATGAGGTCGATGGCATTCGCCCGGGCGTAGGCACCGATGGCCGGCGCCGGCGGGCCGAAGAGCAGCGCGTGTCGCACCGGCGACGCACAGCGGGCGGAGAGCTCCCGCGCCGTGCCCTGCAGGTAGATGTCGAGCCGCGCCCGCTCCTCCTCCAGCATGTCGGGCGGAATCGGAGCGTCCGGGTTCATGACCGGCGGCATGGGAGGCTGCACCGTCACCAGATGCAGAGATGCACCGGCCGCGTCCGCCAGGGTCATCGCCGCCGGAAGCGCCTGTTCGGCCAGAGCGGAGCCGTCGAGCGGAACGAGGATCGCCTTGAATGGCTGGGTATTCATCGTAGTCACCTTCCGTGGGGTGTCGGGCTCAACATTCCACCCCGCCGCTGAAGCGGTGGTGATGCCGCTGCGAAGGATCCTTCACCAAATTGTCGGCCGGCGCGCAAGCTGATCGCCGCGCGCGGGTTACGAGGTTCTGTGTCGGGGGAATCCTCCAGCCCGTGCCCTGTCGCACCGCGGGCCGGCCAGCCCGGGTCGAGCCTTACCGAGGCGAGACTGCGGAAGGTGGGCGATCGGTGAGCGCGAGAACTGGACACCGGAGAGGAATCGCGATCGAGCACGCCGCCGTGATTCTGGCGTTGCTCGCCGGACTCCTGTGCACCCGGCCGGCCCGGCTGCAGGGACAGCGGTTGGAGCTTCGGCCCATGTCGGGGCTGCAGTCGCCGTCGCGATTTTCGCTGCGCGGAGACGGTCCTCACGTCCGGCAGAAGTTCAGCGTGTTCGTCGGCGCCAGGCTCGCGGTCTTCTGGAACAGCCGTCTCGACGTGGTCAACGAGCTGCGGTACATCCCGGGAACCGCCGTTCTCCGGGGCACCGCCCAGGGAATCGCCCTTGGAACGACCGCGCACCTGCTCTCCCTCACGACGCGGGTGCGCTACTGGCTCCTCCCGCCGACGCGCCGGCTGGCCTGGGAGGTACACTCGGGCGTCGGCGCGGCGTTCGGGGGAACGCAGAAGTACGGGGATCTCTTCGAGCACACCATGGTGGGCGGAGTCGTCGGAACCGTGCTGCGCTACCAGGTCCTGCCTCGAGTGTGCGTTCAGGTCCAGCTGCAGGACTACCTCAGGTCCTACCGGCCGCTGCGAATCTCGTTCGGGATTGGGCTCCCGATGGCTGCCGCTCCCTGAGGCCAGGCCCGCGCGATCGTCAGCACGCCAGCCACCACGATGACCGCGCCCACGACCCGCGCCACCCGCACAGGGGCCGGTGCCAGCCGCTCCGCGCCGATCGCGAGCCCCGCCGCGGCCATCGCGACCGGGTTCATCATCCCGGCCACGAGAAGCGCAAGCATCAGGTTGCCGCAGCAAAGGCCGCACCGCACGCCCGACCAGATGCCGTGCCGAAGCGCGCCAAGCGCTCCGCGCGCGGGCGCACAGCCGCACCCCGTCCAGGCTCGGCAGAGCGCCAGCTGCCGCATCTTCCACGATGTAAACTGCAAAGCGGCCGCCGCGAGGAGCACCGCGCCGGCCGCCATCGGCATCCCTCGCGCCGACATCCCCCAGCGCGTTTCAGCCACCATGATCCCGGCGCTGGCGGCCCAGGCGACCACACCGGTGACCGCCCAAACCGCGTAGTAACCCACGCCGACCACCGCCGTCAGTCCGTGCAGACGCATCGCTTCGACCTCGCGCACGGACCGGCGGTAGCGCCACAGCATCGGGGCCAGCGATGGAAGCATCATCGGCACCATCATGGCCATCCACATACCCAGGTAGCCGGCCGGGCGCATGGCTCAGCTCTCGTACTGATCGTGGCGCCGGACCCACTTCTGAGCCTGGCCGTCCTCGTCGCGTCCCCTCGGCGTCAGGTCGATGTAGTTGTACGCGCCGTTCAGCAGGTCGATCCCGCGCGAGTACGTCGAGTAGGTATGATAGATGTCGCCCGTTGCGTCCTTGTAGAACACGCTCACGCCGGGCATCTCCTCACCGACTCCACGGACCGTGCCGTAGTTGTAGCCCGCCTCGCGGCGCTTCGCTTGGTCCGGGTCGAACGAGACGCCGAAATCCTGGTTGAAGTCGCTTCCGCCGGAGGAGACCCATTTGAAGCTCCAGCCCATCCGCTGCCGGTACGCCTCGAGCTTCTCGAGCGGCGCGCGCGAGATCGCAAGAAAGCTGATGTCGCGATGGGCCAGGTGAATGTCGATCCCGTTGAAGCTGTCGGCCCAGAACGAGCAGCCGGGACAGCCCTCGTTCCACGCGGGGTGGAACATGAAGTGGTAGACGACCAGCTGGCTCCTACCGACGAACAGATCGGCCAGCGTCTCCCTGCCCCCCGGGCCGTCGAACACGTAGGACTTGGCGACCTTTTCCCACGGTAGCTCGCGGCGTAGTCGGCTCAGGTCGTCGTGGAGCCGGGTGAGCTCCTTCTCCTTTGCCATAAGCGCGATCCGCGCTGCGATCCACTCGTCGTGTGAAACCACGGGCTGGCTTCGGGTGGGGATGCTCTGGGTTGCCATGACTCCTCCTCGGGTGGTGGGGTGGCGCGACCGCACCTGCATCGCTAACGTTCTACCGTTCGGTTGACAATATATTATTCAACCAGAAGGTTGAGCGCAAGATGCTGGATCAAGTCTATGGCGCGCTTGCAGATCCGACTCGACGCGAGATCCTGGGCATCCTCGCGGAGGGGGAGGCCAACGTCGGGGCGCTGGCGGAACGGTTCCCGATCTCGCTCAATGCCGTGTCCAAGCACCTCAAGGTGCTCGAGCGGGCCGGGCTGATCGATCGCACCATTCACGGCAGAGAGCACCGGCTGCGGCTGAATGCGGAGCCGCTCAGGGATGCCTCGATGTGGCTGGAGCACTACCGCACCTTCTGGGAGGACCGCCTGGCGGCGCTGGAATCGTACCTGTTGCAGAAGGAGCGCGAGCGATGACATCGACCGACGAAGCGGCACCGGTCGTGGTGGTGCGGCGGCACTTCGCGGTGCCGAGGGAGCGCGTCTTCCAGGCGTGGCTCGACTCGGAAAGCCTGGCGCACTGGATGGCCCCGAGGTCCGCCGGCTTCACCCACGCCACCGTCGCCGTCGACGCCCGGGTAGGCGGCGGGTTCCGGATCGTGATGGAGGGACGGCCGGAGGGCGGCGTCGAGCATTACGGCGACTACCTGGCCATCGAGCCGCCGTCGCTGCTGTCGTTCACCTGGATCAGCCGGAACACCGATGACAGGCCTACGGTCGTCACGGTCGAGTTTCGTGAGCGGGGGACGGGAACCGACGTGGTCCTCACGCATCGAGGCCTGCCGGCCCGGTCGGTCGAGGGACATCGGCGCGGATGGACGGAGCTCCTGGGAGCACTCGACGAGGCGCTGACGGGTTGACCGCCGGCTTGCGTTTCTGGGCCGGGGCCATAGCCTGGAAAAGACCCTACTTCGGAAGGTCTCTCTGACCGGAACCCTGGAACGGCTAAGGCGAGCCACCCGGCTGTGTCTGGCGGCCCTGTGCGTGATCGCACCGAGGGCGCGGGCCGCCCAGGGCCCGCCCGACTCGGCGGTCTACCGGATTGCTCCGAGCAGCCGGCTCGTGGTCAAGACCGGCAAGTCGGGGCTCTTCGGCTTCGCCGGGCACACGCACGTGATCCGCGCGCGGTCCGTTTCCGGCGAGCTGGTCTACCGCCCGGGGCAGCCGACATCCCACCTCCAGCTCACCGTCCCGACCGACAGTCTCGAGGTGTTGACCCCACCCGACACCGCCGAGATCCGGAAGGTCACCGAGGCGATGCGCACGGAAGTGCTCCACGTGGACCGGTACCCGGAGATGACCTTTGCCGCCGACTCGCTCGACGCGAAGAGCGGGAAAATGCAACTGCAGCTCGCGATCACGATGGAGGGCACCACCCGCACGCTGCCGGTGATGGCGGATGTGACCATCGGCGGCGACACGATCTCCGCCGCCGGCACGTTCACCGCGAAGCAGACCGATTTCGGGATCAAACCGTTCAGCGGGGGGCCGGCCGGCACCGTCAAGGTGGCCGACCGGGTGACGTTCTGCTTCGATCTCAGGGCCGTCCGCGGGCTGGCGGGATCTGGCGGGGCGCCCGGGCCGGCGATCGAAGCGACCACGGTGCCGGGGTGCGTAGACCAGCAGACGGACACCGCGAAGCGCGAGCGGCGGCCGATGTAGCATGAATCCTCTTCTGGTGCAGCGCCGCACCCTGCGACTGCTCTTCCTCACCCAGATCATCAGCGGTATCGGGCTCGCGATCGGATCCTCGGTCGGGGCGCTGCTCGCCGCGGACATCGCCGGGGTCGGCGTGTCGGGCGCGGCCGTGAGCGCCAACGTGCTCGGTGCCGCGCTCTTTGCGGTGCCTGCCGCCGCGATCGTGCACCGGTATGGTCGCCGGCCGAGTCTCGCCACCTGCTATGTCCTGGCGGCGGCTGGAGCGATCCTCATCGTGACCGCCGCGGTGCGGAGCTCGATTCCGCTTCTGTTTCTCGGATACCTGCTGTTCGGCGGCGGCAGCGCCGCTGGGCTGCAGGCCCGGTACGCCGCCGTAGACCTGGCCCCGGCACCGCTCCGCGGCCGCCATCTCTCACTCATCGTGTGGGGCACCACCGTGGGCGCCGTGGCGGGGCCGAGCCTCGCGGCTCCCGCGGGTGCCTTCCTCGATGGGTACGGCATACCCACCCTCGCCGGCCCGTTCGTCTTCTCCGCCCTGCTGTTCGGCGTGGCGGCGCTGCTGCTGCTGCTGCTCCTGCGGCCCGACCCGGCGGTCGTCGCCGGCGAAGTGCTCGGCAGTGCCGCCGGACCCAGGCCGCACGCCTCTCGCGGCGCGACGGCTACCGCGCTCGGCCTCATTGTGTCACGCGCGCCGGCCCGCCTCGGGGTGAGCACGATGGCCGTCGGTCATGTGGTCATGATCGGCGTGATGACCATGACCCCGGTCCACATCCGAAGCGCCGGCCATGACGCGGCGCACACGCTGCGCATCGTGGGCGTGGTCCTCAGCTCGCACATCGCGGGGATGTTTGCGTTCTCGCCGCTCGTCGGCTGGCTCACCGACCGGCTGGGGCGCCGGCCGGTCATCTTCGCCGGCATCGGACTGCTGCTCACGGCGTGCGCGCTGGCGGGCACTGCCGGGCGGGAGACGGTACCGCTGGCCGGAAGCCTCATGCTGCTCGGCCTCGGCTGGTCGGCGACCATGGTGGCCGGGTCCACGCTGCTCAGCGAATCGGTCCCGGCGGAGCTGCGCCCCTCGGCTCAGGGGTTATCCGACCTGGCGATGGGACTGGCAGGTGCTTCGGCCGGGGCACTGTCCGGCGTGGTGGTGCAGGCGTGGGGGTATCCGACGCTCACGCTGCTCGCGGCACTCGCGACGGCGCCGCTGATCGTGCTCGCCTCGCCGCCGCTGGTGGGTAGTCGGGCCGCGTGAACGGCCCGCTCGAAACCCCGCTGATCCAGGTCGCGGGGATTCAAGACCGCGCCGAGGCCGAGCTGCTTCAGGCGTGCGGCATACGGTATCTCGGCTTCCCGCTGCGGCTGCCGGTGCACCGCAAAGACCGTTCAATCCTTTCCCGCCACCGGCACCAGTGCCGGCGCACCCTTCTTCTTGATCAGTACCACCACGAACCTGGCGGGTTTGGTCGTGCTCGCGTTCCGACCGACCACGTGCACATCGTCCAGGCCTTCATAGAACGTCTGCCCCGCAGTCAGCGTCACCGGCTCACCGCCCTCCACCTGCATCACGACCGAGCCTTCCAGGAAGTAGACCAGCGCATCGGCGTTGTGCCGGTGGACCGGGTCCGCGGAGCCGGGCGGATACTCCACCATCAGCATCAGAGCTTCCTTGCCCGGCACATCCGGCAGCTCTTTGGTCATCAGGGGCGTGACTACGGCCTGCTGCGCGGTCAGCGGGCCGCCGACGGCGCACAACAGCGCGCCGAGGAACCCGGCCACGGCAATGTTGGGGACTCGCATCAGGAGATCCTGCCGGCGGTGAGGCCGGCCGTGCGTTCGGCCGAAGCTTGCGCCAGCCAATCCTCGAACCGGATGTCGCCCAGCCGGGCATCGCCGGTCGGCACCAGCGCGCGCTCGCCCAGCACCGCGCCGAAATAGCGGGCGTGCGGATCGCTGACCACCTCACGAGGATCGTGGCGCGCGGCCAACCCCAGTCTGATGAGCTCGTCGAATCGAAATTGCTCGGGTCCGGCCACTTCGACGACGCCCTCAAGCGGCGATTCGAGGGCGACCCTGCAGACCGCGTTGGCCACGTCATCGGCGGCCATCGGCTGAAAGAGCACGGGCGGGATGCGTACCCGGCTGCCGATGGTCGCCTCGTCGGCGATGCGCCTGACGAACTCGAAGAATTGCGTCGCCCGGACGATCGAGAACGGGATCGCCGACTCTCGAATCAGCTTCTCCTGGGCGACCTTGGCCCGGAGGTAGCCGCTCTCCGGGATGCGATCGCAGCCCACGACCGAGAGCGCGACGTGGTGGCTCACTCCCGCCGCGGCTTCGGCGGCCAGGAGGTTGCCGGTCGAGATCTCGAAGAACTTCAGCACCGCCGAGTCTTCGAACGAGGGCGAGTTGGAGACATCCACCACGACGGCGGCCCCGGCGAGCACCTGGTCCAGTCCGTCACCCGTCAGGGTGTTGACGCCCGTGCTCGGGGCCGCCGGCACCGCCTGATGGCCGCGGTCACGGAGCCGGGTGACGAGCTTCGACCCGATGAGTCCGGTGCCTCCGATGACGACGAGCTTCATGCCGTCACCCCGGCCATGGTGGGCTCCCGCAGCGTGGGCGCCGGCGAGCTGCGCAGGAAGCGGAGCAGCTCGGCGTTGATCTGATCCTGGTGCGTGGCCGTGATGCCGTGCGGCGCGCCCGGGTAGTAGATCTCCTGGGCGCCCTTGATGAGCCGGGCCGACTTCTTCGCCGAGTCCTTGACGGGCACGATCTGATCGTCCTCGCCGTGGAGCACGAGCGTGGGGACGTCGAACTTCTTCAGATCCTCGGTGAAATCGGTCTGGGAGAAGGCCTTGATGCTTTCGTACGCGTTCTTGAGCCCGGATTGCATGCTCCAGAGCCAGAACTGATCCATGATTCCCTGCGACACCTTGGCGCCGGGACGATTGGCCCCGTAGAACATGCTCGCGAAGTCCCGGTAGGTTTGCGAACGATCGTTGAACAGGGCCGTGCGCAGCCCATCGAAGACCTCGATCGGCAGGCCTTCGGGATTCTCCGGCGTTTTCAGCAGCAGTGGCGGCACCGCGGCGATCAGGACGGCCCTCGCGACCCGGGCGGTACCGTGGCGGCCGATGTACCGCGCGACCTCACCGCCACCGGTCGAGTGGCCCACCAGGGTCGCGTCCCGGAGGTCGAGGGCCTCGATCAGAGCCGCAAGATCGTCCGCGTAGCCGTTCATGTCGTTGCCGCTCGAGGCCTGGCTGGACCGCCCATGGCCGCGCCGGTCGTGCGCGATGGTGCGAAATCCATTCTGGACGAGGAATAGCATCTGCCCATCCCACATGTCCGCGTTCAGCGGCCAGCCGTGGGAGAAGGTGACGACGGGGCCCTCGCCCCAGTCCTTGTAGTAGATCTCCGTTCCGTCCTTCGTGGTGATGGTGCTCATGAGGCTTCTCCTCGAGCAAAGGGTGACCAGTGATTCCCCACGCACGCTGTCGCCCTAGTGGAGGGTGGCTGCTGCGGGGACGGCAGCCTGCCTGGCGGTGACCACCGCCTGGGGATGGAACCGACGGTGGGCGGCGAAGCCCAGCCAGGCGAACAGCGCGAGTACCAGGAGCTGGGTCAGCACGAACGGCGGTTCGGTCTGCTTGGGGGCCGCGACGATCAGGGCCGGGATCCGGCGGAACAGCTGCACCAGCAGGATGAAAAAGTTCAGATAGAGAACGAGCACCGTCCCGACCACGTAGACGCCGCGCCACGCGCCACGCAGATGCCTCCAGTATCGCGCGGCAATCACGAAGGGCAGGATGATCAGGGAGATGATCCCGACCCAGTGCGACGCGAGCAGCCGAGTGAAGGGAAAGAAGAATCCGGTGATGCTGGTCAGGGTCGTCGTGACCAGGAAGATTCCGGTCCACCCGTCGATCCGCACACCCGCGATGAGCCCCCCGACCACGACCAACCCGGCCGCGATGGCGACGATACTGATCACGGTGTGAGCCAGCGTAAGGGTCGTGATGTCCATGGTCATGTCACTCCTCGAACGGAGCGTTCATCAGGAAATCCACGGTGGACGGTCGCTGATAGCCCGGCACGAAGCGCTCCCCGAAGTCCCCCGCGAAATTGTCGTAGGTGGTCTCCGGCTTGGTCTTGACGACGCGGCAGACCGAATCCGTGAAGCGGCGCTTCATTTCCAGGCGGGGAAACGCGGCGAGGATGGTCGTCATTTCGTGCGGCGGGATCACGTCGTACTGGAATCCGAATTCGACGCCGATGCCGGCCGTGCAAAGCGCGACTTCGGGCTCCTTGCAGAGGCCGATCGAAGGCGTGGAATTCAGCGCGACGCTGTCCCAGATCAACCGCGCTTGGCGATCGTCGAGGCCTTGGTCGCGGGCAAACGCCCGCGCCGCGTCCGCCCCTTCTATCTCGAACCGCCTGGGCCCGGCGAAGCTGTCGCTGAGCCCCAGATCGTGGAGCAGCGTGCCGATAGCGACCACTTCACCGTCGTGCGTCACGCCCTGCAGCTGCCCCAGCCGGGCCGCGAAGAGCCAGGATCGGACAGCATGGTTGAAGAGGAATGGCTCGGAATGCTCTCGGGCAAAGTCCAGTGCCCGGGTGATGAGCGGCGTGTCGTCCACCCTCACGCCACCCAGGACGCGGGTCCCCCGGCTCACGACGGCGGGTCCGGCTGTCGGCGACATGATCAGCTCCCCGTGAGATTGGGCAGCACTATCGCGCCGGGGTGAGCCGCTCGCGTCCGTCGAATACCCTAGTCGAGCTCCCGGCGCGGGGCCGGTGTCCTGGTCAGATGAGGGAGGCTGTGTGGGTGGTGTCTCCGAGAGCGTCCCGCAGACTCCGGCGGGAGCTGATGCCGAGCTTGGTGAATACCTTGCGCAGGTGGTACTCGGCCGTGCGGGAGCTGATGAAGAGCTGGGCCCCGATCTCCGGGTTGGTGCGTCCCTGGGCCGCGAGCCGCGCGACCAGCGCTTCCTGAGCGGTGAGCGCATCGCGCGAATCGGCCGTGCGTTTGCGGACCGTCTCGCCCGTCGCCAGCAACTCGCCTCTGGCACGCTCGGCGAAGGCTTCGGCCCCGATCTGATCGAGCATTTCGTGCGCGATCCGCAATTGCTTCCGTGCATCGACGCGGCGGTTCTGACGCCTCAGCCACTCGCCGTACACCAGGTGTGCCCTGGCGAGGTGCACCACCATCCGACAGGCGCCGAGCCGGTCCAGGGCCTCCCGGTAGAGGGCCTCGGCTGCAGGACCGTCCTCGAGGAGTGCGCGGCCTCGGGCCAGGCTGCCGAGGGCCCAGTCGGTGGCCGCGGCAGGCGCTCGTTCCTCCAGGTGCCCGAGGGCGGCCGCGGCCACATCGGTTGCGCCGCTCCGGACGGCCGCCTCGATGAGCTCGACCAGGCACCAGCCGAAGAAGCCCAGGTCGTCGTACTCGCAGGCCTCCCGGGCAGCGTCGAGTGCGGCCCGGTAGCGGCCGAGTCCGTTGTAGAGCACCGCGGACGCATACCCGGCAAGACCGAGCGCCCGTCCCTCGCCTCGCGCGTTCGCCTCCTTCACCGCGGCCTGGATCAGCCCGCGTGCGTGAGCTTCCTCGCCTCGCCAGGCGGCGAGTGCCAGGGAGGTGTAGCGGAGGGGCGCGTGGCCGGTCGCCTCCGTGATCGAGTCGGCCTCCTGGATCAGCGCGGAGGCCGCGGCGAACTCACCGGCATGGACGTGTACGCCGGCGCGGTAGCTGAGCGCGATGGGAAGGGTGGCGAGCGCGCCGGCATCGCGGGCCAGCCGGACCGCCTGCGTCGCCAGCTCGTGCCACGCGTGGTCGTCCCAGAGGTCGGCGGCCAGGGGTTCGGGCGCAACCGGGCACGCGGTCCAGAGCCAGCGGACCATGCCGTCCATGCCGCATCGGGCCTGCTCGCGGAACAGGTGAAGCGCCCGCTTCAGGGGCTGCACTCCCGCGGCATACCCCACCGTGAAGCGCATTGCCAGCCCGTCGAGGAGGAGGTCCGTAGGACGGGGAGGCTCCGATGGCGGCGGCGCCCCCCGAGCGGCCTCTGCGATCCGGACACCGTGTCGAGCACCCAGGCGCCCGACGAAGATCTCCGCTCCCAGCGCCTCGACGTAGGCCTCCCGGGCGAGGCCGGCCTGGAGCGCCTCGAGCCGTTTGGCCGCGTCGAGCAGCAAGGCCGGTGCGTCCCTGCCGCGGCTCTGGGCGAACACGATGTGCGCCCGCATGCGCGCTACCCGCGCGCGCTGAAGCTCGTTTAGAGGACCCATGTCCGCCGCGGCGAGGAGCCCATACGCCGCGTTGGCGGCTCCGGCCTCGAATTTGGCCTGAGCCGCGGCCAGCGCCCGGACTCCGCGCCGGGCGGGATCGGGGGTAAGGTCGGTCGCCCGCTCGAGAAAGGCCGCGGCCGCTGCCATCCCGCCGCGGGTCTGGGCTCGACCGGCCGACCGCTCCAGCTCGTCGGCCACGGTCTCGTCGGGCCCGAGCGCTGCCTGGGCGCGATGCCACGCGCGGCGATCGGGATCGGCGCGCGGATCGGTCACTTCGGCCAGCGCGCGATGCACCGCTTGCCGCTCCTCCACCGCGGCCGCGCGGTACGCGGCCGAGCGCGCCAGCGGGTGGCGGAAGCGCACCCGGGCGCCGAGCTCGACGAGCCGCTCCGCCGCGGCCGGCGCGGCGGCGGCGGCGGCGATCCCGAGCACCTCGGCGGCGCGCCAGAGCAAGGTCACGTCTCCCACCGGCTCCGCCGCGGCCGTCAGCAGGAGTCGCTGAGTCTCGACCGGGAGCGCCCGGACCCGCCGGAGAAAGCTCTGCTCGATCAGGTTCGCCAGCGGCCGCGCGTCGGGTCGGCCGAAGCCGCCAGCCAGCTCCGCGGCGGTCAAGCCGTTGGGCAACTCGAGCAGTGCGAGGGGATTCCCACTCGACTCGGCGACGATCCGATCGCGTACCCGTTCATCCAGCCGCCCGGGTGTCACCGAGTCCAGCAGCGCACGGGCATCTACATCGCTCAAGCCCGCGACGACCATCACCGGAAGGGCCCTTAGCTCCACGTCCTCGTTCGGGGCTCGCAGAGCAAAAACCATGGCCACCGGCTCGGCCAGGAGCCGCCGCGCCACAAAGCCCAGGACCTGCGCCGAGGCCCGGTCGAGCCACTGCGCATCGTCCACCAGGCAGACCAGGGGCCGCTCCTCGGCCACCTCGGACAGCAGTGTCAGGACGGCAAGCCCCACCAGAAAGCGATCGGTCGCCGCGCCGGCCGTGAGGCCGAATGCCGTCCCCAGCGCGTCGCGCTGCGGATCCGGCAGATGCGCCAGGTGACTCAGGAGGGGTGCGCAGAGCTGATGCAGGCCCGCGAAGGCGAGTTCCACCTCGGATTCCACGCCCGCGGCCCGTGCCACCCGGCAGCCTGAAGCGTTGGCCGCCAGGTACTCCAGCAACGCGGTCTTGCCGATGCCGGCCTCGCCCCGCAGAACCAGCACGCGACTCTGTCCTCCGCGCACGTCGTCCAGCAACCGGTCGAGTGAGGCGCGCTCGCTGCCCCGGCCGCGCAGGTCGGTTCCGTGCTGCGGATCGGACATCGTGGAAGGAAGAATATACGAGAGTCGATGCGCTCACGGGACACGATCGGGGAGCCCATATTGTTCCAACCTACTCGAACGAGCCGACCAGCACATGCAGACACTGACTGCCCGATGGGACGGATTCACGTTCCACCATCGAAACGGGGCGGAATTCGAGCTCCTGGCCCGGGAGATCTTCGAGGAAGGAGAATACGGGTTCGACTGCGACAGGCCCGATCCCGTCATCCTGGACTGTGGCAGTCACATCGGCTTGTCGGTCGCCTGGTTCAAGCGGCGATATCCGGCGTCGCGCATCACCGCGTTCGAGCCCGACCCTGGGAATTTCCGGCTGCTGCAGACCAACGTCGCCATCAATCGCTGGTCCGGAGTCACGCTGCTGAACCTGGCGGTCTCGTCGCGGAAAGGCACGGCCCCGTTGTTCGGCGAGTTCGGAGTCGCGGCCCCCATGGCCTCCGCCCACTCGCTGTGCCGGGACTGGGGCAGCCAGCGATCCGACCAATCGATCATGGTGAACACGATACCGCTGGCGGACTACATCACCGGCCCGATCGATTACCTCAAGCTCGACATCGAGGGCATGGAGACCGAGGTAGTGCCGTCGATCGAGCCGCAGCTCCATCTGGTCGGCGCCCTGGGTCTCGAGTTTCACGGCACCGGCCCGAGGGCGAGCGCCGACGAGGAAGAGCTGACCGAACTGCTGCGTGCGAGCGGTTTCCGGGTCTCGCTCGTTCGCAAGACCCGATCCATCTTCCCGCCCGAGATCGGTGACTGGGTGGACCGGGTTCAGCCGTGGGTCTCGGTCATCAAAGCGACCCGGACCGGGACGCTCGGCGCATCAACAGCAGGTAAATGAAGAAGCTCAGCCCGAACGTCACGAACCACGCGTATGCATAGAGCCGGTCGAACATATTCGGGTCGCCCACGCTGCCGCCCGGCGTTCCGGCCGCTCGCGCGAAGCCCGGCACCACCGGCAGCACCGCCAGGACGAGCGCCGCCACTGCGCGCCGGTTGACGCCGTTCCGATAGGTGTACGCACCCTTCTCCAGGAACAGATCATTCAACCGCAGCCGCTGCCGGCGCACCACCCAGTAGTCCGCGATCAGGATGCCGCCCACCGCCCCCATCAGGCTCGAGTAGCCCACCAGCCACGTGAAGATGTACGCCGCCGCATCGGCATAGAGCTTCCACGGCATCATCAGGACGCCGATCACCGCGGTGATGAGCCCGCCGGTCACGTAGCCGATCCGTTTCGGGCTCAGATTGGAAAAGTCGTTCGCGGGCGAGACGACGTTCGCCGCCAGATTGGTCGTGAGCTGCGCCGCGAGCACCACCAGCGCCGCGAACACGATCACCCCCGGACTTCCGATCCTGGCGATCAGCGCCACCGGGTCCCAGATCGGCTCCCCGAAGCGCACCATGGTCGCGCTGGTGACCGCGACCCCGATGAACGCGAACGCCGTCATCGTGGTCGGAAGGCCGAGTGCCTGACCCAGCATCTGGGAGCGCTGGCTCCTGGCGTAGCGGGTGAAGTCGGGGATGTTGAGGCTCAGCGTGGCCCAGTAGCCGACCGAGGCGGTGAGCGCCGACGGGAACAACGGCCAGAACGAGGCTCGCGCGCCCCGGAGCCGCTCCGACTCGCTCAACACCTGGCCGAGGCCGCCTCCCGTCCGTACGGCCCAGACCAGCAGAAGGCCACCGCCCGCCAGCAGCAGCGGGGCCGACCAGCTCTCCAGCCGCCTGATCCCTTCCGTCCCCTTGAGGATGACCGCCACCTGGATCAGCCAGAACAGCAGGAAGGCGAGCGCGGTGGCGCCCGGCACTCCGGTCCAGCCGGGCCACGCCGCGCGGAAGAGCGCATCCAGCGCCAGCCCTCCGATCCATGTCTGGATGCCGAACCAGCCGCACGCGACGATGGCCCGGAGCAGTGCCGGCAGGTTGGCGCCCCGCACCCCGAAGCTCGCCCGGCAGAGCACCGGAAACGAAATCCCGTATCTGGTGCCGGCGTGGGCGTTCAGCACCATCGGGACGAGCACGACCGTGTTGCCCAGCAGGATGGTGAGCATGGCCTGCCACCAGTTCATCCCCTGCTCCATGAAGCCGGAGGCGAGGGTGTAGGTGGTGATCACCACGCTCATCCCGATCCAGAGCGCCGCGATGTTGTAGGTGGACCAGGTGCGCCGCTCGGGCGGGACCGGGGCGAGGTCGGGGTTCCAGAGGGGGCTTCGGGTGATGTCCTCCGCCGCCGGGAGAGTCCGGATCATGGCCCCCAACCTACATGTTCGCCAATAGCACCGGTACGAGCTACCCGCCCGGTTTACCGCCATCCAGATGCGGCTCGAGTTGTCAGCGCACGACCTCTAAGTGCGCCATCATCCCCCCCGCGTGATGCTCCAGGATATGGCAGTGGTACATCCACTCGCCCGGCCGGTCGTCGGGCACCCACGCGATCCGCACCGTCGCCTTGGGCGGCACGTTGACGGTGTCCTCCCATGAGCGAAAGGCCGGCGGCTCGCCGTTCACCGCGAGCACCTGGAAGAAGAAGCCGTGCAGGTGGAAGGGGTGGTCCATCATCGTGTCGTTGACGACGTCCCACACCTGCAGCTCGCCCACCCGGACCGGCTGATCCCGGTGGTGCGGCTCCTTGTTGACCACGAACTGGGCGCCGCGCTTGAGGCTTGGCTTGACGCCCAGATGGACCTCGCGCGTCGGCGAGACGGGGCCGGTCACCAGCGGCTCGATGTCCCGTAGCTTCGCGGGAATCGTGGCGTGTGACGGCGCGGGGGGACCGACCCGGAGCGTGGCGAAGCGCGCCTCCCGGGCCCGGGCCACCGTGGTGCGGTCATAGCGCAGGGCGTTCACGTCGAGCACCTCGCCCTCGGCGAAGGGCCCGACCGCGAGCACCACGCGGTCGCCGGGCGTGAGCAGCACCTCGTCCACGCCGACCGGTGCGTCGATGAGTCCGCCGTCGGTACCGATGATCGTCACGGAGCGAGCGCCGATCGAGAGCCGGATGTACCGCGCGCTCGACGCGTTCACGATCCGCCACTGCTCCACCTGCCCGGCGGCCATGGTGAGCTCGGGCACCTGCCGCCCGTTGATCAGGAAGGTGTCGCCCTGCCGGCCGTCGTGCTGCTCGATCCACCAGCCCGGCGGCCTGATCTGCCCCTTCCGGTCCAGCGCGACGTCGTCGAGCACGAGCACCCGCTCCGCATCGAACTGCGGCTCGTCGGGAGCGCGCACCACCAGCGCTCCGTACAGCCCGCGCTCGAGCTGCACGGTCTCGTTGACGTGCGGGTGGTACCAGAAGGTCCCGGCATCAGGCAGCCTGAAGCGGTAGGTGAACGTCTCCCCGGGCTCGACGGGGCGCTGGACCATGTCCGTGCCGTCCATCGCTGCGGGCACCCGGAGGCCGTGCCAGTGGATGGCGGTGGGCTCCGGCAGACGGTTCGTGAGGTGCACCTCCAGCACGTCGCCCACTCGCGCCTCGATGGTGGGGCCGGGCACCTGGCCGTTGAAGCCCCAGGCACGGGTCTTCACCCCCGGCACGAACTCCCACTCGGTCTCGCGCGCTTCGAGGTCTATGCGCACGACTTTGCCTCCCGGCGCCGGCTCGGCGGCTTCGTACGCCAGGGTGTAGGCGGCGCGCCAGTTTGCGGCCGCCCCGTGCTCGACCGGGCCGTGGCCGCCCCCGTGACCGTCGTGGTGAGCGTGAGCCGCGTCCCCGTGATGGACATGCTCTCGTGAGCCGTGATGATGATCATGGTCGTTCATGGTGATCTCCTGCAGTGGTGACGCCTCGCGGGTGCAGCATGCGAGTGGGTGGCACGCTCCCCTGCCGGCAATCTAGCGCGTGTGTGAGTCTCGTCACGGTGCGTTCAGTGTTTCAGGAGCAGCATCAGAGCCGGACACAGCACGGGAGAGGGAAATGATGCGAGGAGCCGTTCTCTACGGACCACACGACGTGCGATTCACCGAGCGCGACGTCCCGACGATCATCGAGCCGACCGACGCCATTCTCCGGGTTTCCGCGGCCTGCGTGTGCGGCTCCGACCTCTGGCCCTACCGCGGCGTCGATCCGATCAGCGAACCGACCCCGATGGGCCACGAGTATTGCGGCATCGTCGAGGAGGTCGGCAGTGCCGTCCGGATCGTCAAGCCGGGCCAGTTCGTAGTCGGCTCCTTCTTCGCGTCGGACAACACCTGCCCGATCTGTCGCGCGGGGTACCAGAGCCGCTGCGTGAACGCCGTGCCGATCGGGGCGATGGGCGCGCAGGCGCCCTACGTCCGCATCCCGCTCGCGGACGGCACGCTGGTCGCGACGCCGGACCTCCCCCCGGACGACCTGATCCCGAGCCTGCTCGCGGCCTCCGACGTCCTGGGCACCGGGTGGTTCGCCGCCGACGCGGCCGCGGCGGGGCCGGGCAAGACGGTCGTCGTCGTGGGCGACGGCGCGGTGGGGCTGCTCGGGGTGCTCGCAGCGAAACAGATGGGCGCCGAGCGGATCGTCGCGATGAGCCGCCACGAGGACCGGCAGCGGCTCGCCCGCGAGTTCGGCGCGACCGACATCGTGACGGAGCGCGGGGACGAGGGCGTGGCCCGCATCAAGGACATGACCGACGGACTCGGCGCGCACTCGGTGATCGAGGCCGTCGGCACGCAGGAGTCGATGCTGCAGGCGATCCGCTCCACCCGCCCGGGCGGACACGTCGGCTTTGTGGGGGTCACGCACGGTGTGGCGCTGCCGGGGCTGGAGCTGTTCTTCGCCGAAGTGCACCTGCTCGGCGGCCCCGCGCCGGTGCGGCGGTACCTGCCCGAGCTGATCCGCCTGATCTGGAACCGCGAGATCAACCCCGGAAAAGTGTTCGACCTCACGCTGCCGCTCGACCAGGTGGCGGAAGGCTATCGCGCGATGGACGAGCGCCGCGCAATCAAGACGCTGCTCCTCCCCCGGGCGGCCTGAGGCAGGAGGGCAGGATGGAGCTCAAGCGCAGCGGATCGGAGCCCTCCGCGAAGGGGCCTCCCGACTGGTTCACCGGCACGGTTCGAATCGATCCCCTCTTTCAGCCGCACGAGCCGGCCCGCGCGGCGGGCGCGAGCGTCACCTTCGAGCCCGGCGCGCGCACGGCATGGCATACGCACCCGATGGGACAGACCTTGATCGTGACGGCCGGCGCCGGACGCGCCCAGCGCTGGGGAGGACCGATCGAGGAGATCCGGCCCGGGGACGTCGTGTGGTTCCCGCCGGGCGAAAAGCACTGGCACGGAGCGTCGCCGACGACGGCCATGACCCACATTGCCGTCCAGGAGCAGCTGGACGGCAAGGCGGTCGAGTGGATGGAAAAAGTCACCGATGAGCAGTACCGGGGCGTCGTGTAGCCTGCACCCCGAGCGCTTTCAGACCAGCACCCCCTCCAGCGGCCTCCTAGGCGTGTGGTGCTCACCCGGGCGTGAGGAGAACCCCACCCGGAACAGGTGCTGCGGGATCCAGCCCTGCACCGGCAGCAGCTCCCGGACAGCCGCCCTCAGCTCCGGGTGCCGCATGGTCTGGCTCATGGGCTGGATGCTGAGCCCACTCTCCGTCGCCGTGAGCCAGATGCGCTCGAACAGCTGACCGGTCCTGACGTGGGCGGGATGACTGTCCCCGTCGGCGCAGATGAGACCGAGCAGCGCGGCGCCTTCGACGATCTCGTGGTCCTGGCGCGCCACCGACTCGCCGAGATCGATTCGCGAGACGGCCAGCTTCTCCAGCCGGGACACCACCCGCGACTCGCCGAATACCCTCTGTCCGATCCAGTAGGCCAGCTCGCGCCGGAACGCCGGGTCGGCGAACTCGATGCGATCCGCCTCCACCGTGAGCAGGTCGATCCAGCGGCGGAAGTGGTGATCATGCGTCAGATAGACCTGGAGGTCGGCTTCCACGCGGCAGGCGGTCAGGCGGGACCGGAGCCATTCCGGCACCGGATGGGCCTGGAAGACACTGTTGTCGTTGTGGCGCCGGAGAATGGATTCGAGGGTAGCGCCCGCACGGGCGGAGGAGGGCGATCCGCCCGGCTCGAAGGTCGCCGTTGCCACCAGCTCCTCGTCCCGCGGCTCGGGGAAGTAGGAGACGCTATGCCGGAAGCCGAAGTGCTCGGCGGCGACGAGCAGGTTCTCCAGGGCGCAGCCCACGCTGATGTACAGCTCCCGGCGGCCGGGATCGGCGATCGAGAGCGCTCGACGCATATCGGCGATGAAGTGGACTCGATTTCTTTGGATGTGAAAGGCCCAGGGCTGACTGTTCCTGGTCGAAGGCGCCAGGATCCCGTACCGGAGGAGAAAGCCGAGTTGGGTCTCGATGGAGGAGGCCGCCGGGAAGTCGTCCTCGGAGAGGTCCCAGACGTGCCGGGTCATGGATGCCATGCGCCACCTGCGGAGAGTCCTGCTGCAATCTTGCTCTCCGATCGTGAGCCCGGGATGAAGGTCGTGTGAAAGCTAGGTGCAGCCCGGCAGCGCGGGGCTCGGAGCACCCCCCGGCAGGTCCAGGTCCAGGCTCGAGTCGAACACGTTGCCCTCCCAGCAGTCCCCTGTTCCGGTCCCGTCCCACAGGAGGTCCACGCCAGGGGGAAGGAACGGGATCGGCTGCGCGCCTCCGTTGCCCGTGACGGTGTTTTCCCGCACCCGGACGTGATCGGGGAAGGGCTCGATGTCGTCGATCGGCACGCCGGCGAGCTCGGCGAGCAGGCCGGTATTGGCCACGCCGACCCCCACGAAGCTGTTGCCGGTGATGCGGTTGGCGCTTACATCCGTCGCGTCCGTGCCCACGATCAGGATTCCGGAGCCGGTCGGCACGAACGCGTCGATGCCCTCGGTGCTGGGGTTGGGGCGGTTGTTGTCGTGCAGGTTGTTGTGGGTCAGCAAGAGGTCCGACGACGACTTGACGGAAAGCCCCGGCAGCAGCACCACCAGAACTCCCGCGACGTTGTCGAAGCTCTCGTTGTCGGAGACCTGGACATCGGACGAGTTCTCGATCTCGATGCCGCTGAGATTGCCGGAGGCCGTGCTGCCCCGAACCGCCACGTGCTCGGATTGACCGACATAGATGCCGGCATCGCCGTGTCCGCGTGCCGAGCAGCGCTCGATCAAGCCGTTCGAGGACAGCACCGGAAAGAGGCCGTACTCCCCGTCGTTCTCGGCGACCACGTCGGAGAGGTGGAACCCGCTCACGCCCACGAGCAGGATCCCGTTCTCCTCGAAGTTCCGGACGGTGAGGTTGGCGATCTCCACACCGGCTCCCGCCGCGGTCACGGTGATGCCGTTCTCCTGGCCCCCCGGATTCTCGAGGATCGGGGGCCGCCTGCCGATTCCCACCAGCTCGATCCCGGCCCTGTCGATGGTCACGGACTGGGCATAGATCCCGGGACGGAGGAAGATCCGGTCTCCGGGCTGCGCGGCGTCCACCGCCGCCTGGATCGATTCACCCGGCCCGACCACCGTGGTGTGGTGGCCGAAGGGCGCCGACTCCGGCGCCTGGGACCGAGGCCCGGACGGTGCGGTCGTGTCACATGCCGCGGCAAGAAGGGCGATGACGCAACAAAGAAACGAGCGAGTCGACATGGGGTGCCTCCCTGGCTCCGTGCTGGCGAGGTAGGGCGCGACGCGCCACTCGCCTGGTTCCCGCGCCTCGAGCTCTCTTTCCGGAGGCGTGATCTCCTCCTCCCGCTCCGATAGCGGGATTTCCCGCTGCATCATCACTGCATCCCGCCACGTCATCGCCGCTTCCCGCCCCGTTCGGACAGATCCCGCGGCGTCGCGCCGAGCTCCCGTTCCGTGCTCGAGATTTCCCGCTGGACGGCCTTCTCGTCCCGCTTGGTCATCTCCCCGTCCCGCCGCGCGATCGCCGCGTCCCCTTACGTCACGGGCACCTCCCGCTCCCGACGCTGTGCTTCCCGACCCGACACCGCGCCATCCCGTTGCGCGATCGGTCCGCGCCGGGACGTCGCGGGGAGTTCCCGGCCGGCTTCGGCGTCTCCCGCTCCGTCACGCCTCCATCCCACGACGGCGGTTCCAGTTCCCGTCATCGAACGCCCTTGTCCCGCGCCGAACGCGCTCCTTCCCGTTACGTGACTCCCACGTCCCGCTCCGACGCCCCTGCGTCGCGCGACGAGTGCGACAGTTCCCGCGAGCGATCGCTCGTCTCCAGGCGCATCACCTGCGCTTCCCGCCCTCGATGCTCCTCGTCCCGGTTCGCCGCCTGCGTCTCACGATCGAGACGCTTCAGTTCCCGCGGCGTCATCGCTCTCTCCCGCTCCGTCTCCGCGACGTCCCGAAGCATCACGCCCGCATCCCATTCTGTCGCAGCGACAACCCTCAACCGCCGAAGCAGGAAAGTTCGACGCATCAGCTATTCCGACACCACCGCGAGCGCGTTCACCTGGCCAGGGCCGTAGAAGCCGTTGTATCCCACGCCGCCCTGGCAGGTCGCCGGGAAGAAGCCGCCGGGATTGAACGGCTCGGGCGGGCAGGCCACCGGATCGGCCGTCCGGGTGATCAGCGCCTGCAGCTTACCGGGCGACATCGTGCCGTGCGCGGAGATCGCCAGGGCCGCGACACCGGCGACGTGCGGCGAGGCCATCGACGTTCCCTCAGAGAGCGCGTAGCCGCCCGGGAAGGTTGACAGGACCAATCCCGCAAAGGGATCCTCGGTCTGGAACGGGAAGTCACCGCCCGGCGCGACCACCTGAACGACGCCGACGCCGTAGTTCGAGTAGAAGGACTTCTGCCGCGACGGACCATTGGCCGAGACGCCGATCACGCCCGGGATCTCGACCGGGATGACGACGCAGGCGTTCGTCACCTCACGTGTGAGAGGCGGCCCGTCGTCCGGACTGATCCCGTCGATGTTCCGCTTCGAGAGGTCCTGGTTCTCGTTGATCAACGCCGCGACGACCGTCACCCCCTGCTGCATCGCGTAGCGGATCGCCCGCTGCTCCGCCTTCCAGATCGCCCGCTGCTCGGGGTCGTTCCGGCAGTTGAAGAGCCAGGGGTCGGCGAAGTAGCTGTTGTTGGTCACGTCCAGGTGATGCGAGCCAGCCCACATGAACGCGCAGATGACCGCCTCGGGGAAGAAGAACCCGGCGGAGGTGGCAGCCTTGATGGCCGCGACTTTCACGTTGGGCGCGACGCCGACGATTCCGATGCCGTTCCTGGCCGCGGCGATGGTCCCGGCCGTATGGGTGCCGTGCCCGTTGTCGTCGGCCCAGGCGGCGGGGTCCGGGTTCGCGACACCGCCGAGGCAGGAGACGCTGTTCGCGAAATCCACGTTGGGCGCCAGATCGGGGTGGGTGAAATGGATTCCCGTGTCGATATCGCCGACCACGACAGAGGGACTCCCGCCGTCGATCGCACGGGCCTCGGGAGCATGGATCTGCACCATGTCCCACTGATAGACTGAGAAGGGGTCGTCCCCGGGAGCCGGCGTGCCGGCCGGCAGCGGCTTGGCCTCTCTCAGCTCCTCAGTCATCCGGGTCGCGACACCGGCCGTCGCCGACGCACCCTCGACCCTCTTGTCCTTCCCGATGGCGGCGGCGAACGACGAGCTCGTCGACCGCGCGATCGCCACGCCGATGGCATCATAGCGCGCCACGAGCGTGCCGCCGGCGCCCGCCACCGTCTCGGCCGCATCGGCCGGGACCGCCGTTCCCTTGTAGAGAATGACGTAAGTGCCTGCCGCGCCGGCGCTCGCGCGGGCTGACGGGGTGACGTCCGGCGGGGTGCCGGGATCCGTGGGCGTAGGGTTCTCGCTGCACGCGAGCATGGCGATGCCGAGCGCGACGATCGGGACCAGGGGGGAGACGCGGTTCATGCGAGCCTCCTTCAGCCGGGGAGCTGTCCTTCTTGGGCCGGGTGTGCCCTGTTCCGGGCGCCGTTAGTTAGCGCGCCGGCCCGCCGTGCGCATGGGCCACTCATGCCCACCTGGACGTCCGTCAACTCCCGCGCTGCTCGCGCAGCGCGTTCTCCCGCGCGGCGATCTCCGGCCCGAAATCCTCGGGCTCCCACACGGGCCGGATCTCCAGGTCGCTTGGCCCCGGCATCGGGTTCGGGCACCGTTTGGCCCACTCGACCGCCTCCTCCATCGACCGCACCTGCCAGACCCAGTAACCGGCCACCAGCTCCTTGGTCTCGGCGAAGGGTCCGTCGGTCACCGATCGCCCGGTGCCGCTGAAGTGGATACGCTTGCCGAACTTGCTCGGCTTGAGCCCGTCGCCCGAGAGCATGATCCCGGCTTTCACCAGCTCCTCGTTGTACTTCCCCATCGCCTCGAACATCTCGGCGGCGCCTTCCATCTCGAGGGGGGAGTTCTCCGCCTCGGAATCCTTCGTCGCCTTCACGATCACCATCACGCGCATATGGCCTCCTCGGGTGGGCAGCCGGAGCCCCGGGTGGGCTCCGATCAGGTTCTACCTATCCGTCGAATCGCGGGGGGAAAATCGACAGATCGGACGAAGAGCTCGCCCGGGCAGCGGGCCCTACTTGTCCATTCCTGAAACGATCCTTAACATGGAGCCCGAGCCGGTGCCCACCGGTGCTGGGGGCTGGGTGGTGGATTCCTCATCCAGGAGGCTCGGGCGTGCCGATCTCCTACACCCTCGAGCCTCTCCGCTCGACCGGACTCGTGCGTGTCACGATGACCGGCCTCATCACCGCCGACGCACTCGCGTCACACCTGCTGTACCTATCCGAACAACGACTGTTCGGGCTCCCCGAGTTCGTCGACATGCGGGCGGCCCGGCTCGGCTGGTCCGGTGAGGAGATACGGTGGATCACGCAGTTGGTCGCCGTGCTTCGCAAGCGCTACGGCCCCGCGGTGGTGAGCGTGCTGGCTGACGAGGACGACACGTTCGACGTCCTGATCCAGTACCTCCTCGCGGCTGGTGACGCCGATCCGGGGGTCGGTCTGTTCCGCGATCGCCGGGAGGCCGAGGGGTGGCTGCACGATCGGGAGTTCTCCAGTCCAGCCCCCGACCTGGTCTTCAGCTCTGCTCGGCGCGTGCAGGGCACCGCCGGGCTCAAGCCCGAGCGGCCGCCGGCGGCAGGCTGCGGCGTGCTGGGGTACGCCCGCGTTCGACGGGGTCTGGTACGCAGCGCCGTCGGGCTGGATCCGGCGCGCTGGTATCCCGTGATCGCGCAACCGGCCGACGTGCTGGCGATCCACGTCAAGGGCTTTGTATGGCTGAACGATGCGGGGCAGGTCCGGCGCGTGCCCCTCCGCCTGCTCGAGGTCATCTGGGGAGGCATGTCGCCGCCTATGGATAGCTGCCGAGGTGACGTATGACCGATCTCGAACTCGAGCTGCTGCGCCGGATCGCGCCCACCGGCTCCACGTTCGCGCCCGAGGGCAGCAGCGGACTGGATCGTCAGGCATTTCGCGTCCTGGTCCGCCACGTACGATCCCTAATGGCGCAGGGGCTGGTCGTCGCCGACTTCCTGATGCCGGAGGAGTCGCGGCGGACCGAGCCCTTGTTGATTTCCTGCTCGCTCACCGAACTCGGCCAGCTCGCGGTTGCGGGTGACCGCCTGACGGCGGGCAGCATCAGCTACACCGTAGACCACGAGGCGCGAATCGTCCGGGTCACTGCACGGGGCACCATTACGGCCGCGGATCATGTGCGGCACGTGCGGGGCCTGGCCGCGTCCGGGCTGTTTGGGTACCATCGGCTCGCGGATTATCGCGATGCCTTCGTCGACACCGGGCCGCAGGACCTGCAGCGGGTTCTTCAGGTGGTCCATCAGCTCCGACGCGGCACTCAGCCCGCGCGGACTGCGTTTGTCACCGCCAACGACACCTTCTACGGGATGCTGCGGATGTATGAGGCGCTTGCCGTCGACCCGGCGCACGTAGTGCGGGTGTTCCTGGACCTCGGCGAGGCTGAAGCCTGGCTGGGCTGCGCGGTGCCCCAAGCGAGGTGATCGCCGCGGGCCACGCACCCGGCCATGCGAAGGTCAGGCACAAGTGCGACCGACCCGAGGAAGCAGAAAGCCCCGCAACTCGGTAGAGTCACAGGGCCTTCGAGTTGGGTCTGGCGAGGATGGGAGCTCGGTTGTCATCGGCGGTTCGAGGGCTCGATCGCCTCCGGCTCGAATGCTGGGCTTTGCCGGACAGTATACCCGCCCCCGTTCACGCGAGGCGCCACTCCGCGAGCGAGGCGTAGGTCCGTCCGTGCTGATCCGGAACGATCGTCAGCTCGAGCGCGGTGACCGCATCGAGATCGACGCTCAGCTCCTCGATCTCGCTGGTCGCGCCGGCAGGGCTGAACGTGTACTGCTGGCGGACGATTTCCTGGAACGACCGTCCTCCATCCCGGGACCAGCGCAAGGCGAACTCCTGCGTCCGCTCGATGTCGGCCTCCTGGAACCGGAGCCGCATGTGTCGGAGCCGCTGCGGCGCACGGAACAGGAGGCGGATACTCTGCCTGCCGGGATCCGCCGCGCGCCAACCCGCTCCGCCGCTCGACACCAGCGCCCCCTCGATCGGGTGCGCGGCGTCCTCGGACGTGATCTCCACCTCGGCCAGATGGTCCAGGTCCAGCCAGGTCCCCGGTGTTACCCGCTCCTCGACCGCGGCGCGAACGACCCGTTTCTCCATGCCTGATCCTTCCGATCCCGGCTCGCCCTGCCCGCTCACCAGGTCAGAATGTCGAGCTCGTCGAGACAGGCCGCAACCGAGACGAGCGAAGTGAGGTTGAGCTCCCGCCTGAACCGGTATGCGGCGTCCCGCACGTCGCGGGAGACGGGCGTGCCGGTCCGCTGGCGATACAGGCGGTACGAGTCCCCCAGTTCCTCAAAGACTCGTCGGAGCGATCGGGCCTCTCGCACCTGCTCGGGGCTTCGGGTGGTGCTGGCCGACAACGGATCAGAAACCAGTGGCCGGCGGAGCCTCGCCCTGGGTCGCGTCGCCTTGGCGCGCCGATCCACGGCAAGGCCGGCCTCGCTGACGCGCGCCAGCACACGATCGGTAAGAGTTTGGGGAATGGGGCGATTCGATCCGCTTGGGCGGGATGAGGGGTCGGACATTCGGGCCTGCCATTGGCTAAAGGCGGACGCCTCCGTGCCGGTGTGGGAAGAGGGTACCTGGGAACCTAGCGGCATGTACCTCGATTCGCGAACCGAAGTGGCTGCCGGCTAATCCACTCGAGCGATCGTGATGCGCTCGCAGGGCGTCGTTGGGGACCGGCAGAGCCGAACGGAAACGCCCCGGAAACGGTCCGGCCAACCATCACCGGCGCCCATCGACTGGAGCGGTAGGTTGAAGGGTCTCCGGCCGCCCCGCGCTTCGCGGCCAGGGTCGTACCTCCCTGTAACGCTCTCCCTGACGCGAGACCTCCATGATCCTGCTCAGCCTGGCTCTCCTCACCCTCCCGGTCGACAGCGCCGTGGTCCGGGATATCCAAGTCGCCGACGGCGAGACCCTCCGCACCACCTCCGCCGGCACCGGTCAGCCGATCGTCATGATTCCCGGCATATTCGGTGGCGCGTTCGGGTACCGGAAGATCACCGGGCCACTGGTCGCCCAGGGCTACCGTACCATCGTGGTGGAGCCGCTCGGCTACGGGTTCTCCTCTCATCCGAAGAAGGCGGACTATTCCTTCGGAGCGCAGAGCGAACGTGTGGCCCGCACGCTCGACCAGATGGGCGTCAAGCGAGCCCTCATCGTCGCCCAGTCCAGCGGTGCCGCCATTGCCTTTCGCCTCGCAGTGAAACGGCCCGACCTCGTGCGGGGGCTTCTCTCCATCGACGGGGGACCCGCCGAGAGCGCAGCCACGCCGGGAATGAAGAAGGCGTTCAAGTTCGGCGGCGGACTGGTCAAGCTCACGCTGGATGAATCCAGGCTGCGACATGAAGTCCGGCGCGAGATCGTCGAGAATTCGGGAGATACCATTTGGATCACCGATGCGGTGATTCGCGGCTACACGGCCGGGCAAACGGCCGATCTCGGCGGGGCGATCGACGCGTTTCACCAGATGGCCAGGTCAAAGGAGAGCACCTCCCTGGCCGAGCGACTCCATCAGTGTGTGGCGCCTGTCCTGCTTCTGGTGGGGACGGCGGCGCACCCGGCAGAGGTACCGGACGACCAGCGCGAGCTGTTGAAGACCAGGCTGCGCAGCTTCCACGCCGAAGCCGTCCGCGGAGCGGGCCAGTACATTCAGGAAGAGCAGCCCGCCGTGGTGCTCGCAGCGCTGGCGCGGCTGAATCGGGAAGCAAGGTAAGTGCGAGACGGAACAGATCCATTGCCCTACTGAGCAGGTGCAGCTATACTCCTGCAGCGAGGACAGGGGACCGGCGCCAGGCCGGTCCCCTTCTTCGTGGCGATCGTTCCTAGCGCACTAGCGCGGCGCTCGCCGGCCGGCGTGGGGGCGAAATCCACGCAGAACGTAGTCGAGAGTGCGGCATACCCGGCTCCGATTACCAATTTGGAGTAGGGACATGGCACGCACCACTGGCACGGTCAAGTGGTTCAATGACGCGAAGGGCTTTGGATTCATCACGCCCGAGGATGGTCAGAAGGACTGCTTCGTGCACCACTCGGCGATCTCGGGTCAGGGCTTCAAGAGCCTGGCCGAGGGCGACCGGGTCGAATTCGATGTCGTGCAGGGCCAGAAGGGCCCCGCCGCAGAGAACGTCGTGAAGATCGCGAAGTAGATCTTCGCAGAATTCGAACGATGGCCGGCTCCAGCGGGGCCGGCCATTGTTCTTTTGTCGGAGCCACCCGCCCCCGGAGCGTCGTCTTGCCCAGGAACACCTACGGCCGTGAGAAGCGCCAGAAGGAATTGAACCGTCAGCGCAAGCGAGAAGAGAAGCAGCAGCGCAAGCTCGATCGAGCCGCCGCCCGTGCCGAGCAGCCGGACCCTGCCGAGCCCGGCGCCCCTGGCGCGCTACCCGCGGATCTCGGTTCCGAATGAGCCGGAGCTTCGTCTATGCCGCCGCGGCGCCAGGCGGCGCTCGGCTCGAGCCCGTCGCCCGAGAGCATGATCCCGGTCAGGGACGAGTTGTGCGTCTTCGACAATTCCGAGATCTTCGTCATGAATGCTGACGATGATCACAACAGAACGTGATCAGGGATTCAGATGCTTTTGACCGTGATCCCGCGGGGTCGCCCGACGGCCAGCATAGCCGAAGCCCGGCACGACCTAAGTCGTTGCCGGGCTTCATTGCCCCTCCTGGGCTCGAACCAGGACTCTCCTGATCCAGAGTCAGGCGTGTTGCCAGTTACACCAAGGGGCAGTGTGGGGCCTGCGGCGGCAGCGGCTCTGGACCACCACCGGATGGAGCTGAGGGGGATCGAACCCCTGACCTCTGCAGTGCGATTGCAGCGCTCTCCCAGCTGAGCTACAGCCCCGGAAGCGCGTAATTCTAGCGGCTATCCCCCTGCCTGTCAACGCGATACGAACCCGCTGCCCGGCAACCGTTTACCCCGCCGCTGGGCTCGCCTCCATGAGCTGCCGCACCGAGCAACCCACCGAGTTCCGTCCGGCCGTCCGTCCGCCCTCATATATTGTCCCTCCAACGACGACACCCCGGAGCCCCGACGATGCGCTGGACATGTCTGCTGATGGCCGCAACCCTCTGCAGTGTGCGGTCACTGCCTGCCCAGGAATCGGCCCTGACGGCCGCCGAGGCCGCCGGCCGGACTCCACTGTACGACAACCTTGGCTCGTACCATATGCAGATCACCACCGGGTCGGCGGTGGCGCAGAAGTACTTCGACCAGGGCCTCCGGCTCACTTACGGGTTCAACCACGACGAAGCCATCAAGTCGTTCCGCGAGGGGATCCGCGCCGACTCCGCCTGCGCCATGTGCTGGTTCGGCGTGGCCTACGCGCTCGGTCCCAACATCAACGTGCCGATGGACACCGCGGCCGTCGCGCCGGCGTGGGAGGCGGTGCAACAGGCGGTCCGGCACGCCGGGTGGACCACGAGGCGCGAGCAGGCCTACATCGCGGCGCTGGTGAAGCGCTACTCGGCCGGCCCCGTCGCCGATCGCGCGGGCCTCGATTCCGCCTGGGCCCGCGCGATCGGCGAGGTGGCGAGAAAGTACCCGACCGACAACGACGCGCAGGTGCTCTACGCCGAGGCATTGATGGATCTCCGGCCGTGGAACTACTGGAGCAACGCCGGCAAGCCTCGCGCGCCCAGCACGCTCGAAACGGTGCAGGTGCTGGAGCGGGTGTTGAAGCGCACACTCGATCACCCGGGCGCCTGCCACTTCTACATCCACGCGATCGAGGCATCCACATTCCCGCAGCGCGCGGTGCCGTGCGCCGAGCGGCTGGGGAGCCTCGTGCCCGGCGCGGGACACCTGGTCCACATGCCGACCCACATCTACATGCGGCTGGGCCGGTGGGAGGACGCGGTCGAGCACAACGCCCACGCGGTGCACGTGGATCAGCAGTATGTGGAGGCGCGCCACCCGTCGGGCGTCTACCCGATCGGCTACGTCCCCCACAACTACCACGTAATGTGGGAGGCGCTGCTGATGCTGGGCCGAAGCGCCGACGCGATGAAGGCAGCGCGCGACATCCAGGCCAAGGTGCCGGTGGAGGTGGTGCACATGATTCCGCCGTTCGAGTACTACTCACCCGTGGCGCTGCTCACGATGGTGCGGTTCTCGAGGTGGGGCGACGCGCTGAAGGAGCCCGCCCCCGCGCCGGAGCTGCGGTATACCACGGGCCTCTGGCACTACGCCCGCGGCCTCGCGTTCGCCGCAACGGGCCGGCTCGACTCCGCGACCGTCGAGCACGACAGCGTAGTCGCCATCGCGGCGAAGATCCCGGCGGAGCAGCTGGCCAACCTCAATTCCGCGCGCACGCTCCTCCGGATCGCTGAGCGGCACCTCGCCGCCGAGCTCGCCGCGCGGCGGCAGCACACCGACGAGGCCGTCAGCGTGCTCCGCCAGGGCATCGCCCTGGAGGACGAGCTCACCTACGACGAACCCACCGCCTGGGTCATTCCGCTGCGCCAGCCGCTCGGCGAGCTGCTCCTCTCCGCCGGCCGGTCCAAGGAAGCCGAGAAGGCCTTCAGAGAGGACCTGGTGCGCTACCCCCGTAACGGCTGGTCACTTCACGGCCTGGCCCGCGCCCTCGAAGCCCAGGGGCGCACTGGTGAAGCGCGTAAGGTGAAGGCGCAGCTCGAGCTGGTGTGGGAGGGGGCGGACGGGGCGAACTGACGGGCGGACGGACAGGCGGACAGACGGACAGACGGACGGAAACGGCACACCAGACGGTGTGCCGTTTACGTCCGACCGTCCGACCGTCCGACCGTCCTCAGTGGCACTTCCCTCCCCCGCTGTCCCCGAACTCCTTCCCCGCGACTGACACGAACTGGAACGCATACCGATCGGGGTACAGCGTCAGCTTCAGCACCCCGTGGCCGCCGTTGTAGCGAACCTCGCTGTTGGGCGCGGGCGCACGGAACGTGTAGAGCGCGTCGCCACCGGTGCCGACCACGAACTCGCGGATCCCGCGCGCGCTGTCCGCCCGGCCGTCCGGGTCCTGCGGGGCGAACCGCTCGTATTGGTGGTTGTGGCCCGAGAGCACGAGGTCGGCTCCGGCCTCGTACAGCACCCGGAAGATCGGGCGCATGGGGGCGTAGGGCCGGTGCCGCCTGCCGGAGGTGAAGAGGGGACGGTGCCAGTAGGCGAGCGTGCATCGCGCGGGGTGCGCCGCGAGATCCGCGGCCAGCCAGACCGCCTGCGCGTCGAGATCGCGCTCGCTGTTCAGGGAGACGATGTGCCAGCCGCCGAGGTCGTAGCTGTACCATCCGCGTCCCGGCGGGCCGGCACGGGCGCCGAAGTAGGCGAAGTACGGCGCGCCATCGCCGGTGCGATAGTCGTGGTTGCCGGGTGAGGGATAGGTCCGGTCCTTGAACGCCCCCCAGCTCGCGCCGTAACACGAGTAGTCCTGCGTCCGTCCGTCCGGGTACGCGTTGTCGCCCAGCGTGAAGACCGCTCCGCGGATCCTCGCTGCCAGCGCCGCCGTGGCCTCGTCGTCGTATGCCGAAGGGCACCCCGCGATATCCCCTGCCCCCACCAGCACCACGCCGCCCGCCGAGTCCGGCACCATGAAGCTGTCGGCCGGCGCCGGCGGCGTGCCCGCGTCCATGGACGGCGGCGCCGCTCGCGCCCCGCGCGACGTGGAGCTGCACCCCGAGTAGCAGCCGAGCTGGGAGATCAGGACCACGGCCGCGACACTCGGCCCGATCCTCCGTCCGCCACCACCCGCTTCGCGGGTACCCGGCCGGTCCGTCTGTCCGCCCACGAGCCTCGATTCCTACTGGTACTGGATGTAGAGCGGCTGCGGGTACAGCTCGAGCACCTGCGCCGGCGTCATCATCGGTTTGTCGTTCTTGAAGAACAGCTTGAACCCGGCGTACTGCACCGGGTAGGGCACGATCCAGAACTTGTACGCGTCTTCCTTGAGCCGCGGCGTGCCGAACCCGTCCATGTCCACCACCACCTGCACCCGCGGATCGAGTGTGATCCGGTCGTGGTTGGTGAGCATGCGCCGGGTGAACCGGTGGACCACCAGCACCTTGGGTGGGATCTGCTCGCGCTCGACGATCCCGGCCAGGAGCTTCACGGCGTAGTTCACGTCGTCCGCGTCGAGCGTCCCGATTCGCCGTCCCGGTACGCCGCCGAGCTTCATCGCGAACTCCGGGTCGAGCGCCAGGTGCACGTACGGACGCTCGAGGTACTTCACCAGATGCGGCAGCTCGTCGGGCACGGTGCTGTGACCGATCTGCACGTCGAGGAACACGATCCACCCGCGCTCCTCGGCCCAGCCGAGCACCTGTTCGATCGTCTGGTCGGAGTGTCGGAGCCGGTACTTGCCCCCGGGGCCCGGCATCCCCTGCGCCACGGTAGCGATGAGGTGGAGCGCCGGCATCACGCCCCGGGTCGTATCGGCTTCGGCCCATTCGGTGGCGGTGTGCTCGAGCCTGGCGAGCATCTCCGCCGGCGGGAGCTGGCCCAGGATGCCCATGCGGCTGGACTTGGGGTTGCCATAGAAGGCGACGATGCGGTTCTCCGGCAGCAGCGCGCCGGGCAGCGGCTCGGGGCCCTTGACCGGCCAGCGGGCGGAGTCTGCCGGGGTGAGCGCGTAGCGCCGGCGCGCCCGCTTCTTCGCGACGGAGTCGGGCGCGGTGGTGTCGGCTGCCGCCGAGTCGGCGGGCTTCACCGGGACCGCCGCCCCGGCGTGCGAGGTGCGCTCGGCGCGGGCGGTGATCGGCTTCGGGACCCACGGTTTCGAAACCGGGGTGGTATCCGGGTCGGCGGCTGGTGTCGCGGTCTGACCGCCGGGGGGCGGCTGGCCGGGTCGGGCCTGGGAGTCGGCCTCGGGACCGCAGGCGGTCAGGGCGAGCAGGAGCCACACCGAGCAGCCGGTCAGGCGCGCGGCACGGGAGCGGACGAGGAGAGTCATGGGGCATGAATCTACCAAAAGGGGCCGCCGGACGGCGGCCCCCCGGGAACCCAGCCCGCGTCGCGATCAGACCGTCTTGCGTCCGGTGAAGAGGTTGAACAGGAAGACGATGATGGCGATGACCAGCAGGATGTGGATCAGGCCGCCGGCTACGTGGAAGACTAGCCACCCCAGTATCCACAGAATGAAGAGGATGATCGCGAGCCAGAGCATGAAGGGTCTCCCTTCCGGTGTGAACTGTCACGATACGCCCCCGCCCGACGGCTGTCTGTGACAGCACTTACATCCCCGCCGGCGCTGGCCTCGAGGCCGCCCGCCTGTACTTTTCAGGGCTGGAGCGCCGCTGAACGACCGCCGCCCGGGGCCCTGCCATGGACGTGTCCGAGCCCGCCATCCTCGAGGACCGCTTTCGCTTTCTCGCCCGCGCGAGCGCCGCGCTGGGCTCCTCGCTCGACTACGAGACCACCCTCCGCACCCTCGCGCGCCTGTGCGTGCCCGTGCTGGCCGACTGGTGCGCGGTCGACCTGATCGTGGGCGAGGGCGACCTGCAGCGGCTCGCCGTCACCCACGTGGATCCCGAGCGCGAGCGCTGGGGCTGGGAGGTCGGCCGGCGCTACCCGCCGCGCGCCGACGCCCCGCACGGGGTGATCGCCGTCCTGCGGAGCGGCCGGGCCGAGCTCTATGCCGAGATCAACGACGAGATGCTGCGTCAGACTGCCCGCGATCCCGAGCACCTGGCGCTGCTGCGCGCGCTGGGGCTCTCGAGCGCCATCATCGCGCCGCTCACGGCCCGGGGCCGGACCTTCGGCGCGCTGACGCTGGTCGCCGCCGAGTCGAACCGGCGCTACGGCGCGGCCGAGCTGGAGCTGGCGAGCGAGCTGGCCGACCGCGCCGCGCTGGCGGTGGACAACGCGCGGCTGCACGGTGCCGAGGCCGAGGCCCGGCGGCATGCCGAGCGTGCCGCCGAGCGTACGGCGCGCCTGCTCGACGTCACCTCCCGCCTCGCGCGCGACCTGTCGCCGGGCGAGGTGGCCGCCACCATGGTGGACCACGGGATCGGCGCGATGGGAGCGACGGCCGGCGCGGTGATGCGCCTCGATCCCGACCAGCGGCTCCTGGAGTTGCTGGAGTTTCGGGGCTACAGCGAAGAGCTGGTCCGTCCCTACCGCGTCATCCCGCTGGACGCGCCGGTGCCCAACGCCGAGGCGGCACGCACCGGGCAGCCCATCTTCCTCTTTACCCGCGCCGAGCGTGCGGAGCGCTACCCGGGACTCGCCGCGCCGATGCGGCAGACGGGCACGGGCGCGATCGTCTCGCTCCCGCTCCTCGCCGGCGACCGGGTGCTCGGCGTGCTGGGCCTGAGCTTCGCCGACGAGCGCGAGTTCACGGCCGACGAGCGCGCGTTCATGCTCACGCTCGCGGCGCAGTGCGCGCAGGCGCTGGATCGGTCCCGCACGGTGGCCGCCCTGCAGCGGAGCGAGCGCCGCGCGCGGAGCATCCTCGAATCGAACATGCTCGGCATCGGGCTCTGGACCGGCGGACGGGTCACCGAGGCCAACGATGCCCTGCTCGAGCTGCTGGGCTGGACTCGCGAGGAGCTGGCAGCGGGAGCCATCGTCACCGCGGTCCTCTCTCCGGCCGAGTACCGCGACATGGACACGAAGGCGCTGGAGGAGTGCGTCGCGCACGGCACCTGCCGGCCATACGAGAAGGAGTTCTTCCGGAAGGACGGCACTCGCGTGCCGGTGCTCGTCGGCGGCGCCATGGTCGAGGCCGAGCCGGCGTATCAGGGCGTGTTCTTCGTGCTCGATCTCACCGACCGCCGCAATGCCGAGGCCCGGCTGCACGCGGCCCAGCGCATGGAGGCCGTGGGGCGGCTTGCCGGCGGCGTGGCGCACGAGATCAACAACGCGCTGCAGGGCGTGCTCGGGTTCGCGGGCTTCGCCCGCCGCGCCGTCCCGGCCGGGACCCAGGCCGCCCAGGACGTCGAGGAGATCCAGAAGGCGGCCGTCCGCGCCGCGGATATCACCCAGCAGCTCCTCGCCTTCAGCCGGCGCCAGGTACGCCGCCCCACCGATCTCGATCTGGGCCGCGTCGTGACCGAGTTCACCCCGATGATGCAGCAGGCGCTCGGGCCCGAGCGGGAGCTGGTGGTGCGGGTGCCGCCAGGCGGCGCACCGGTGCTCGCCGACCGCGGCCAGCTCGAGCAGGTGCTGCTCAACCTCACCCTCAACGCGCGGGATGCGATGCCGGGCGGCGGCCAGCTCACGGTATCCGTGGCGAGGAATGACGGAGCCGTCCACCTCGAGGTGGCCGATACCGGCGGCGGAATGGATCCGCTCGTGCGCGAGCGGGTCTTCGAGCCGTTCTTCACGACCAAGGGTCCAGGTCAGGGGACGGGGCTGGGCCTCTCGGTGGTGCACGGGATCGTGCACCAGAGCGGCGGGCGGATCGGAGTCGAGAGCGTGAGCGGACGGGGCTCGGTGTTCCGGATCGAGCTCCCGGCCGCCGGCGAGCTCGCTCCGGCCCCGGTGTCGCTTCCCGCATCCGATCCACCGCGCGGAAGACGGGAGAAGCTGCTGGTGGTGGACGACGATCCGGCGGTGCTCGGCTTCGCGGCGCGGACGCTGGAGGATGCGGGCTACCAGGTGCTGCGGGCCGCCAATGGCGCCGACGCGCTGCAGCTCCTCGGGCAGCAGCCGGATGTGGCGCTCGTCCTGTCCGACCTCATCATGCCGGTCCTGAGCGGCCGCGCACTGGGTGAGCGCATCTCGCGCGAGCATCCCGCGGTGCGAGTCGCCTACATGTCGGGGCGGCCCGACCCCGATTTCGCCGGCGACACGGGTGCGCAGAATGGCCCACCCCTGCTCCAAAAGCCCTTCACGCCCGACGCGCTGCTCCGGCAGGTCCGGACGGTGCTCGACGCGGCGACCATCCCGCCCCGCCACCCGGCCCGGACATCACCCTGAGCGGGCCCGTGCCGCGACCTGTTTGACGCCCATCCTCGCGAGCTGCCGGTCCTGTACGCCCGAGAGCAGCACCAGCGAGACGATCGCCCCGATCAGCGCGAGCTGCATGTCCCACTGCGTATCCCACACGTCGCCCTGGGTGCCGAGGAAGTCGGTGGCCGCGCCGCCGGACGCGAGCGCGGTCCAGAACTCGATCAGCTCATAAAAGGCGCTGAACGCGAGACAGAAGCACACCACCAGGAACGGCAGCCAGCGGCTCCCCCCGAGGGGCGAGCGGCGGATGAAGATCTCGCGCGCCAGCATCGCCGGAATGAATCCCTGCGCGAAGTGGCCGATCCGGTCGTAATGATTTCTGGCGAAGCCGAACCAATCCTCCATCCAGAATCCGAGCGGTACCCGGGCATAGGTGTAGTGGCCGCCGAGCATCAGGATGAGGCAATGAACCCAGATGAGGGTATAGGTGAGGGGAGTCAGACGGAGTGTGGGGTAAAACCAGATGAGCACCGGCACCCCAATGAAGATCGGCGCCACCTCGAGCCACCAGGTGAACCGATCGTGCGGTGAAATCCCCGACCAGACGAGCAGGGCCAACATGCTGACCAGCAGACCCTGCTCATACCACGAGGGCTTCGAGCGCATCCGGGCTCCGGTTGTTCGGGTTTGGGGTCCACGGCTCCGGCCGAAAGGCGACCCACCCGCTTCGCGGTACCCGGCGCCGGGCGCCACAGTCGCCGCCCGCATGCGTGGGGCTGCTACTACGGCTGAGATGACTGGCGGCGACTGACGCGCCCTCTGCGAGCATCGCCTCCCGGCCTGCGCCCGCAACTCCGTTCCCACCGCCCCGCTCACCGCTTACCGCTTACCGCTCACTGTTCACCGTTCACCGTTCACCGTTCACTCCCGATATCCCACCTCCACCACCATCCCATCCCGCGCCACCGTCGTCTCCGGGAATACCGCCCTGGCCTCGGCCAGAAGCTCGGGAGCGTCGCGGTTGTAGCGCGGGCTGATGTGGGTCAGGATCAGGCGGCGCACGCCGGCGTCGAGGGCAAGCCGTGCGGCTTCCGCGGCCGTCGAGTGGCCGGTCTCGACGGCGCGCTCGGCTTCGTCGCCGCCGAAGGTAGCTTCGTGGATCAGGAGATCGGCGCCGCGGGATGCCTCGAGCACCGCCAGCGTCGGACGGGTATCGCCCGAGTAGACGACTGTGCGGCCGCGGCGCGGCGCGCCCACCAGGTCCGCCGGGCCGATCGTGCGACCGTCCGCCAGCGTCACCGTCTCACCGCGGTGCAGCCGGCCCCAGAGCGGCCCCTCCGGGATGCCCAGTTCCCGCGCGCGCTCCGGGTGGAACCGGCCCAGCCGGGTGTGCTCGGCGAGCGCGTAGCCGACCGTGTCGGCCCGATGCTCGGTGGGGAAGGCGATGATGTCGTACTCCGCGCGGCCGAGCCGATCGCCCGGGCGCACCTCGACGATGTCGACGGGGAACTTGTTGCGCTCGATCCCGAGGCTCAGCGCCGCGCCAAGCACCTTCTGTGCCCCGCGGGGCCCGTACAACGTGAGCGGCGCGCTCCGGTCCTGCAGCCCCATGGTCCGCACCAGCCCCGTGATCCCGAGCATGTGGTCCGCATGGAAGTGGCTGAAGAAGACCTCGGTGAAGGAGAACCCGACCCCGTACCGCATCATCTGCCGCTGCGTTCCCTCGCCGCAGTCGAACAGGATCGTCTCCCCCTCCCGCTGCAACGCCAGCCCCGCCACGTTGCGGTCCACCGTGGGGCAGGCGGCGCCGGTGCCGAGGAAGGTGAGGGAGAGCATGGGCGGAAAGGTAAGCAGGGGCGGTGAACAGTGAATGGTGAACGGTGAACAGTGAACGGTGAACAGTGAACGGTGAACAGTGAACGGTGAACAGTGAACAGTGAACGGGACCAGCACACCGGGAGTAGTCTGGTGTGCTGGTCCCGTTCACTGTTCACTGTTCACCGTTCACCATTCACTGTTCACCGCCTAGAACAGCTCGATCGTCACCGGCACCTTCCCCGGATGCTTTTTGAGCTCGTCGATCAGCTGCTTCATGCTCTGGCTCAGGCCCCGGATGTCGGTATAAAAGCCGCTGTCGGTGGCGAATTTGCCGATGGTGCCGCGGCCGCTGTTCACGCCGGCCAGGACGCTGTCGAGGCGGGCGCTCGTGGTGGTGAGCTGCGCCGTCATGGCGGAGAGGTTGGCGGTGAGGGTGTCGGTGCGGTCGAGGGCGCGGGCCAAGTTCGGGTTGCCGAGGGTGCTGTCGAGCCGGGCGCCGAGCTGGCGGAAGGTGGCCAGCGTGCGACTCAGCTCGCCCATGGGGCCGCGCGCGGTGTCGCTCAGGATCCGCATGGTCTGCTGGGTGGACTTGAGCGTGGCCTGGAGGGCCGACATCGTCGCGCGGAGCTGATCGGCAGTCTCCTGGTTGATGATCTCCTGCGCCGAAATGAGCAGGCTGTCGGCGCGGGTGCTCAGCTCGGCGGCGCGGTCGCTCAGCCCCTCGGCGCGCTGCCCGCGGATTACGGTCCCGGGGGGGAGCCGCTGGCCGCTCTGGCCCGGATCGAAGTCCACGGCGTAGTCGCCCACGAAGGTGACGGAGACGATCTCCGCCGTGGCGTCCGCCTTGGGGGTGATCTGGGGCGGAAGGCTCGCCTCGACGAGCACCTTGCCCACGTCCACGAAGTCGATGGCTTCCACCTTGCCGACGTTCACGCCCGAGATCCGGAGCGGCGATGCCCGCTTGAGCCCGCTCACATTCTCAAACTGGATCCGGACCGTGTTGCCGGCGCCGACCCGCCGGCCGCTGAGCCACATGGTCCCGAAGACGAAGACCAGGATGGCCACCAGCACGATCGTGCCCACGGTCACTTCCCGGACGCGGAGATCCATAGACGCTCAGGCGGCGAAGGAGGGATTGTCGAAATCGCGCTCGAGGAACTCGCGGACCTTGGGATTCTGCGAGTCCAGGAACTCCTGCGGGGTGCCCTGCATGACGATCTTGCCGTCGCTCAGGAGCGCCAGCCGGTCGGCCACGCGGAACGCGCCGCGCACGTCGTGGGTCACCATCACGCTGGTGACGCCGAGCTCGCGGTCGAGCCGCTGCACCAGGCCGTCGATGATGTCGGCGTTGACGGGATCGAGCCCCGAGGTGGGCTCGTCGTACAACAGGTACTTGGGGCTCCCCGCGATCGCCCGCGCGATCCCCACCCGCTTGCGCATGCCACCGGAGAGCTGGGCCGGATACTTCTCCACCGTGTCGGCCGGCAGATTCACCAGCCGGATGCACTCGGCGATCCGCTCGCGCACGTAGCCCAGGTCCTGGTACTTGTCCTGGTCGGTGATGCCGAGCCGCACGTTCTCGAACACGGTCATCGAGTCGAACAGGGCGCCGTTCTGGAACACGTAGCCGATGTGCGACCGCAAATCGCTCAGCTCCCTCCGGCCCAGGCGGCACACGTCCTTGCCGTCCACGATGACGGTGCCCTGGTCGGGCTTGATGAGCCCGATGATGGTCTTGAGCAGCACGCTCTTGCCGGTCCCCGACGGGCCCAGCAGCGCCACCGTCTCGCCTTCGCGTACCTCGAACTCGACGCCGTTCAGCACCGTCTGCTTGCCGAACCGCTTCACCACGCCGTGAACCTCGATCATGGACGGAGGCTCACTGGTTGAGCAGGAGGCGGGTGAGCACGGTGTCGAGCACCAGAATGAGCACCGAGCTGGTGACGACCGCGGTCGTGGTGCTCTTGCCCACGCCCTCGGCGCCCTGCTGCGTGTTGAACCCCATGTAGCAGGAGATGATCGTGATCGAGCCGGCGAAGAAGAACGCCTTGATGATCGAGTACCACGCGTCCCACGGCCGCCAGTAGTACTGGGCCCCGTAGATGAAGTCGGCGTCCGTGACCGGCAGGACCGCCTTGACCGAGAGCCAGCCCGACAGGATGCCCGTGAGATTCGCGAAGATGGTGAGCGCCGGGATCATGATGAGCCCCGCCAGAACCCGCGGGATGACCAGGTGCGACGACGGCGAGCGGCCCAGGCTCTCGAGCGCGTCGATCTGCTCGGTGACGCGCATGGTGCCCAGTTCGGCCGCATAGCGCGCCCCGATGCGCCCGGCCAGGATGAGCGCGGTGAGCACCGGGCCCAGCTCCAGGATGATCGAGGAGACGACCAGCGTCCCCACCACGTAGTACGGGATGTTGCCGGCGAACTGGTACCCGGTCTGGAGCGCCGTCACCGCGCCGGCGAAGGCGGAGATGAGGAGCACGATGAACAGGCTCCCCGCCCCGATGTTCCACGCCTCTACCATCATCCGCGGCCACCAGATCCGGATCTCGCTCAGGCCGCGGATCATGTCCACTACAAAGAAGGTCAGGCGGCCCACCTGCGACGCCCCGTCGAGGACGAGGCGGCCGGTGAGCTGGCGAATGTCGAGCGTGGTGGCGTTGGCCATAGGTCCTGTATCTTGCCCACCCATGCCCCGTAAATCCACCCCCGCCCGGCAGTTCGCACGCGCCCACTCGGACGCCACGGCCTTCCGCCGCCGGCTGCTGCGCTGGTTTCGGCGTCACGCGCGCGATCTTCCCTGGCGCCGGACCCGCGATCCTTATCGGGTGCTGGTCTCCGAATTCATGCTGCAGCAGACCCAGGTTGCCCGGGTCGAGGCGTACTATCACCGCTTTCTCGCGCGATACCCCACCCTCGAGGCGCTGGCCCGGGCCGAGCCGGCGATGGTTCGGGAAAGCTGGGAGGGCCTGGGCTACTACCGGCGCGCGGCCAATCTGCACCGGCTGGCGCGCACCGTGGTGGACGAGCACGGCGGCGTCGTGCCCGCCGACCCGGCAGCGCTCCTGCGGCTCCCCGGCGTCGGCCGTTACACCGCCGGCGCCGTGGCGAGCTTTGCCTACGAGCGGGCCACCCCGGCCATCGACACCAACGTGGCCCGGGTCATCCGGCGGGCGTTTCACCCGCGCCTGCGCGGCCCCGGCGTCGAGCGGCGAATATGGGAGACGGGCGCCAGGCTGGTCCCGCGGCGGAACGGCGCCGCGGCCTGGACCTTCAACCAGGCGATCATGGAGCTGGGAGCGCTGGTCTGCACGGCGCGGGTGCCGCGGTGTCCCGAATGCCCGGTGCGCGGAGTCTGTCGGACCGGCACTCGGCGCTGAGCCTCCCGGGGCGCGGCCGCCCTGGCCACCGCGCGCCGCGCGCCGCAGATTGCACCCCAACCCCCACCCCGAGGCCGACCCCCCATGGATACCGACAGCGTCTTCGTCGAGGCGAGCTTCACGCTGGGCAGGAGCGCCGGCGGCTGCCAGTTGTCCTCCGACGCGGCACGGATGTTCGGCCGCATCCTCCAGCTCACCCTGGCCGCGGGGATCGCCAATACCCCCGACCTGTGGGAGTCCCGGGAGACCGGCCGAGACTACGTGCTGGGCGTGGTCGCGCGGATCGGCGAGGAGGCCGCCCGACTGGCCGGCAAGGACCGCGAGATCACCGCCGACATCATCCGGGAAGCCTCCAACAGGATCATCGATCGGGAGCGGGAGCGATTCGGGCTCCCGCGGCCCGACCAGAGCGCGATCCTGAGCAAGTTCTGCTTCGCGTACGTGCTGAGCGACCTCTTCGGGGAGCGGTAGACGACCCGCCCCTGGCTCCGCGTTCTCGCCGCGATCGCCGGGCTCAAGATCGGGCTCGGCCTGCTCGGGTTCCTCGCCGGCGCGCCGCTGGAGGGGACTCGCCCCGAGCGTTACCTCGTCTACCTGGCGCACGTGGTGGTGTTCGCGGCCTGCGCCGCGGGCCTCTGGCTCGGCGGAGGCCGCGATCGGCGCGCGCGCCACCTGGCGCTCTACTTCCTCCTCATCGGCTCCGAATTCGCCGACCGTCTGCTCCTCCGGCTCTCGGTGCCGCTCCCAGGCGCTGCCGGCGCACTGTTAACCCTGGGCCACGTCCAGGTCGAGGCGTTCCTCCCGTACGTGCTCTGGCTCTTCGTCCGCGAGTTCCCCCGGGTACCCGCGCCCGCCCGGCACGCGCGCCTTCCGCGCCTGGCACTGCCCGTCTCGCTCGCCGTCGGAGTCGTGCTGCTGGGCGTCAACCTCATCCACGCGGCCGGGCTGCTCACGGGGTCGGCATCGCCCCTCACCCGCGCGACCGGGGCGTTCTCGCGCTACGAGGAGCACACGCTCTATCAGGCTACGCTGTTCGTCTTCATGCTGCCCACGCTTCCCTTCCTGGTCCGGAAGGCGCATCGGGCCGCCGACGACGAGCGACGGCGGGTGCGGCTGCTGCTGTTCGGGCTGGTCGCGGGAAGCGCGCCGATGCTGTCGGCCGTGGTGGTGATGTCGTTCTGGCCGGCGGCGGACGCCGTGCTGTCCCGGCCCGCCGTGTTCCGCTGGCTCGAGGTGCTGGTCTACACCGGCACGCTCTCGATTCCGATCGTGACCGCCTACGCCGTGCTGGTGCAGCACGCGCTCGACGTCCGGCTGGTGGTCCGGAAGGCCGTCCAGTACGCGCTGGCGAGGTATACCGCCATCGCCGCCGCCGTCGCCCCGCTCGTGATCCTGGCAGTGCTCCTCTTCACCCACAGGCACCAGTCGCTCGCGGGGCTCATGAGTGGTCCCGCCGGCCTGCTGCTCACCGCGGTGGCCGTGCTCGGCTTCGCGATGCTGGGGTTCCGACGGCGCATCCTCGCGGGGATCGACCGGCGCTTCTTCCGGGAACACTACGACGCCGCGCAGACGCTGCATGCGCTGGTAGAGGGAAGTCGAAACATCGCGGGGGTGGCGCAGCTGGAGGAGCTGCTGCTGCGCGAGATCGACCGCGCCTTCCACCTCGAGAGCGGAGCGCTGCTGGTCCGCGCGCCGGGCGCGGACCGGCTGGTGTCACCGTCTGCCCGGTCCCGCCCCCTGGCCGCCGACTCCGACCTGGCCCGGCTCCTGGCAGCCGTAGGGGGGCCGCTCCCGGTCCGGTTGGCGGAGCCCGACAGCGTGGTCGGAAACCTGCCGAGCGAGGACCGCCAGTGGCTGGCCGACGGCGGAGTCCGCCTCCTGCTGCCGCTGGTGCACGACTCGGGCGAGCTCTCCGCCATCCTGGCACTCGGCGCCAAGCGGAGCGAGCTGCCGTACACGCGCGAAGACCGCCTGCTGCTCGCGACCGTGGCCTCCTCGGCCGGCGCCGCCCTGGAGGATCGCATCGGCTCCGCCCCCATGGCCGGCGGGACCGCGGACGATGACCGGGTCGCCGCCGAGTGCGAGCGGTGCGGCGTGGTCCGCCCAGGTGATCAGCGGCAGTGCCCCGACTGCGACGGCAGGATGGTGCCGTGCAAGGCCCCCCTGCTCCTCGGCGGCAAGTTCCGGCTCGAGTCGCGCATCGGTCGCGGCGGGATGGGCGTGGTCTACCTGGCGACGGACCTCCATCTCGGCCGCCGGGTGGCGGTGAAGACGCTCCCCTGGGTGGCGCCCTACCTCTCGGTCCGGCTCCGGCGCGAGGCACGGGCCATGGCCGCGGTATCGCATCCCAACCTGGCGCTGATCTACGGGATCGAGTTCTTCCACGGCGTCCCCATTCTGATCGTCGAGTACCTGGCGGGCAGGACGCTGGCCGACCGACTGCGTCAGGGAAGACTCCTGTGGGGCGACGTGCTTGCGCTCGGGGCGGCGCTCGCCGAGGCGGTGGACCGGATCCATGCCGCGGGGATCCTTCACCGGGACATCAAGCCGAGCAACGTGGGCTTTGCCGCCGACGGCACGCCGAAGCTGCTCGACTTCGGCCTCGCCAGAGCAGTCGACGCGGCCCGCGGCTTCGACCTCGACACACCCGACTCCCTCGATTCGGGAACGAGCGACTCGGACGGGCTGACGGGCGGCGGCGCCGTCGCCGGGACGGTGGCCTACCTCTCGCCCGAAGCGATCAACGGCGATCCGCCGGACCCATCATTCGACATCTGGAGCCTCTCGCTCGTGCTCTACGAAGCGATTGCGGGCACCAATCCGATCCAGGGTGTGGCACGCGAGGAGACGGTCTCCAACATTCTGTATCGGGAGATTCCCGACCTGCGCCGCTACACGCCGGCCTGCCCCGCAGCCGTAGCCGAGTTCTTCCAGGGTGCGCTGAACGGCGACCGCGACCGCCGCCCGGCCACGGGCCAGGAGCTGGCCGAGCAGCTGCGCGCGCTGGTCGAACGGCTGAGCCGCGCGGCGATGCGGGCGGCGCCGTGATCCGCCCCCGAGTCACTTCCGAGTTCTCCGGCCCCGTTTCGCGCGGCCGGGAAACCAGCGCACTTGATATCGGTTTGAGCGTCCACCCGGAAAATGCGGGATGCCTTACCGTCCCTTTTGCGTCTACATCCTGGCCAGCGATACGCGGGAGCTGTACGTCGGCATCACGAACAACCTGGCGCGCCGCATCGCCGAGCACCGCGAAGGGCACGACCCTTACTCGTACGTCTTCCGTCACGCCACGACTCGACTGGTGCACGTCGAGACCGCGGGCGAGGCGCGGGACGCGATCCGCAGAGAGAAGCAGTTGAAGGGGTGGACCAGACGGAAGATGATCGCTCTGATCGAGAGCACGAACCCGGGCTGGCTGGACCTCACGACGAGTTGGCCGAGTGTCGAGCCGCTCTAGAGCGTCGGCCCGCTGTCTCCCCCGGGCCCCGTCCTACCGCACCAACGCCCCCGCCACGAGCGCCAGGAGCGCCAGCACCCCCGCCACCGAGCTGACGACCTTCTGCCGCTGCCGCAGCTCGTCGAAATAGGCGGCGCCGTGCCCCTCCGGGTCGAGCCGCGCGAGCTTCGAGGCTGTCGGCAGCCCGATGAGCAGCACCAGGAGGGCCCCGATGATCCCGGCGCCCTGCATGATCACGAGCCAGATGTTGAACCCGACCAGCTCGCCCATGCGGGCCGAGACGGAGAAGGTGAGGATCAGCCCCGACAGGACCGCCAGCAGCGCCCCGGGCGCGATGATTGCCTTGTACGCCGCCGCCTGCGACCGGGCGATCGCGCCGAGCCCCGCGCGGTCCTCGCGCTTCCCGGCGATTCCCGCCACCATGGACGCCAGCGCCCCGCCCAGCCACATGGTGAAGCCGAGCAGGTGGAGGAACAGCCAGAATCTGATCATGAGTTGACCGCGGAAAGAATGGCCGCGTCGATCGGCTGGCGCCCGCCGAAGCCGGCCTCGATCTCGTGCCAGTGGGTGATGCGATCCTCGCCCAGGCGCCAGCACAGGAAGATCGGCCGATCCTCCCGGAGCGAGTAGAAGTCCACCAGTCCCGCCTCGAATCCCTTGAATACGCAGCCTACCGATTCCAGCTCCTGGAGGTAGCGGTTGATCCGCTCCGCGTGCCGCGTGACCGCCTCGCGCGCGGCCACCAGTTCCGGGGTCTCGCCCCAATCGGCCCGGGCGCCGCCCGTCAGCACCTCGAAGCGCGCGACGGCGGCCCGCCAGGCGGGATATTCCAGCGTGAGGTCGTGCACGATCCGTTTGACCAGCGGGAGGGTGCGCTCGGCCTCTTCCAGCGTGAACAGCTTGAACTCCGGCATCGTTCTACCCTTCCTCACCCCACACGATCTCGACCCCCGGGATCTGCTCGGGATGGCTGATGAAGCCCAGCACGCACCCGTCGCCGTCCACCACCGTGATCGTGGGCCTGAGGTGCGATTCGTGGGGATCGAGGTCCATCCGGACCCGGTAGCCCGTGAGCTCCTGGTCCGGCCCCACCACGGGCGGATTGGTGCGCATCAGCGAGTCGGCCCGCGTGTGCCAGGGATGCTTGCCCTCGGCCAGGCAGCGGGTGACGAGGTCGCGGTCGCTGAGCGTGCCCAGGAAGCGTCGCGTGCGGTGATCGTCCACCACCGGGACGACGGAGATGTTCCGCGTCTTGAACATGATCGCCACCTCGCTGGCCATTGCGCCGGCCACCGCGACGTGAGGATCCGCCACCATCGCTTCCGAGGCTTTCATGTGGTCAATTTGTCCCGAACGGGGGGAGGGTCAAGACCGCGCCCCGGCGGCAGCCAGGGCGGCACGGGCGGCGCGGTACCCTTCCTCCGCGTAGCGGCGCATCCGTTCCACGCGGAAGGTGGCGTTCCGCTCGACGGCCGGCCGCACGTAGACCAGCGGCGGCCGGGAGGGCTCCGCGCGCCACGCGACGAGCTGCGCCGCCGTGGTCGCAGCCATGAGCGTGCCGACGGCTTCGTCGTGTGCCCGGACTACCGGCGGTACCGGCGGCGGCGGCTCATCGCCCAATGCGTCGGCACCGGGCCCCACGTCCACCGCGACGACCGGCTCGGTGGCGACCCGCGCCGCCGCCTCGAGCGGCAGCACCCCCCTGAGCCCGCCGTCGCCGCAACGGCGGCCCGCCAGCGCCACCGGCGGAAAGTAGATCGGGAGCGCACAGGTGGCGCACAGCACGTCAACGAGCGGCGCGTCCTCCCCGCCGGCGCCGAACAGGAGCAGCGCGCCGCTGCCGAGATCTACCACCGCCACGGTAAGCGGCACCATCAGCTCGCCGAACCGGCGGGCCGGCACCACCGCCTCGACCGCGCGCCGGAACGGCCCCGGTCTGAGCAGCGATCGCGCCCAGAGCCCGGCCACCGGCGCGAACGGGTCGCGCACGATCCCCCGGGCGCCCACCTCCGTGAGCCGCTCGAGCATCGCGTCATGCGCCACCCCCGCCGCGAGCCCGGCGGCGATCACCGCTCCCATCGACGTGGCCACGTACCGCGCCGTCGAGCGTCCCGTCTCGGCCAGCGCGCGCACGGCACCGAGGTGGGCCGCCGTCTTGGCGCCGCCACCGCTGAGCACCACGGCCGCAGGCGGACCCGTCATTGAGAAGCATTGCTCAGCCGGTGCGCCTCCGCCCGCCCATAGCGGGCGCGCTCCTCGTCGGTCTGCGGAACGAGCCGCGGCACGCGCTTGGGCTTGCCGTTCTCGTCAATGGCCACGAAGACGACGTGCGCGGTGTGGGTGTGCCGCCGCTCACCCGTGCTCACCTGTTCGGCGTAGACCTCGACCGTGATGTCCATCGAGCTGTTGCCCACGTAGTCCACCGTCGCCTCGCAGGTCACGAGCGAGCCCACGGGGATCCGTTCCCGGAAATCCACCCGGTCAATGCTCGCCGTAACGGCCGGCCCGCCCGCGTGCCGGATCGCCGCCACGGCCGCCGCCTGGTCCACCAGCGCCATCAACTCCCCCCCGAACAGATCGCCCAGCACGTTCTGCATGTGCGGCATCACGAAGGTGGTGATGGTGCCGGTGGAGGAGGACATGGGGCGGGGGTCGGGGTGCATGGGAGCTCCACGGATGGGGCGGCGGTGAGCGGTGAGCGGTAAGCGGGACCAGCACACCGGAGCGGGCACGTGTGCTGGTCCCGCTTACCGCTTACCGCTCACCGCAGTTCAATAGTCCACCGGCCTCAGATAATACTCCCCGATCGCCGTCGCGCTGAGCATCGCGACCGTCGGGAGCCGGCGCTTCCAGTGGGTGGAGTCGAGCCGCTTCCGCACCAGCGCGATCTCGTCCTCGCTGTAGCCGAGCGCGGCGATCTGCGGGGTCCCGTAGCCGAGCAGGATCCAGTGGAGGATCGCGTCGGCGCGGGGGTAGCTGATGCCGAAGTCGCCCTCGTCGGTCTGGCCGCGGATGAGGTCGGCGCTCGCGGGTTTGGAGACGATCACGTCGGGCACGCCGAGGTGGCGAGCCAGCGCCCAGACCTGCGACTTGAAGAGGTCGCCGATCGGGTTCACCGGAGGCGAGTCGTCGGCATGCCAGGTGAAATAGCCGAACAGCCGCTCGGTCTTGTTGCCGGTCCCGAGCGGCAGGGCGCGGAGTGCGGCGGAGAGATCGAACAACGTGATCATCCGGGTCCGCGCCATGATATTGCCCAGCCGGCCGGCATCGGGCCCCTCCCCAACCGCGCTCGCGAGCCCGTCCACCGCGGCGCTGATGTCCACCGTCCGCTCCTCGATGCCGAGCGCCTCGCCGATGAGCCGGGCGTGCTCGAGGCTCTCGGGACTCGAGGTCCGGTACGGCATCCGGACGCCAAGCACGTTGCCGGGCCCCAGCGCATCCGCGGCCAGATAGGCCACCACCGAGCTGTCCACCCCGCCGGAGAGGCCGATCACCACGCGCTCGAACCCGCGGCGGCGGACGACCTCGTCGCGGATGAACGCCACCAGCCACTGGCGGGTGAGCTCCGCGTCGATCGCGAGGGGATCGTGGGAGGGGTCGGCGCGCACCTGAATGGGCGCGAGCGCAGGGCCGACCGAGGGCTCGGGCGGACAGGGAGCCTCGGCTCGCCTCGCCTGGTCGACGCTGCCCGGTCTGCTCCGCCGGGCCTCGTGGAGCGAGCCGAGCAGATGCGGGAGCCGCATCTCCAGATCCGACAGGAGCGGCATGTCGGCCCGCGCGCGGGTGATCTCGTCGAAGTCGAGCGTGGTCTGGAGCAGCGCGTCCTCGAACACGGGGCCTTCGAGCAGCAGGTCGCCACGCGGCCCGGCCACCAGACTCCCGCCGGGGAACGCCTTCCCGCCCTCGAAGCCCACGAGCTGCGCGAGCGCCACATAGAGCCCGTGCTCCCCGGCGATGTCCCTGACCATCCGGCCCCACCGTCCGAGGCTCGCCGGCCGGCCGGGCGCATCGGGGTCCGGTTCCACCCCGCGCGCCGGGCTCGCACTCGGCACGATGATGAGCTGGGCGCCGCCGAGCGCCGCGAGCATCGACGTGAACGAGTGCCAGGCGTCTTCGCAGATGAGCATCGCGGCTCGGCCCCACCGGGTGTCGAACGCCTGCACGCCGCGCCCCGCCTCGACGAACCGCTCCTCGTCGAACACGCCGTAGGTCGGCAAGAACACCTTGCGGTGCACGTGGCGGATCCCAGCGTCGGTCCCGCCGAGCGTCGCGTAGAGCGCGGAATTGAAGAGGCGGTTCTGGTGCAGCTCGTAGAAACCGAGGGCGACATCGAGCGGGGCAGCCCCCACGTCGCGGTGACGGCAGGACAGGTCCTCGAACAGCCGCTCGGCGGTGACCGCCAGGTCGCGCACGCCGCCTTCGAGGAAGTAGCCGGTGAGCGCGGCTTCGGGCGCGATCAGCAGCTCGGGCGGCGCCGCGGCGCGCGCCGCCTCGCGGAACAGGACGCCGAGCCGGTCGAGATTCTCCTCGTAGGCGCCTTTCCTGGGGCGCATCTGGGCGATGGCGAGGCGGAGCACGCCGGTAATGTATACATTCCGGCATGCTCTGGTACATCGCGCTGGGAAGCGCCGTGGGCGGCGTGGGGCGCTACCTGCTCGGGGGTCTGGTTCAGCGATCGTTCGCCGCCACCTTCCCGGTCGGGACTCTCTTCGTCAACCTCACCGGCTCCTTCCTGCTGGGTCTCTTCCTGCGCTATGCCATCGACACTCCCACCCTGACCCCCGAGGTCCGGGCGCTGCTCACCGTGGGTCTGTGCGGGGGGTATACCACGTTCTCGACCTTCAGCTACGAGTCGCTGGCGCTGATGGAAGACGGGGACTGGGGCCGTGCCGCAGCCTACATCGTGCTCAGCCTCGGACTCTCGCTGCTCGCCACCTTCCTCGGCGTCGCGGCTGCTCGCGAGCTGAGCTCGCTTCAAGCGAGGGTCCCGTGATTCACCACGGAAGCACGGAAGGCACGGAGGTGACACGGAAGGGACACCGGAGCCGCTCGGCGAGTGGGCCCCACAGCGACTTGTTTGCTGTTGTCCGGGTCCAGGGAGGCCGTCCGAACCCAAGGCCTTCCGTGTCACCTCCGTGCCTTCCCTGCTTCCCTGGTGAAAAGTTCGGAGCGGCCTGCGGATGCACGGCCTGACCGGCGAGCGCACCCTGATGCGTATCCACATCGGCGAGCGGGACCGTTACCACGGCAAGCCGCTCTACGAAGCCATTGTGCTCCGCCTGCGGGAGCGGGGGTTCGCCGGCGCCACGGTGTTCCGCGGGATCATGGGATTCGGGGCCAGCGCGGGCATCCACAGCGAGAAGGTGCTCCGCCTCTCCCTCGACCTCCCGCTGGTGGTCGAGTGCGTGGATACCGAGGAGAGGATCCAGGCGGTCCTCCCCGAGCTCGACGGTATGATCGGTGGCGGGCTCATCACCCTGGAGCGAGCACAGGTGATCATGTACCGGGGTGACAGCGCCGGAGAGCACGGCGCATGAGCAGTCCGGTGCAGGCCCTCGCGGGCGTGCCGAACGCGTGTCAGGTCCTGCCGGGCGTGGTCACCGGCGGACAACCCTCTCCGTCGCACCTCGCGGCATTGCATGCGGTGGGAGGCGCGATCGTGCTCGACCTGCGCGACCCGATGGAGCGGCGGCCGTTCGACGAGCCCGCGGCGGTGGCCGCCCAGGGAATGGAGTACGTCAACATCCCGGTGGGCCCGGGGACGCTCACCGATCAGACCATCGAGCGCGTGCTCGCGGTGCTGCGCGGGGCCGGAGATCGCCTGGTACTGGTGCACTGCGGCAGCGGAAACCGGGTCGGTGCCGCCCTGATCCCCCATCTCATCCTGGACCATGAGATGGAGGAGGAGGACGCGGTGGGCCAGGCGATGCGGGTGGGGCTCCGCAGCGCCGAGCTCATGGAGTGGGGACTCGACTACGCCCGGCGAAACAAAAAGACCTGAGGGCCGTCGGGGCGATCCGATGGTTCGGGCGGGGGCGGGGGAGTGAGGAACGGGTCACCCTGAACGAAGTGAAGGGGACATGCCCTTGGGTATGTCCCCTTCACTTCGTTCAGGGTGGCTCGTACTACCTGCCTACCTCCCGCCCCTACCTCCGCCGTCCTCCGGACATCCCGCCGCCTACGCTTCGGCCGCCATCCCCGCGATCGCCGCCGCCGCTCCACCCGCTGCGGGAACCGCCATCCGACCGGGACGGCGGCGAGAAGCTGCCGCGATCCGGAGCCCGGGACGGTGCCGGCCGGGCCTCGGGCTGCGACCGGGGCTTCGCACGCGGCTCCGGACGACTGTAGCCGCCATCCCTGCCAGACGGTCGCGCTTCTACCGCAGGCTGGGGAGACGGGTCGGGCCGCGGCTCCGCGCGACGAGGCTCCGGCTGGCGGTCAACCACCGAGCGGTCTGCCGCATCCTCCGACCGGCTCAGCGGACGCACCTCCCTCGGCAGGTCCTGCCGGCCGGGACTGGTCGGGACGCTCACGCGCGGCCGGTCCGGCTCGCGCGACCGCCGCGCCTCGATGTTCGGCTGCACCGTGCGGCTTTCCGCCCGGCGTGGCGCGGCATCACCGCGGGTGCGCGTCGGGCCGTCGGCCGCGCCGGAACGCCGACCTGCATCGGCGTCCCGGGTCGGCGCGGCGCGCCGCTCCGGCGCTGTCGAGCGCGGCTCGACCGGCCGGGCGTCCACTCGACGGGGCTCGACGGGGCGCGCCTCGGCGGCGGGCCGTGTGTCGGTGAGGCGGCGCGCCGGGCTCGCTTCCGAAATGCGGTCACGGACCACCGGCGGCAGGTAAACGGTGTTTACCGAGCGCCGGAGATCGAATCCCCGCGGACGATAGCCGGCCTGCACGCCCTCGACATCACGGAATCGGTACGGGGTGTAGGGGCGGGCCCAGTTGCGGTCACGGTTCCCGTAATAGCGGCCGCCGTAATACGGATTCCCGTAATGCGGGTAACCGTAGACCGGATATCCGAAGTAGCCATAGCCCCAGGGGCGCACCGGGTAGACGTAGGCCGGACGGTAGTAGTACGGGTCGTAGAAGAAGGGGTCGTAGAACGGATCATAGTAGAACCGGCGGTACGGGCGGCCGAAGAAGAGTCCGACCGAAAGACCGGAGCCGCAGGAGTACGACCAGCCGCCGCAGCCCCAGTAGTTGTCGTAGTACCCGTAGTATGGCCGGGAGTAGGAGTAGTCGGACGCATAGACCACCCGCTCGACCACCGTGTACGACAGGATGTCGTAGTCGAAGCTCGCGTCAGCCATGCGTCGGACCAGCTCGTTGAGGTCCTGCTCGGGATCGGCGGGGAACCGGTTGGGCGCCAGCGCGCGGTAGTCCCAATGGTCGGCGAGCACGAATTGCCCGAATTGGAACGGCGTGCCCGACACCGCCGCGTAGACGGTCCCCCGTCCGGACTTGCCGTCGGCCTCGAAGGACTCGCGACCGCCGCGGCCGCGGATCTCGTACTTCTTGCCGCCGCGGACGAAGTTGTCGTCGTTTGGATCGAGTGGGAACAGGACGCGAAGGACCCCGTCGGGATCCACATGCAGAACCAGCAGGTAGCCGTCGTTGCGCGCCCGGACCTGTACCTTGGCCCGTTCGCCCGGGAGATAAGTTCGATCGCTGTTGAGCCAGAGCTGAACAGCCGGATCGTCACCCGCGGCCCGAGCGGCCGCAGGGACCCCGCCCGCGGCCGGAGCCGTGGCGAGGAGCAGAGGAAGGAGCAAGGCGGAGATCATGGCACCTCCCGACGACGGAGCACAGGATTGGACGCCCGAATGGGCGCCGTGTTAACGTCTGCGAACCCTGTGCCACGGAACACACGCATATCACGGCAACACTTAGCCCCGGTGATCCGTTCCCCAAGCCCCGACCTGTCCTCAAAAGAGGACACCCCGGCCGTCAGGGCTTGCTGGTCTCCCTCCCTCCGTTCCACCGGTGCCAGTACATGCGCATCTCGCTGATGAGCCCGCCCGCGGTCTCGCAGAAGATGGCACCGCGGGCGTCCACCCACTCCCCGGTGCGCTTGCGGCGAAACACGCACTTGAACTCGGTCGAGAACCAGGGGCCGGCGGCGTAGATCTCACCCGAGGTGAAGGTGATCTCGGACTGGCTGTATGGGACATCCAGCCACCACCGGCGGATCTCTCCGGCTCCGCGCACCGGCTCGGAAAACGGGGTCTCGATGAAGACGGCGTCCGGGGAGAAGACTGACGTGAGGAGATCGATGTCGGCCCGGACCCAGCCGCGGCCGAAGTTATCGATCAGCTCGCGGCCAAGCTCACGGGTGTCCCGGAGCTGCTCCGCCCCGGCCGCGGGGGTGACGCCGTCGGGAGACATGTCTGGAACATACTCCCTCCCGGCGATCCGCGTGACGGGCCGCTAGGGTTTCCGGGGCTCGCTGCTCAGCCGTGCCGGGGCTTCCCGGGCCTCCTGCACCCGGCTCTGCAAGGGCGGATCGGCATTGTCCCACAGGTGCACGAACCGGCCATAGGCAAACGCGGCGGAGTCTCGCTCACCGGCGGCTTCCCAGGCCCGGCCCAGCGCCAGGTAGGCGAGCGGGATGAACTCGTTCCAGGTGGAAAATCCGTAGCGGAGCCAGCGGATACCTTCGGCGCGGGTCTCCGGGCGGGCGGAGAGCGCGAGCGCCAGCTGGAACCGAAGAAAGGCCGTCGGGCCGCTGCGACCGGGCCCGGCGGCGAGCTCGACGCCCTCGCGCAGGTCGCGAACGCCCGCGACCGTGTCGCCCGCGATCAGCGACGCCCACCCACGAATGGCGATCAGGCGCCCGCGTCCGAATTCTCCCACCGTATCGCCCAGGGCGAGACCGGCATCGATGTCGCGCCGAGCCTCGACTACCCGGCCGCGGGTCAGCGCCATGAACGCGTTCGCATACGCCCTGAACGCGCCGGGCCGCAGTTGGGTCCGGATGAGCGAATCCAGGCGTCCTGCGCCGTAGGTCGAGTCCGCGATGCCGAGGCCGAGCGGATCGGCGAGGAGCCCGGCCCCGGCCTCGGCGCCCGCGGCCAGGAGCGAGTCCGTCAGTGGAACCGCCTCCTTCAGCCGCCCCATCCCCACCATCGCGGTGGCCCGCTGGGTGAGAGCTCCTGCCGGAACCTCCCCGGGCTGGGACCCCGCATCCTGAGCCCACCGGTAGACCGACAGCAGCGTATCGGACGTGGCGTTCGGCTGCTGGTACAGCGAGCGCAGCGCCATCACCGGGAAGGAGGCGTCGCCCGAGGCGAACGCCCTCCGGAGCGCCGAGTCGGACGGCAGCGGACCCCAGGCGATGCCCGCGGCCACCTCGAGCGCCTCCCGCTGCACCGGCGAGGCGTACGTCTCGAACAGCCGCCGTGTCCGATCGAACCGCGCCCGATCGCGGTACAGTAGCGCGAGATCGAGCTGGTGGATGGTCGCCGGGAGAAGCGTCGAATCCGCCTGCAGCACGTGATCGAACGCGGCGATGGCGGAATCGGGAGGCTGGGGAGCGAACTCCTGGATGTGGAACAGCGACTCGCCCAGCAGATACCAGCCCTCGAGATCACCGGGATACTCGGCGACG